>JACNJE010000101.1 GCA_014382705.1 Verrucomicrobiota bacterium | reverse complement strand
ACTTATACACAATAAGTTAAGTCGCCGAAAACCTTTTTTGATGAATAATGCAGGGTAGATTCGATGCTTACTATTTTGCGGTGAGTCTTGAACGTGGAGCTTTCCCATGGATCACTCCGTATCCACTGCCCGATCAGAATCAACACGATGAGGATCGCGCCTCCGATCAGCGAGCGGACAAACATCAACGACTTCTCGGAGCCGGATCCGTGTCTCGCGATGTCGTCCGTGTAACTCTTCAGGGCGCTCAACTCCCCCACGCCCGGGGTGGGCTTGGGCCGTGGCGGGCGGGGAGAGTCCTTCGGGGAGGACAGTCGGATTGTGGGTGATGACCCGGCCGGGGGTGCTTCCGATGCCGGCACCAACAGGCTGGTGTTGCAGGCGGGACACTCAATGGTCTGGCCGGCAAGTTCCTCCGGGATCTCCAGCTTTTGATTGCAGTTTGAACACGGTATTTTCATCGTATCAAATCTCTCGCCTTCCAGGCATCGCGGGGCAGTTTGGCCAGACGCGGCTGTTGCTCCTGACGACAGTTCTTATTTTAAATTGACTATTTAATTTATTCAACCCCTGATTTTGCCGGTTGCGGGTGGATGACTGTCCCGATCCGGGGCCGACAATCGCATCTGTTGGCCGGATAACGCGGTTTTCCCGTAACAATTTGCCTCGGAATGACGTTTAACCTGTGTTCGGGTTGGTCGCAGCGGGTCGGGTTTGCGGCCCTGAAATCAGGAAAATGGTGAAAAACGGAGGAAAATCGGTGTTGGCGGTGGCGGTCTTGGGCGTTTTGTTGTCGTCCGCCGGGAGCGTGCGATCGATCGAAAACCCGTATTTGACCATCAGCAAACGCAACGCATTTGACCTCACCGGTGAGCCGCCGCCCGGACCGAAGGCGGCACCCGAACCCCCGAAAAGCGAGGACGTCAAGCTGACCGGGATTTACCGCCACGATGGGGTGGAACGCGCGGCGCTGGCGCTGATCGACAGCAAGAACAAAGCCGAGCCCCCCAACTACCTCCAACTGGCGGCCGGCGAAAAAAAGGACGGCATCGAGATTGTTTCCATCGACAAGGCGACGGGAAAAGTCACCATCCGTGAGTATGGTGACCTGCGCAGCCTGAGTTTCAAGGAGGACGCCTTCAAGACATCGGTGACCAAGGCGCCCCGAACCTCCTCGAGAAGTTCCTCCTCCAAGTCATCCAGTTCCAGCGCCGCTGCCAAGAAGGCGGCCGAGATGAAGGCCGCCATCGAGAAAAAACGTGCCAAGGAGGCGGCCAAGCGCTCCCGGGATGGCGGATCATCTTCGCGGGGAGATGAGTTGCGGCAGCGGCTTTCCAGCATGTCGGCCGCCGACCGGCAGCGGGTCGAACAGCAGATTCGCGAGCGGTACAGCAGCCGGAGCCGGGGCGACGGAAGAGGGGACCGTGGCGGCGGCGACGGGCGTCGCGACCGCGGTCGGTAGTCTTCCATTTAATTTTCCACCGGCCAAGCGCTTGGCCAAGCGACAAAAAAGCGGAGCCGCACTTGGCTCCGCCTTGGGGATTGTCGTGATAATCAATCCGAATTATTCGGCGATGGAAACCTCAAACGGTTTGCTGGCCTCGACCTTCGGCAGCTCGACCTTGAGCAGGCCGTTCTTGAACTCGGCCTTGATCTTTCCATTCTCCACGCCGCTGCCCAGTTCGAACGAGCGGCTGAACTTGCCGTAAGCCCGCTCGAAGCGATGGCCGAACTCCTTGCTCCCGCTTTGCTCACTCTTGCGCTCGCCGGACAGCGTCAGTACGTCTTCCTCCACCGTCAGGTTGATGTCGTCCCTGCTCAGGCCGGGCAGGTCGGCGGTCAGCGTGTAGGCGTCGGTCGACTCGACAATATCCACCGCCGGGCTCCATGCGCCGGCTTGAGTGGCCTTGGCCAAGCTCCCGATTGAGTCGTTGAACAGGGTGCCGAACACATCCTCAAACACATTCAGCGGATTCGCATTTCGATTCGTGCATGTCATCATCATCATTTCCTTTCTGTTTTCAGGTTAACGGTTTCTCTCAAACCAACTACCGTACTTAATGCAAGCCATGTGCCAAGCAATTTGCGCTAAAAACGGCTGAAAAACATCGTAAACGCATGATAGTGGGACATAGTTGCACAGTATTGCAATGGCCAAAGTTGGGACAAATTGGCCCAATGCGCCCGCTTGGCCAAGCCGTTTCCGTGTCCCGTTCTTTACAGCATCGCGGGTGCGCGGGCATGGTTTTGCGCCGTGAGCTTGGCCTACTTTTTGAGGCGCGTGGCGATGCTGGTGCCGTTGGTGCTGGTGATCAGTTTCCTCGCGTTTTGCCTGGTGCGCGTGGCGCCGGGCGGGCCGTTTGACAAGGAACGCGCGCCGGCCTCGCCGGACATCGAGCGCAACCTCAAGGCCAAGTACCACCTCGATGAGCCGATGTGGCAGCAGTATCTACGGTTCATCGGCGTTGGCTTTGAAAAGCGGGACGGCGAGTGGCGGGCGTTCGAGGGCGGCCTGATGCGGGGCGACTTTGGGCCGTCGCTGAAGTATCGCAACCACTCGGTCAACGACATCATCGCGCAAGGGTTGCCGGTGTCGTTGTCGCTGGGGATGTTGTCGTTTTGTTTCGCGCTTGGCATCGGGATTCCGCTGGGCGTGTGGACGGCGCTTCGGCGGGGACGCTGGCAGGATCACGTTGGCAGTTTTTTTTCCATCCTCGCGGTGTGCATCCCGGCGTTTGTGCTGGGACCGGTGCTGATCGTGCTGCTGGGGATTCGGTGGCCAATGTTCCCGGTGGGACTTTGGGGCGGGCCGTGGCACGTGATCCTGCCAGCGGTCACGCTTGGCACTTACTTCGCCGGCAAGGTGGCGCGATTGGCCCGCGAGGGAATGAGCCAGACGCTGCAGTCGGACTTCATCACCACCGCGCGGGCCAAGGGCGTGAGCGAAAGATCGATCATTCTACGGCATGCGTTGCGGGAGGGCCTGCTGCCAGTGGTGACGTATAGCGGGCCGCTGCTGGCCGACCTGTTGGTGGGGTCGTTCGTGGTGGAGAATCTGTTTCAGATTCCTGGCATCGGGGTGTTCCTCGTGAACAGTTCGAACAACCGCGATTACACGATGGTGGTCGGTCTGGTGATTTTATATTCGGTGATGTTGCTGACGCTCAATCTCATGGTCGATGTCGTGTATGGTTTGCTGGACAAGCGGGTGAAGTATGGCTGACGCAACACATCAACTTGGCCAAGCGCTTGGCCAAGCGCCGGAAACCGGTGAGTCGCCGAACCGCCGCGCCTGGCAGCGGTTCCGCGACAACCGCCCGGCGGTGGTGGCGACGGTATTTCTGTTTGGTCTGCTCGTGCTGGCGCTGGCCTGGCCGTTGATCTCGAGCCAGGGCGACGTGCACAGCGAGGCGCAATTCGCCGCGCCGAGTGCCGAGTATTGGTTTGGCACCGACGTGCACGGCCGCGACCAATTCGGACGCGTGATGGCCGGCACGCGGATTTCGCTGATGGTCGGCCTGGTCGGCGCGCTGGTGAGTCTGGTGATCGGGGTGCTTTGGGGCGCGACGGCCGGCTTCCTCGGCGGGCGCTGGGACAACTTGCTGATGCGTACTGTGGATGTGCTGTACTCGCTGCCATCGATCATTTTTGTGATCGTCATCATCACGACGCTGGAGGGGGTGCTGCAAGGCTGGCTGCAGGAGGCCTTCGGGGGCGGCGGCGGCGAGACCGCGCGAATGCTTCTGCTCTACGCCGGCTTGGGCGCGGTGTCGTGGCTGACGATGGCGCGCATTGTGCGCGGGCAGGTTTTGGCGTTGCGCGAGCGGCAATTCGTCGAGGCGGCGCGGTCGCTTGGCCTCGACACGGGGACGATCCTGTGGCGGCACATTTTGCCAAACGTCTTTGGCGTGGTGATCGTTTACCTGACGCTGACGCTGCCGGCGGTGATCCTGTACGAGTCGTTTTTGAGCTACCTCGGGCTCGGCATCCATCCGCCGAGGGCGAGCTTGGGATCGCTGATCGCCGAGGGGGCGAAGCAGATCAATCCGATTCGCGTTTATTGGTGGATGATTGTGTTTCCGGCCGGCTGCCTGGCGGCGTTGTTGATGGCGCTCAACTTCCTTGGCGATGGTTTGCGCGACGTCTTCGACCCCAAGGCCGGCAAGGAACGTTGACCAACCAAGCGCCTGGCCAAGCGGGGAGTGACTGGGGGAAAAATGGTCGGGACGGCGGGATTCGAACCCGCGACCTCCTAGTCCCGAACCAGGCGCGCTACCAAGCTGCGCCACGTCCCGACCAAAGGGCCGGGCAGTCTGCCGATGGCGTGGGCGCTTGGCAAACCGTTTTTCGCGGACGGTCATCCGCCGTTTTTTTCGGTTGAAGGTGTGCGGCCGTTGACCCGGGATGGCAAAGGGGGTAAGGATGACCGGCCTGATGAACGAGGAAATCAGCCAACTGTTGGTCTTGCAGGATCGCGACGCGAAGGCCGCCCGGCTTGAGGCGGAGCTGGAGTCGATCGACCCCGAGCGCGAGAAAACCCGGCGGGACAGCCTCCAGGCCCAGCAGGTGTTGGAGCAGGCCAAGCAGGCCCAGATGCAGCTGGAGGTGCGGCGGAAGGATCTGGAGAACGAGGTGGGATCCAAAAAGGAGCAGATTCTCAAGTTCTCCCAGCAACAACTCGAGACCAAAAAGAACGTGGAGTACCAGGCGCTGTCCCGGGAAATCGAGCATGTCCACCAGGCGATCTCGGAACTGGAGGATCAGGAACTGGAGTTGATGGAGGAGCAGGACGCCTTCAAGGCGAAACTCGCGGAGGCCAGCGAAGTGGCCGAGGCGGCCAGGGCGTCTGAGGCCCGGACGCTTTCCGAGCTGGACGAACGCGAGAAAAACATCGGGACGGAACTCGACGAACTGGACGAGGAACGCGAGCAACTTGCCGGGACGATCGACAAGAAAACGCTCTCGCACTACGAGCGGTTGCTCGACACGAAGGGGGGCAGCGTGGTCGTGGGCATTGACCACGGCAGTTGCGGCGGCTGCCACATGAAGCTGCAGGCCCAGGAGGTCGTCCATGCCAAGAGCGGGCGGGAGAGGGTCACCTGCACGAACTGCGGTCGGCTGCTTTACTACACGCGCGAGATGATTCTGGCCAACGAGCTCGAGGATTGAGCGGCGGCTGGCCGGAATCTTGTAACCGTCACCGCCCCGGGAACGACTAGTTTGCAACCGGCCACATGGCTGGGATGGGAAACAGAATCATGAAACTCAACAAGATCATTGGAATGACAGCCGCTCTCCTGGTGGGGGCAGGGATGACCTCCGCCGTGATGGCGGATAATGACCGCGGGCATCGCGGGGGCAAACGGGGCGAGCACGCCAAGCGTGGCCAGGATCGTCAGGGCAACGCTTCCGACCGCATCGCCGAAATCAAAAAACGGGCGATGGCGGCCAAGAAACGAGTCGCTGCCAAGGGCGGCCAACGCCGCGGACCACAGGGCGGCCCGCCGCAATTCGCCCGCGAGATGATGAAAAAGCGCGTGGCTGCCGCGAAGGGCGGTCGGGGCCAGGCCGGGCCGCCTCAGCACGTGCTCGAGATGTGGAAGAAACGCCGCGAAGCCGCCGGGCGCGGTGGCTGTGGGCCACAGGCCCGTGGCGGGTTCAAGGGGTTTGGCGGGCCAAGGGGTCCGCAGGCACTCGGTGGCCACCGGGGACCGCAGGATTCGAAGGGTCGGCAGGCGCGCGGCAGCCGCGACAACCATCGGGATTCGAAGGGGCGTCACTCGAGACGCGGCGCTCGTCGCGGTCATCGCCGTTAACGGTTTGCCGCTTGGCCAAGCGCCTCGAACGCTTGGCCAAGTTTTATTTTACCGGAGGGCAGGCATGCTTTAAAGCGTGCCTGCCTTTCGTTTGCCGCGAGGCGATTTTTTTCGGTAATGATTTTGACAACAAAACAGATGAACTTGGCCAGGGGCTGCCTGGCGCTTGGCCTGTCGGCGTGGCTCGCGCCCAGCTTGGCCAAGGCGGAGGAGGGGCCGTGGCGCTGGTCCAACCCCCGGCCGCATGGCAACTCCATCCGCGCCCTTGCCAGGGGCGGCGACTTCGCGATCGAGGTCGGCGACAACGGCTCGATTCACACCAGCCAAAACCTGGTGCAATGGTTTCCGCGCGAGAGCGGTGTTGGTGGGACGCTGCGCGCCGCCACGTTTTTCAAGGAGCAGGCGGTCGTGGCCGGCGCCGGCGGCACGCTGCTTTACAGCGAGGGCGAGGAACAGTTTACGCCGGGTGAACTGGACAACCCGACGGGCGAAGCCTTCCGCGCCCTGGCGGCCTCGGGCAACACGATCGTGGCCGGTGGCAGCAACGGCACGCTCTACACCAGCACCGACGGCCGGCAGTGGCGCAGGCAAACCTTCCGGTACAACAACCACATTCACGCGCTGACTTGGACCGGGAAACAGTTTGTCGCCGTGGGCGAGGGCGGCCTCGTGGGCACCAGCACCAACGGCCGCTCGTGGACCAAGCGCCAGAGCCGGACGAACCGCGACCTCAACGCGCTGGCCTACGTCAACAAGCGTCTCTGGGCCGTGGGCGACGACGGCGTCGTGCTGCTCAGTTACAACGACGGCGTCTCGTGGCTCGCGGCCAATTCCGGCACCGACAAAGACCTGAACGCCGTCACCGGCACGGCGTCGGAGGTCATCATCGCCGGCGAGAACGTCGTGCGGAAGGGGGTGCTCGGTTTTTTCATGTACTGGGTGGATTTGCTCGAGACCGACGACGGCACCAACCCGTCGCCGCCGCCGGACTGGACCTACTACTGCGCCATCGAGGTCGACGGTAAATTCCTGCTCGGCGGCCGCACCGGCATGCTGGTGGACAGCGTGCGCGACGAGGAGGACGACAGTTACCTTTACTGGTTCAGCGCCGATGACTCGGTGCGCAACTGGCTCTGGGACATCAACCGGGTCGGCAGCCTGATGGTCACCGTGGGCGACCACGCCACCGTGTTGACCAGCCGCGACGGGGTCGCGTGGAATCTCGAGGTCACGCCCGAGGCCGCGGCCCAGTCGATCCTGCTCGGTGTCGGCGGAACGACGAACCTGCTCGTCGCCGTCGGCAACCACGGGCGGCTGCTGACCAGCCACAACTCGTGGACCAACGTCGTGACGAAAAACGACCTTGGCCAAGCGGAGACAAACAAGGTCAACACCCTCGGTGTCGTCTGGGAGGCGGTTGAGCCCAAGCCGACCGAGAACGACCTGCAGGGCGTCGCCGCGCTTGGCGGCACGTGGGTCGTCACCGGCGGCAAGGGCACGGTGCTGACGACGCGCGACGGCAAACAATGGGACACGCACCAGGCACCGACCACCGGCATTCTCACCAGCGTCGAGGCGTTCAAGGGACGATTCGTCGCCACCGGCGAGGACGGGATCATCCTCACCTCGCACGACGGCATCGACTGGACCAAGCGCGACTCCGGCACGGCCAACTGGCTTTACCGCGTGCGGGCGTTCGACGATCAACTCGTCGCCGTTGGCCAGGCGGGAACCCTCCTCACCAGCACCGACGGCGAGACCTGGGCCAAGCGCGAGAGCGGCACCGACCAATGGCTCAACGACGTCACCCAAGTCGGCGGTGCGTGGTACGTTGTTGGCGTGAACGGCACGGTGCTGACCAGTCCCGACCTCGCCTCGTGGGAGGCCAAGGGCACGATCACCGGCCTGTCACTCTACGGCGCGTTGGCCAACGACGGCCAGTTTCTCTCCGTGGGACTCGAGGGGATTATTTTGCGAAAGGAGATCGTGCCGCGCACCACCCCGATCCTGATCCGCTGGGAGCGCGTTGCAGCCGCCGACGGCGGGGTCACCAACAACTTCAGCTTTCGCGGCTTCCCCGGTCAGCGGTTTTCGCTCGACCGCAGCCCGAACCTGAAGACGTGGGAACCGGGGCCGGACCTGGAGCTGCTTGACGGCTCCGGCGTGCTCGAGTACTCGAACACCACCCGCGCCGAGCGGGAGTTTTACCGCGCCAAGCTGCGCTGATCACCCGCCGGGCGTCACGTCGAGCATGGTGATTTGCATGAGCACCACCGAGTGGGCTGGCACACGCGCGGCGAACCAGCCAAGCTTGCCGTAGGCCAGCTCCGGCGGGATGCATAGAAACCCTACGCCGCCTTTCTTCATCAAGGTCAGTCCCTCTGCGGCACCCGGCAGCATCGTTGCCAAATCCGATACCTTGATTGTAAGCGGCTTGGGCGGATTGTAAGAGTCGGCAAACACGCGGCCAATCTCGTTCGCCTCGGAAACCAGTTCCATAATGTAATCGAACTGGACTATGTCGCTGTCCTTCACGAGCTCGCCGCTCCCCGGCTTGAGTTCCTCGTAAATCAGCCCCGACTCCCTCGGCTCGATTTTCAGCACCGCCTGGATTTCCTTCATCTGCTTCGCGGCGAGGTCGCGCTGCATCTGGTCGATCGACGCCTCCGTGGCCTCGAATGCCTCCGCCTTTTCCCCCACGCGGCGGATGCGGATGTTCTCGATGATGACATCTTCCGTGGGCTTGTTCGGCCCACTGACATCGACTCCGGCGATTTTGTCGACGACATCGAGGCCAAAGACCACCTTGCCGAAAACGGAGTGGCTTCCGAGCCGGTTTATGTTGTCGAAATCGAGCCACGGTGTCGCGGCGTGCGTGATGAAAAACTGGCTGCCGTTCGTGTGCTCGCCGGAGTTGGCCATCGAGAGGACGCCTGGGCCGTCGTGCTTGAGGTCGGGATGAAACTGGTCCGGCAAAAAGTAACCGGGGTTGCCGGTGCCGTTGCCCAGCGGGCAGCCGCCCTGGATCATGAAGTCCTTCATCACGCGGTGAAAGATCAGCCCGTCAAAGAACGGCTTGCCGTCGGGGTTGGCCGGATAAAACCGGGGATCCTTGCTGTAAAACTTCGTGCCCTCGGCCAAGCCGACGAAGTTGGCGACGATGAGCGGCACTTTTTCGTACTCCAGCCTGGCCGTCATCACGCCGAGGTTCGTCGTGATCGTCGCGTAAATGCCGTCTTCCATCACGTCGGTCGGCGGATCGACTTTCACCCGGAAAAAATAGGGCGACTCGGTGGCGGCCCGTTGCGCCTCCCAACGGGTGGGGGTTTTCCCGGCGATCGCTTGGCCAAGCGTCTCCCAGTGAGTCATGTCGGCCGAGCCTTGGATGTACAGGATCGAGCCGGCCCCGGAATCGATCGTGAGCGCGATTGCCCGGCGAGTGGCATCGCCATCAACCGGCGTGACATCGAGCGACAAAGTTGTGTCGGCAAATTGGCCAAGCGCGGTCGCGCCGGACAGGCCAAGCGCCAGCGCGGCGAGAGTACGGTGAAAAGATTTCAACATAGCAGCGGACGGGAGTGTTACGGCTGCCGGATGGAGAGGCGACATTTTTCACGCGTTCAACTTGGCCAAGCGCCGGGTTTTCCCCGTTGAACCAAGGAGAACCCCCCAGGAGCAGAGAATCGGACGCAGATGATTGCCGATTAAGAGGATCAAAACATGATCCCGTTCATCCTCATAATCCTGTCAATCGGCGTCCTGATTAAGGTTGCCGTTTGGCGCTTGGTCGGTAGCATCACCGGCGTCGCCCGACGGATCCCGACCGGGTTGTCGCGCGGCTTGTTTTCATGATGAAATATTTTATGACAATGCTGCCCTTGGCCGCGCTTGGCTTGGCCACCGCTGCCGCCGCCCCGCTCGAGGCCAAGCTTGATGAAGGCTCCGGCACAATCACTGTCCATCGCGACGGCTTGGCCAAGCCGCTGGTCACGCAGCACGCCGCCGCCGATCACCGGCCGTACCTGCACCCGATCGTTGCGCCGGATGGCAACGGCACGCTCACCGAATACAGCCCCGGCCATCACAAACACCAAACCGGATTGTACTGGGGGTTCACCCGCGTGAATGGCCGCGATTATTTCCATCATCCCGCCGACAATTACTGGAAGCGCAAGGGCGTGAACGTGCTCGAGGCCAAGGGTGACTCGGTGCGTTGGGAGACCGTGTACGACCTGCTCGACGCCGACGGCAACGCGGTGCTGACCGAGACGCAGCGTTGGTCGATGCGCTCCGACGGCGACCGCCACGTCCTCGACCTCGAGTGGCGTGGCCAGGCGCAAACCGATGTCACGATTGGCAAATACGATTACGGCGGGCTGTTTCTCCGCATGCCGTGGAAGCCCGGCACGAAGGGCGATGTGGTTAATGGCGCTCGTGAAGTTGGCGCGGCCGCCGAGGGCCGGCGCGCCACATGGCTCGACGTCGGCATGGAGATCGACGGCCGCGACGACTGGGGGCACATCGCGATTTTTGACCACCCCAAAAACGGCGGCTACCCGCAGCCGTGGCGCGTCGATGGCCAACTTGGCGTCGGCCCGGTGCGCGCGCGGCTTGGCGACTGGAAAATCGGCGAAGGCAAAACCGAGACCATCCGTCATCAGATTCATGTTTACAGCGGCGCGCTGGACAACGACGACCTCACGCAGCGCTGGATGCGATACACCGGCCAGCGCGGCACGGGCGTGCTATGGGGATTGGCCCAGCGCGAGGGGCGCGAGGCCAAGTTTCTCACGCCGGAGGCGGCGGTGAAAAACTCGACCCTCGAGCCCGGCTTCGCGGTCAACGCCTGGGCCAACGAGCCGATGATCACGCAGCCGATGGCGTTTTGCTGGGACGACCGCGGCCGGATGTGGGTGGCGGAAAACCGCGACTACGAGTCCCGCGGGCGAGGCTTTTCGGCATCGGGCGACAGCCGCATTTTGATCTTGGAGGACACCGACCGCGACGGCGTGGCGGACAAGCGCTCGGTCTTCCTCGAGGGCGTTCCGTTCCCGTCGGCGGTGGCGGTTGGCTTAGGCGGGCTGTGGCTCGGCGCGCCGCCGAACCTGCTGTTCGTCCCGGATCGCGACGGCGACGACCGGGCGGACGTCGACGGCATCGAGGTGCGCCTGACCGGCTGGGGCATCCGCGACCGGCACGAGGTCGTCAACAGTTTGCACTGGGGGCCGGACGGCTGGCTTTATGGCTGCCAAGGCGTCTTCACGCCGTCGGTGGTCGGCAGGCCGAAGGGCGAGGGGCGTATTTTTAAGCCGGGCGAGGCGTACCCAAGGAAGGTCGAGTTCGACGGCGAAGGCACGGCGATCAATGGCGGTGTCTGGCGGTATCACCCGGTGAAGGATCGCTTCGAGGTGGTCGCGCACGGCTTCAGCAACCCGTGGGGTATCGACTACGACGCAAAGGGCCAGCTCTTCGTCAGCGCCTGCGTGATCCCGCACCTGTGGCATGTCATCCCGGGCGGCGTCTATCACCGGCAGAGCGGACGGCATTTCAACCCGTACATTTACAGCGACATCCGCACGATCGCCGACCATCGGCATCGCTCGGCCCACGGCGGCGCGCGGGTGTATTTGTCCGACGCCTTCCCGGACGAGTATCACGGCAAAATCTTCATGGCGAACATCCACGAGCACGCGGTGTTGACCGATGAACTGGTGCCAAGCGGCTCCGGGTTTGTCGGCAAACACCACAAGGATTTCATGAAGGCCAACAACGCGCAGTGGATCGGTTTCAGCATGGAGATCGGCCCGGGCGGCGACGTCTACGTGCTCGACTGGCACGACGCCGACATCTGCGGCAAGGAGGTTCTGCAAAAAAACACCGGGCGCATCTTCCGCCTCTCGCCGAAGGAGAGCTTGGCCGAGAACTGGGAAGGCCGTTACGCCGACGTGGCCAAGCTGAGTGATGCCAGGCTCGTCGACTACCAAGCCAGCGCCAGCGCTTGGCACGCCCGCCGTGCACGGGTGGTGCTGCAGGGCCGCGCAATCGACGGCCGCCTGGCCAACGGCACGCATCGCGCCCTGAAAAAAATGTTTCGGCATAACAAAAACGCCGACCACCGGCTACGCTCTCTTTGGGCGTTGCACGTCACCGGCGGGTTGAGTGAGGCCGATCTGCTGAACAATCTCAACGACAAAGACGAGCACATTCGCGCCTGGTCCATCCAACTGCTTTGCGAAGACAACGCGCCCTCCGGCCAAGCGCTCGAGGCGTTCGCCGCCTTGGCCAAGCGCGATCCGTCACCCGTTGTGCGGCTGTACTTGGCCTCGGCGATGCAGCGCATGCCGCTCGGCGATCGCTGGGCCATCGCCGCCGGCTTGGTTGCGCACGCCGGGGATGCCGACGACCACAATCTGCCGAAGCTGATTTGGTTCAGCATCGAGCCGTTGGTGCCGTCGAATCCCACCCGCGCGATGGAGTTGGCGCAGGCCAGCCGGTTGCCGCTCGTCACCGAGTCCATCGCCCGCCGGGCCGTCGATGCCGGCCAGTTGGATGCCGTTTCCGCCGCGCTTGGCCAAGCGGCGGATGACGAGACGACCACAGGGTTGCTCCGCGGTTTCAGCGCCGGGCTGAAGGGGCTGCGCGACGTGAAGGCGCCGCCGAGCTGGGGCGCGACCTACGCCAAGCTTTACGGCACGCCGGCAGCCACACAGATCGCGCAAATCCTCGGCGACACCGGCGCGGCGGCGGCCATGCTCGCCACGCTCGAAAACCAAGACGCCGAGGCCGATGCCCGCCGTAACGCCCTGCGCGGGCTCGCCTCCCAGGAACACGATGCCTTGAAGGGCCGCTTGGTTGGCTTGCTGGACGACGACGCGCTGCGGCTCGACTCCATCCGCGCCATGTCGGCCTACGAAGAGAGCCGTTACCCGCGCGCGCTGCTCGACCGCTACGCCAAGCTCGACGCTGGCGACAAGTCGGCAGCGATCCAGACGCTCGCTTCGCGGCCGTCGTACGGCAACAAACTCACGGCGGCGATCCGGTCCGGCACCGTGCCGCGCCGCGATGTCCCGGCGTACATGGTCCGGCAATTGCGCCGCGTCGTCGGCCCGGGCTTTGTCGATGTATGGGGCGCGGTGGAGTCACTCTCCGCCGACAAGGCGAATGCGTTTGCCAAGTACCGCGCGTTGCTCACCGACGACGCCTTGGCTAAGGGCAACGTCCGCAACGGCCGCGCAATTTACGATCGAACCTGTTTCGCCTGCCACAAGCTGTACGGGCAGGGCGGCGAGATCGGCCCGGACATCACCGGCTCGAACCGCGCGAATCTCGACTACATTCTCGAGAACATCCTCAACCCAAGCGGCGAGATTCCGGAGGGCTACCAGTTGCTGCTCGTCACCACGCGCGGCGGCCAGACGTTGGCCGGGACGCTGGCCAGCGAGAACGAGCAGCAGCTCGTGCTGCGAGTCGTCGGCTTGCCGCCGGTGACCGTGGCCAAGTCGGAGATTCAGTCGCGCGAAACGGTCCCGACCTCCATGATGCCCGAGGGTCTGCTGGCTTCCCTCCGGGACGGGGAGGTGATCGATTTGATCAGCTATTTGCGAACCGCAACGCAGGTGGCCAAGCCTGAGTAAAACGACCACATCATGCCTGAACCAACACCACAGGAAGTCCAAGCCCCCGCCAAGCGCCCGCCGCGGCCGAAAGATAAAGTCGCCCGCGTACTCGGTTACTGGATCGTTGCCGGCGTCATCGTCGAGACCTCCGCCGATCAAATCGTCCACTTCCTCCGCGCCCTCACCTCCACCTGATCGACCATGACCGCCGACCTCCTCCGCGACCACGGCGGAAAAACCGGGGAAGGATTGAGATGAGATTCAGCAGGCTGATCCTGATCGGAATGGTTGCCGTCGCCGTTCAGAGTTTGCCCGCCTTGGCCAACGGCATCGAGGAGGGGCGGGACACCTTCTCGGCCGGCAAAGCCTCCATCGAGGTCGATGGCGACGCTGCCGACTGGGCGGACCTCCCGTTTTTGGCCAACGTCAAGTTCCGGGCCAAAAACGGGGAGCTGGTGTTGTTCGAGGAATACGCCGGCGGCAATTGGTCGGGGCCGGACGATCACTCGAGTGCGGTCGCCTTTGCGTGGGAATCGGACGCGCTTTATCTCGGCGTTGTGGTGACCGACGAGTCGCATGAGCACGCCAGCGCCAACGCCTGGAACGGCGACGGCGTGCAGGTAGTGTTCGCCAACGCAGCCCGGGACACGGTCACTCAACTGTACAATTTTGCGCTGCACGACGACGGGCGAGTCATCACCGATCATGAGCGCGGGCCCGGGCCGTACGAGGTGGCTGTCCGGCGCACCGGTTTCGTCACGACCTACGAGGTCCGGTTCACCCCAGCGTCCCTTGGGGTGGATCGTTTCCGGTCCGGCCAAAAACTGGGCATCGGCGTGTGCGTGAACGACGGTGACAAGGGGGAAACGGGGCAGAAGGGCTGGAGCGGCTGGGGGCCACACGCTGCGGTGTTTGGCAAGACGGCCTCGGAGACCGGCCTGGTGACGTTGACCGGATCGTCCAGCGGCGGGGATGGGGATGAATGGACGGGCCGCCTCACGCTGGTCGGCGAGGGGGCCGCCTGGACTTATCTCGACAACGGCTCGGATCAGGGCACCGCGTGGCGCAAGCCGGGCTTCGACGACGCCGGATGGAAGATCGGCAAGGCGCCTTTCGGTTACGGGGATGGCGACGAGACGACCCGGATTGACTATGGCGGGAACGCCAACGCCAAGCATATCACCACCTATTTTCGCCACCGGTTCATGGTGAACCGCCACGACTCCATTCCCGCTTTGAGCCTGCAACTGATGCGCGATGACGGGGCGGTGGTTTATCTGAACGGACAGGAAATCGTGCGGGACAACCTGCCGGCCGCGCCGGCCGCCATCGGTCACCAGACCCGGGCCTCGAGCGAGGTCGATGGCCATGATGAGCATCATTTCTATCCGCACGAAATCGACCCGGCGGGCCTGGTCGAGGGGGCGAACCTGCTGGCGGTTGAGGTGCACCAGGGCAACCCGACCAGCAGCGACCTGCGATTCAACCTCAAGCTGGAGGCTCATGCCGGCGATCCGGAAGACGGCCACGAGCATGAACCGGCACCCCTTCAACTGCTCGGTCCCGGCGTGAATGCGGGCGATTTTCGGGTGACCCGGTTTGCCACGGGGCTGGATTTCCCGCTCGGCATGCAGGCGCTTGCCGATGGCTCGCTGCTGGTGGCAGTCAGTGAGCCGAACGGGGGAGGAGACAGTTTCTGGAATTCGAGCGGCAAACTGGTTCGCCTCGTGGATGCCGACGGGGACGGTCATGCCGATGGCCCGGCCAAGACGCTTTACGGCGGACTGCCGTCGGCGCAAACCTCGCTTCGGGTGGCGGACAGCCTTGTCCTCGTGACAGGGCAGGGCAAAAACCGCCCGATCACCCTCCTTCGGCTGGGCGACAACCCCGCTGCGCCGCTGACCTTGGTGGGGCGCATCCGGATCACTTATCCCGGCGGCGGCTGGTGGCATCCGCACTCGGCGCTGGCCTTCCGTGCGACGCCGGGCCAGCCCGACGCCATCGACCTGTTTTTTCAGGTCGGCTCGGACGCCAATTACGCGGCGACAAAAAAGACTGCCACCCTGAGCAGCGACTTCGGTGTCCGCGGCACGCTGCGGGGGGACTCTGTGTACAGGGTCACCCTCACCGATCGTGACGGCAAGGTCACGGGCTCGGGCCTCACGCAAATCGCCACCGGCCTGCGCAACGCGGCGGGGTTCGCCTTTCACCCGGAAACCGGCGACCTCTATCTGCAGGACAACGGCATCGATGGCTTCAGCGATTCCAACGAGCCGCACAGCGCCGACGAGTTGAACGTCATCCCCGCCGCCGGGATCGGCGGCAAGATCGAGGATTTCGGATTCCCCTTCAGCCATGTCCGGTACCGAACCGGCCGGATGGTGGGCGGTGGCATTCAGCCGTGGGTGACGTTCCAGCCGTTGCCCGATCCGAACACGGGGGCCGAGGCCGAGGGTCCCAATGACATCTGTTTCGCCCCGCCGGAGTTTCCCGAGGGGCTGAACCACGGGCTGTTCGTGGGGTTCCACGGCCGGTTCAATTACGCCGGCACGGGCAACGAGGAAAACCCCCTCGTCTATGTTGACTTGGAGACCGGAAACTATTTTCACTTCATCGGCGTGGACGAACCGGGTGTGGGCCACCTGGACGGGTTGCTGGCGACGGACGACTCGTTGTTCGTGGCCGATCTCACCGCGCGGGGCAATGTGAGCAAGGGCGCCGGAGCGGGCATTATTTACCAGATCAAGTCACTGGCCCCGCCCAGGCCGTTGAGGCTGCAGATCGTTCGGAAGGGGGACGGGATCGAATTGGCCTGGGAACACGGCGACTTGCAGGAGGCCGGCCGGCTCGCCGGCCCGTGGGCCGACCTTGAGGATGCCGCCAGCCCGCACCCGGTCGATGCCGTCAGCCGTCAGCGATTTTTCCGCCTGAAAGCGCATTGAGGCGGCTGGCTGGCCGCTGGACATCGGCGGAGGATCGGGGCAGCCTCCGGGGCGTGGCTGACGAGAAGCTCAACTTCCTCCGTGACATTTTGCGCGGGTACGAATCCTGTTTGGTGGCGTACTCCGGTGGTGTGGACTCGGTGCTGCTGGCACACGTCGCCCACGAGGTGCTCGCCGACCGGATGCTCGCCGTGCTCGCCGACTCACCGAGTTTGCCGCGCCGCGAACTGGCCGAGGCCCGCGAGATCGCCGGGACGCACGGCTTCCCGCTGCGGATTGTCCACACGCGGGAGTTTGCCAATCCGGACTACACCGAAAACCCGGTCAACCGCTGCTACTACTGCAAGCACGAGTTGTTCACCCGGCTCGAGCCGATCGCGCTCGAGGGCGGTTTCGCGGTGTTGGCCTACGGCGAAAACGCCAGCGACATCGGCGACCACCGGCCCGGCGCCGAGGCCGCCAAGCAGTTCGCCGTGCGTGCCCCGCTCAAGGAGGCCGGCTTGGCCAAGGGGGACATTCGCGCCCTCTCCGCCGCGCTTGGCCTGCCCACCGCCGACAAGCCGCAGATGCCGTGTCTCAGCTCCCGCATCCCGTACGGCCAGTCGGTCACGCCGGAGAAACTGGCGATGATCGAGCAGGCCGAGGGCGTGTTGCGCGACGCCGGTTTCCGCGAACTGCGCGTGCGGCACCATGAGCAGCCCGGCGGTACGTTGGCCAAGCTCGAGCTTGGCCAAGCGGAGATGGAACGGTTCGTCGGGGAGAACATGATGGCGTCCGTGTCGGCGCAACTCCGCGAGGCCGGTTTCACCGACGTTACGCTCGACACGAAAGGCTACCGGCGAGGCAGCCTCAACGAGGGCGTCGCCTTGGCCAACGGCTGATGCGCAAACCAGTGGCCAGGATTGACGAGCTGCCCGAGGGCACGACGAGGCCGTTTTCCTTCAAGCGCGACGGGATTCGCGTGGACGCCTTCGTGGCCAATTACAAGGGCGAAATCGTCGCCTACGAAAACCTCTGCCGCCATCAGCCGCTGACCCTCGACTACGGCGATGGCCAGTTTTTCAACCGCGACGGCAGCCTGTTCGTCTGCCAGACGCACGGCGCGATGTACCATCCGGAGAACGGTCTGTGCGTCGAGGGGCCGTGCGCCGGTGCCAGCCTCCACCCGCTGGACATCGAGGTCACCGGCGGGGAGATTCATCTTGTCGACTCGACGGCCGGATAGCCTGCTGCTTGGCCAAGCGCTTGGCCAAGCGGGAAACGAAGGTGACAGTGGGCCGCTGGGCCGATAACATTTTTCGCATGGAATTCACTCGAGATTGGTTCGTCGAGTACATGGAGATCTGGCCCGAGGTCTTTCGGCGGCACGGCTGGGATGCGAACGCGCCGAAGTCGATCCTGGAGATCGGATGCTTTGAAGGCTTGTCCACCTGCTGGATGCTCAACAATCTGCTCAAGCACCCCGATAGCCGGATGGTTTGCCTGGACACGTTCCAAGGGGGGAGAGAGCATGTCAGCGTCGCAGCGGACATCATGACCCAGGTTCGCGAAACATTTTTTGGGAATGTCGAGAAAACCGGGCGGGTGGACGCCGTGCGGGTGCTGGAGGAGCGATCCGACACGGGACTGCTGCGGCTGCTCCGGGAAAACCACGACCCCTTTGACTTCGTTTACGTGGACGGGTCACACCTGTCGACGGATGTGTTGGTGGACTTGGTCCTGAGTTTTCGGTTGCTGAACGTCGGGGGGCTGTGCATTTGCGATGACTACCTGTGGGAGGGCCAGTTGGATCCAAGACAGACCCCCAAGATGGCGATCGACGCGTTCACGTCCATCTTCTCGGAGCAGATCCAGTTCGTGCCGGTCATCAACACGCAATTCGCCTTCAATCGAACCCGGTGAGCCGCTTGGCCAAGCGGGGTGGAGAGATTTCGGCATTGAATCGTCCGCCGACTTTCCGTAGGTTTTGCCGCTCACAGAATCTATCATGAGATTTGGCATTAATTCGTTCTTGTTCGTGTCGCCGTTCGTGACACAGAGTTCCCGGCTTTTTTCAAAGTTCAAAAAGTGGGGTTTCGACACCGTTGAGCTGCCCATTGAGGCGCCGGAACACATCGACTCGGTCAAGGTCAGGAAGGCGCTCGACCGCGCCGGTCTGGCCTGCGGCTCGGTTTGCGCCTGCATGGGGCCGGGGCGCGACTTTCGCGGCTCGGCAGGGGATCAGCGCGAGGCGATGAAGTATTGCAAGGCGCTCATCGACCACATGGTGAACCTCGGCTGCCCATCGCTTATCGGCCCGGTATACTCTGTCGTGGGCAAGGCCGACGCCGTCGAGCCGAAGGATCAAAAGAAGGAGTTCGCCCTCGTGGTGAAAAACCTCAAGGTGCTCGCCGCCTACGCCGAGAAAAAGGGCGTGCAGATTTGTGTCGAGCCGCTGAACCGGTTCGAGACCGACTTTTTGAACACGTGCGAAAAGGGCTTGCGCCTCATCAAGGCGGTTGGCAGCCCGGCACTCAAGCTGCACCTCGACACGTTCCACATGAACATCGAGGAGAAAAACCAGGCCAAGGCGATCCGCGCCGCCGGCAAGCACTTGGGCCACTTTCACGCCTGCGGCAGCGACCGCGGCACACCGGGCAACGACCACATCGACTGGAAACCGATCGTCGCCGCGCTCAAGGCGGTTCGCTACAAGGGCGACGTTGTCATCGAGTCGTTCACGACCGACGTGAAAGTCATCGCCCGCGCGGCGGCCATTTGGCGTAAAATGGAACCGACCCGCGAGGAGATCGCCACGAAGGGGCTGAAGTTTTTGAAGAAAGCGTTCAAGTAAACCGTCCTGGACAACATGAAAAAAATCATCACCATACTGGGCTTGGCGGCAGTTGTTTTTGCCGGCCAAGCGGTTGCCGCTGAGAAAGGGTTTGAAAAAATCTTCGACGGCAAAACCCTCAAGGGCTGGAACGGCGACCCGAAATTCTGGAGCGTGCAGGACGGTGCCATCACCGGCAAGACCACCAAGGACAACGCGACCCAGGGCAACACGTTCATCATCTGGGAAGGCGGCAAGACCGGCAACTTCGACTTGCGGATCGACTATAAAATCGTCGGCGGCAACAGCGGCATTCAATATCGCAGCTTCAAGGCCGACGGCCCGGACGAGTGGCGCATCGGTGGTTATCAGGCCGACTTCGAGGCCGGCGACACTTACTCCGGCATCTGCTACGGCGAACGCTTTCGCGGCATCCTGTCGTTGCGCGGCAAAAAAACCACGCTCACCGTGGGCGACGACGGCAAGTTGAAAAAGGCCGTCGAGGAGTTTTCCAAAGACGCCGACATCGCCAAGGCGATCAAAAAAGAGGACTGGAACCGCTACCGCATCGTCGCGCGCGGCTTTAATCTCACCCATTACATCAACGGCGTGAAGACCACCCAGGTCGTGGATCGCGACAAGAAGAACCGCCGCGCCGATGGCCTGCTCGCGCTGCAACTGCACGCCGGGCCGCCGATGACCGTGCAGTTCAAAAACATCCGGATTAAGAAATTGAAATAACGCAACTGGGAGGGGCGATTTCCACGTCGCCCCTTTTTTGAATGGGGACGAGGTGGAACTCGTCCCTCCCGGGTCAATTTTATGAAAAAACTTCTGATCATCTTTGTTCTCACTGTTGCCACACCCGCTTTTGCCGCGCCGAAAAAGGTTGTGATGATTGCCGGCAAGCCAAGCCACGGGCCGCTCTCGCACGAGCACAACGCCGGCATTCAGCTTTTGGCCAACTGCCTCGAGGAGGGTGCGGCCAAGCTCGTCACCCCGGCCGTCACGCTCAACGGTTGGCCAAGCGACGAGTCGATTCTCGACGGCGCGGATGCCATCGTGATTTACAGTGACGGCGGCGGCAGGCACCCGGCGTTGCAGGGCGGCAACTTGGCCAAGCTCGACAAGCTCATGGCCAAGGGGGTCGGTTTTCTGACGATTCACTACGCCGTCGAGCCGACCACCAACAAGGGGAACAAGGAGTTCCTCGACTGGCAGGGCGGTTGTTTCGAGACGCACTGGTCGGTCAACCCGCACTGGACCGCGAACTTCAGCAAGCTGCCGAGGCACCCGATCACGCGCGGTGTGAAACCGTTCAAGGCGAACGACGAGTGGTATTTCCACATGCGGTTTGTGCCGGGCATGAAAGGTGTGACGCCGATTCTATCTGACGTGGCCCCGGCGGCGACGATGAAGCGCGGCGACGGGGCGCACAGCGGCAATCCGCACGTCCGCAAGACGGTGGCGGCGGGCGCGTCGCAGCACGTGGCGTGGGCGTATCAGCGCGAGAACGGCGGGCGCGGCTTCGGCTTCACCGGCGGCCACAACCACCTGAACTGGGGCAACGACGACTTTCGCAAAACCGTGCTCAACGCCATCGTGTGGGTGGCCAAGGCCAAGGTGCCGAAGGACGGCGTGCCATCGAGCCTCACCGAGGACGACCTGTACGCCAACCTCGATGCCAAGCGCGGCCAACGGCCCCGCCCAAGGTCTGCCGAGCCGAAGAAAAAGTAGCTCACGCGCTTGGCCAAGCGGCCGCTAATTTGTCAGTTTTGAAGACAAAAACAGTCTTGACAACTTTAAGCCTGTTTGCTTAATTTTCGCCCGTTCAGGCAGAATGCCGTAACACCACCGATAAGAACCATGACACTGACCAACCTTGAATCGATCCCGGGCCGCACCATCACGGAGCATTACGGCCTGGTGCAGGGAAGCACCATTCGCGCAAAGCACGTCGGGCGCGACCTGATGGCGGGCCTGAAGAACATCGTGGGCGGCGAGCTCAAGGGGTACACTGAGTTGATGAGGGAGGCCCGGCAACAGGCGACCGACCGCATGGTGGAGCAGGCTGAGGAACTGGGCGCCAACGCCATCATCAACGTTCGCTACACCACCACGTCGGTTTCGCAGGGGGCCGCGGAGATGCTGGCGTACGGCACCGCCGTCCGCTGCCAGTAAGGAGGCGCGATGGAGTCTGAATACGGTGAGATGTCGCAGGGGATGGAGATCTTTCTGGACATTTTGTTCCTCTCGATTCCGTTCCTCGTGTTGTTGCTGGCCTATGTCACCGGCAAGATCGCCGAGAAACGCCACTATACGAGAATACGCGTTCGCGAGGAGCAGTGGGTCAACATCCCGGCCATCACCGGCAAGCACCTGCCCGACCTGCCGGCCGTTGCCTCGGCGGAGCTGGTCGTTGGCAGTGTCGTGGTTTCGGTCGATCACTTCAAACGGTTTCTGTCCAATTTTCGCAAATTCTTCGGCGGGGAGTTGAAGAGCTACTCCTCGGTCATCGACCGGGGCCGGCGCGAAGCCATCCTGCGGATGAAGGAGTCCTCCCCGGAGGCGGACCTGTTCCTGAATTGCCGGCTGGAAACCTCGAGTGTTTCCAAGGGGAAGGGCAAGGCGGTGGGTTGCGCGGAGCTGGTCGCCTACGCCACGGCGGTGCGTTTCCAGCGCCCGGCCGGATGAAGTTCGTCCCGAGAAGGCTTGAGAGAACCGCGGAGAATTCCAGCGGGAAGGAGTCGTGGGGCGACAAACTCAAAAACCTCGTCAGCGTGGTCGGTGTGCTGGCGGTGCTCTACATCGTGATCGGGCTTGTGGCCGATTTTGTCGCGTTGCGAATCAGCGAGGAGACGGAAGCCAAGGTCTTCGGCCCGGCCGTTTCGGTCCTGCAATCCGGTTCCGCCCCGCCGGAGTTTGAGCTGGCGGAGAAAACCTTCGACCGTCTCATCCGGAGCAGCGAGTTGCGCCCGCTGCCGTACCGGCTGGCGTACTGGGACGAGAGCATGCCCAACGCGTTTGCCGTGCCCGGGGGGGGTGTCATTGTCACCCGCGGCCTGCTCAACACGGTGACCAACGAGACGGCGCTGGCGTTCGTGCTTGGCCACGAGCTGGGGCATCATCAGCACCGTCACACACTCCGGGGCATTGGCCGCGGGCTGCTGATTTCGTTGGTCTACAACGGCATCTTCGGATCAACCGGCGGCGACGTGGTTTCCGGCACGGTGAAGCTGGCTGAGATGAGGCATTCACGCCACGACGAGCGCGAGGCCGATGCGTTCGGCTTCCGGCTGGCGTACGCCAGTTTCGGGAACGCGGACGGCTACCTCGAGTTTTTCCAGAATCTCCGCGACGAGTATGAACACCCCGACACGCGCTGGCTGAAGTTCATGAACAGTCATCCCCCCACCGACGAACGGCTGGATGCGCTGAAAAAACTGCGGGAGCGCTTGGCCAGGGGCGAACCGTAAGCGCCCGCGCTTGGCCAAGCGCGGGCGGGCTACTTGGCTGCGCTTGGCCTGGCGCTGGGGCGGCGAAAGACGCTGGCCACGGCATTGCGGACGGCCAACTGGGCGTCGTCGAACAGCGTGTAAAACACCGGCACGACCAGCAGCGTGAGCAGCGTGGCCGAGGCCATGCCGCCGATCAGCGTCAGCCCGAAGCTTTTGTAGCTCATGCCCATTTCGCTCGACTCGCTGAGGGTCAGCGGGATCATGCCGATGATGGTGGTCAGCGCCGTGATGGCGATCGGCCGGAAGCGGTGCTCGGCGGCCTGGAGCAGGGCCTGGGTGCGCTCCATGCCGGCCAAGCGCAGGCGGTTGGCGTAGTCGATGAGCACGATGCCGTTGTTCACCACCACGCCGACAAGCAGCACGCAGCCGATGATGCCGAGGAAATCCATGTCGAGCCCAGTGACGAAATGAATCCATACCGAGCCGATGGCGGCCAGCGGGATGGTCAGCACAATGGAGAGCGGCATCATCACGCTCTCGAACAGGAACGCCATTAGCAGGTAAATGAACAGGATGGAGAGCAGCAGCGCGAAGATGCCGTTCTGCACCTCCTCCATGTCGAAGCGCTGCCGCAACTGGCTGAACGAGACGCCTTCCGGCAGGTCGATGTTGCGCTTGACCGCCTCGATGCCGTGCCGGGCCTCCTCCTCCCGGCCGCTCTCCAACTCCATGCCGAGGGTGTGGCTGACCTTCTTGTTGGTGCGGCTGATATAGCGCGGGCTGTTGAGCATGGCGGGGCGGGTGAGCGAGCCGATCGTGCCGAAGCCGCCCTCCTCGGTGGGCACGAGGAAGTTGTTGAGGTCGTCCAGCTCGGCCCGGTCCTCCTCGCTGAACCGGACGCGGACCGGGATCTGCCGTCCGTCGCTGCTGAAGCGCGGGAGGGTGCTGCCGCGCAGGGCGTTGCCGACCATGCCAGCGAGGGTGGAGGGGTTCACCCCGATGGCGCTGGCGCGGTCGCGGTCGACGATTAGCGCCAGCTCGTTGGGGGTATCGTCCTCGCGCTCCTGCAGGGCGACCACGCCCGGAATGTTGCGAAAGATCGGCTTGAGGTCGTCGGCGATATTCTCAAGCAGCTCGGGGTCGTCGCCAACCAGCCGGACGTAATGCCGTTCCTTGCGGTCCTGCCGTTCCTCCTCCTCGCCGAAGCGCTGATAATGAATCTTCAGGCCGGGCCGCTCGGGCAGTTCCTTGTAGATTCGCTCGGCCACCTCGCGTGTCGGCACGATGCCCTCCCGGTTCCGCGCGAACCACCCCTCCAGCGAGCCGAACCAGGTGCTGTAAAAGACAATGAACCCGTCCAGCTCGTAGTGGTCCTTCCGTGCGTTGAGTATTCTCTCGACCTCCTTGAAGTATTCGGTGCGCTCGTCGAAGGTGAATCGGCTGGGAAAGCGGAACGACAGGTGGAACGACGACATCTCCTCCTCCTGCTGGGGCGAGAAGCCGACCTTCTCGTAGGCGTAAAAAAACGTGGCGGCCAGAAGGGCGATGAGCAGGAAGCCCAAGTCCAGCCGGCGCTTCAAGTAGTAGCCAAGCGCCCGGTTGTATCCGCGGCTGAACCGGCCGAACGATGCCTCGTACAGCCTGCCAAGCCGGACACGGAACGTCGCTGCCATGCGGCTTGGCCAAGCGGACGGTGAGCCCGTCCGGGAGGAGAGCGTCAGGTAGACGCAGAGCGGGATGAACGCCAGCGCCACGCCCAGCGAGGCAAGCAGCGCCACTACCACCGGCAGGGCCAGGCGCATCATGAAGAAACGCATCTCGCCCTCCACCAGCACGGCCGGCAGGAACACGATCACCGTGGTGAACGTGGCCGTGGTGATGGCCAGGCCGATCTCCTGCACGCCCTTGATGCAGGCGTCGCGGCGGCTCATGCCGGCTTGGTAATGACGCTGAATATTCTCGGCGACCACCACGGAGTTGTCCACCAGCAGCCCGACGCACAGCACCAGGCCGAGGATGGTCAGCAGGTTCAGGCTCTCGCCGGCGAAGTACATCGTGGCCACGGCGATGAACAGGCAGAGCGGGATGGCCCCGGCGATGATCAGCGTCATCCGCGCCCGGCGCAGGAAGATGTACAACACGCAGGCGGCGAAGAAGGCGCCGATCCGGCCGTTGGTGAACAGGGTGTTGAGCTGCTCCATCACGATGCTCCCCTGGTTCATGTGGATGTTCAGGTCGAAGCCCTTCAACGCCGGGTTGGCCTGAATCCGCTCCACCTCGGCCTCGATAAGGTCGCAGACCTCGACGGTGTTGGCCTGACTCTCCTTGACGACCGTCACCATCATCGCCTGCTTGCCGTTCACGCGGGCGGCGAAGCGCCGTTCCTCCGGCTCGTACTTCAGCACGGCGACGTCGCTGAGAACCACATTGGTGCTCAACGGCAGGTGGCGCAGTTCCTCCATTGTCCGGTAGGCGCTGGAGGATTTAAGGAGATATTTCTTGCCGCCGTCGCGGACGTTGCCGCTCGCCAGCGTGAAGTTGTCGCCGCGCAACTGTCGGGAAAGGTCGTAAATGTTCAGGCCGTACGCCTCGGTGCGATCCTTGTCGGCCTCGATGATGATCTCCTTCTCCATCAGGCCCCGGGTTTCGACGTTGGCCACGCCGTCGAGGCGCGAGAGCGGCATGATGATATGCTTGTTGACCAGGTCGTACAGGTCGCCGTCCGTCTCGTAGGCGATGCCGATCATGCAGACCGGGAACCCGGAGGCGTCCATCTTGTAGACGTACGCCCGCTCGACGTCGTCGGGGAAGCGCAGCCTGGCCCGCTCCACCCGGTCGCGCACCTCGCGGTAGGCCACGGCCATGTCGGTGCCTTGCTTGAAGTTCAGGTAGACCGAGGCGCCCCGGGAGGAGCAGGAGGAGCGCATCGAGTCGACGCCCCGCACCGTGCTCAGCTCCTCCTCGAGCGGGAGGGCCAGCTTGTCCATCACCTCCTGCGGCACGGAGGCGTTCCACGGCACGCGCACCTGCAGCGAGTGGCCCTCGAAGCCTTGCGGGAACAGCTCGAGCTTGAGCCGGCTGGCGGCGATCACCCCGACGATGATGATCGTGAGGAACAGCACAAACATCGTCACCGGGCGATTGAGGGACAATCGCGTGATCCGGGCCGCCAGTTCGTGTGTTTCCATTGATCTGCCGCTTGGCCAAGCGCTTGGCCAAGCAGTAACGAAGAAGGTGAAACCAAGCCGGGAAAGAGTCAATGTTTCCCGGGCCGGGACACTCCCCGTGCATCTACACCCGCCGGGCGGGAAAGGTTACCGGGGTTACCGGGCGGCGCTTGGCTTGGGCGTGCTTCGGCCGAGGACGGTGGCCAGGGTGTTGCGAAGGGCCTGCTGGGCGTCGTCGATAAGCGTGTAAAACACCGGCACCGCCAGCAGGGTGAACAGCGTGGCCGAGGCCATTCCGCCGATGATCATGAGCCCAAAGCTGTCGAAGCTGCGCCCCATCTCCGCGTCGGAAAACGTCAGCGGGATCATGCCGAAGATGGTCGTCAGCGCCGTCATTACGATCGGGCGGAATCGGTGGCGCGTCGCCAGCAGCAGGGCCTTGGTGCGCTCCATGCCGCCCAGGCGGAGCCGGTTGACGTAGTCGATGAGCACGATGCCGTTGTTCACCACCACCCCGATCAACAGGATGCCGCCGACGATGCCCATGTCATCGATCTCCGTCCCGGTCAGGTAATGCACCCAGATCGACCCGATGGCCGCCAGCGGGATCGTCAGCACGATGGAGAGCGGCATCAGCAGGCTCTCGAACAGGAACGCGATGAGCATGTAGATGAAGACGATTGAGAGCGCCATGGCGACCAGGCTCCTGCTGATTTCGCCGTCGTCGAACGTCATCTTGATCTCGCTGAAGGAGACGCCCTCGGGCAGGTCGATGTTTTTTTGCGCCTCATGAATGGCCTTGCGGGCTTCGCGTTCCTCCCCCGACTTGAGCTTCATGCTGATGTAGTAGCTGACCTTCTTGTCGGATCGGTTGATGGAGGACTCGCTCTTCAACATCGCCGGCCGGGTGAGCGAGCCGATGGAGGCGTAGCGCCCGTCATCACTCCGGACGCGGTAGTTGTTGATGTCATCCAGCTCGGCCCGGTCCTCCTCGCTGAATCGCATGAGAACCGGGATCTGCCGGCCGTTGCTGTTGAACCGCGAGAGCGACCGGCCGCGCAGCGCGCTGCTGACCACGCCGCCGATGGAGTCTGGGCTGATCCCAATGGAGCTGGCCCGGTCCCGGTCAACCACCAGCGCCATCTCGTTCGGGGCATCGTCCGAATCCTTGTCCTCCAGTGACAGCACCCCGGGAATATTCTCGAACACCGGCCTCAGCATCTCGCCGGCTTCCTCCAGTTGCCGGAGATCGTCACCGACCAGCCGGATATGGTGCCGGGATCGTTCGTCATTCCGTTTTTCACCGCCGGTGTCCATGCCGGAGTAGTAGACCCTGACCCCCGGGATCTCGGGCAACAGCGAAAACAGCTTGTCCGGCACCTCCTCTGTTGGGAGGGCTTCCTTGGCTTTCTCCCGCGCGTAATTGGCCTCAAACTCCCCGTGCGAGGAGTTGCTGAACTCCACCCGGTAGCTGGAAATGCCGAGCTGCACCTTGTTCGTCTCCACGATGTTTTCCAGCTGTTGGAAATAGGCGTTCTTTTCGTCGATGGTGAAGTGATCGGGAAAGCGCATTCGCATATGGAATTCTTCGCGGTCGTTGTCGCGGTGCCCGGTGACCTCGATTTTTTTGAGCCCGTAAAAATAAGTGGCGGAAAGCAGCACGATCAGGATGAACGCCAGGTCCAGCCGCCGCCCGAGATAGTAGTTCAGGGCCTTGTTGTACCCGTTGTTGAACCGCTCAAACGTCCAGTTGTAGGCCGTCGCCAGAGCGTTCCTGACGTGATCCCGCATGCGTTTGCGCCGGACGTTCGCGTCGGGGCGCATCGAGTTCACGGTCAGGTAAACCGAGAGGGGAATAAAAATGATGGCCGTGCCCAGCGACGCCAGCAGCGCCGACACCACCGGCAGCGCCAGTTGATACAGCATGAACCGCATCTCGCCCCCAACCAGCACCGACGGAAGAAACACGATGACCGTGGTGAGCGTGGCCGTGGTGACTGCCAGCCCGATCTCCCCGACCCCCCTCATGCAGGCCTCCCTGCGCGACAGGCCGGACTGGTAATGCCGGTGAATGTTCTCCGCGACCACCACGGAGTTGTCCACCAGCAGTCCGACGCAGATCACCAGCCCGAGGATCGAGGTCATGTTCAGCGTGTCACCCGCGAAGAACATGACCGTCATGGAGATGAACAGGCAGAGCGGAATCGCCAGCGCGATGATCATCGTCAAGCGGAATTGGCGGAGGAAAAAATAGAGCACCACCCCGGCCATCAACGCGCCGTAAAGGCCGTTGTTCGTCAGGCTGTTGAGCTGTGTCTTGATGATGTCCCCGTAGTTCTGGTACGGGTAAATCTCGTAGTCGGCCAACTCGGGGTTCTTCTGGATTTCCTTGATGGCGGCGGCGACCTTGCGGCCCACCTCCACGGTGTTGGCCTCGCTTTCCTTGGCGACATCCACCCGGGCGGACTGCATCCGGTTCCACCGTCCGGTGTGCTGGTAAATGTCGTTCTCCGCATACTTGATGGTGGCGACATCCCGGAGGTAGACCGTGTCGGTCAACGGGATGTCTGCCAGTTCCTGCATCGAGTGAAAGGTGCTGGCGGACTTGAGCAGGTACTTTTTCCCGCCATCGATCACGGTGCCGCTCGACAGGGTGAAATTATCCCCGCGCAACCGGCTCGACAGCCGGCTGATGCTCAGGCCGTACGCCTCGGCGCGATCCTTGTCCACCTCGATCTGGATTTCCTTCCGGTGTATCCGCACGTTGACATCCGCCACCCCGTCGATCCGTTGCAGGGGCCAAATGACGTGTTTCTCAACATTGGCATAAAGGTCGGTGTCGTCGTTGTAGCGGATGCTCATGCGGCAGACGGTCGAGCTGGTGCCGCCGTACTTGTAAATCCGATAATCATCCACCCCCTCGGGGAAACGCAGGGAGGCGCGCTCCATCCGGTCGCGTACCTCCCGGTAGGCGACGTCCATGTCGGTGTCGCGCTTGAAATGCAGGCTGACCTCGGCGGCGGATCGCGAGCTGCGCGTCCTCATCGACTGGATGCCGCGGACGGTGCTGAGTTCCTCCTCCATCGGGAGGCCTATTTTTTCCATCGCCTCCTGTGGCACGCCGGAGCTCCAGCCGGTGCGGATGCGGATGTAATGCCCCTCCCAGCCCCTGGGATATTTTTCCAGCGGCAGCCGGTTCACTGCGATCATGCCAACGGCCAGGATCGTCAGGAACATGACGAACACCGTGACCTTGCGGCTCAGGGACAGCCGCGTGATCTCAGTGGCTAATTTGTTGGCTTGCATCGCTATCGGCCCTGGCCAAGCGCTTGGCCAAGCGGGCATGGCAAAACGCATGAACAACCACGGCTCTTCAACACTACTTTCGCAACGTCCATTTTGTTACATCACGTGCGAATATAAGGGCGTCTCCGGGATGCCTCCCCGCTTGGCTATTCCTCCCTCGACTGGAACAGGCGCTCGCCGGCGAGGCCGAACAAATAATAGATCGTCGGGATGACCAGCAGCGTCAGCACGGTGGAGGTCAGCAGCCCGCAGATCACGGCGACGGCCATCGGCGTGCGGATCTCCGCGCCGTCCCCGAGGCCAAGCGCCATCGGCAGCAGGCCCAGCACGGTGGTGGCGGTGGTCATCAAAATCGGGCGCAGGCGCACGCAACCGGCCTGGATGATCGCCTCGCGCAGGGCCAGGCCTCGGCCGCGGAGCCGGTTGGCGTAGTCCACCAGCACGATGGCGTTGTTCACCACGATGCCAGCCAGCATGATCATGCCGAGGAACACCACCACCGAGAGGTTGAAGCCAAGTCCCTTGAGCCCCAGCACCGTGCCGACGAACGCCATCGGGATGGTGAACATGATGATGAACGGCTGCACGAGTGACTCGAACTGCGACGCCATGATCACGTAGACGAGGAACAGGCTCAGGCCAAGCGCGAGGTAGAGGCTCGTTCGGCTGCGTTCCCATTCCCGGTTCTGTCCGGTGATGAAGAACTGCATGTAAATCGGCAGGTCAATCCCCTCCTTCAGCGTGCTCCTGGCCGCATCGACCGCCGTCCCCAGCGACCCGGCGCCGATGTTCGCCTGCACCAGCGCGACCCGCTTGCCGTCGATGCGCCGGATCTCGCTTGGCCCCTCGCCGACCGTCAGCTTGGCGATCGAGTTGAGCGGGATCGGCGTGTCGCCGCCGGGGTTGATGGTGAGTTTGCCGACGTCGGCGACCTGTTCGCGATCCTTCTCGGCCAGGCGCACGACAACCGGCACGCGGCGGTCGCGCCGGTTGAAGCGCGTCGCCTCGGAGCCCTTGACCATGTCGCGCACCTGCTCGGCCACCGAGTTCAGGTTCAGCCCGTGCCGGATGATCTGTTGCCGGTCGTAGGTGATCTGCACCTCCGGCGCGCCGCTGCGCAGCGTCGGCTCGACGTCGGCCAGCTCCGGTTTTTTCGAGAGCATCGCGGTGGCCTCGTCGGAGTATTGCTTCAGTTCCGGCAGATCGTCGCCGTTGATCTGGATGACCACCGGCTTCTTCGAGCTGAACAGCACCGGCCGCGTGACGCGGGTGGTGACGTCCGGCACCTCGGCGAACAGGTCGCGCAGCCGGGCGATGACCTCCTGCTCGGTCCGCTTCGGATTGTCTGTTGGCTTGAGCAGCACCTTGAACTTGGCCGAGTGCTCGCCCTCGTCGGAGCGTTTCATGTTCGTGGTGTCGAAGCCGTACATCACCAGCAGCGCGTCGATTTTGCTTTCCCCGTCCTCCATGGAGTCGAGGATTTTTTGCTCCACCCCGCCGAGCAGTTTTACCGTCTCCTCCAGCGGCGTGCCGACCGGCAGGGAGGCCTCGAAGGTGAACTCGCTCTGGTGCACCTCTGGCAGCAGTTCCGTCTCGAGTTGCTTGCCGACCCACCACGTCAGGCCGAAGCAACCGATGATCAGCGCGAGCATCGCGGCGGGGCTGGCCAAGGCCCAGCGGATGAGTCTCGGGTAAAGCCCGTTGGCGGTGTCCACCGCCTCCCCGGCGGCGTGGTCGCGGCCAAGCCGGGACAACGCTTGGCCAAGCGCGGCCCCGATCTTCCGGATCACCCAGTAGACGCCGTAGGCGACAGCCGCCACCGCGCGGATGACCCAGTACACGGTCAGCCCGATCAGCTCCAGCAGCAGCGCCACGGCCAGGCGGAGGGCGTAATAGGGCGAGGCGATGAGGAACAGTCTGGCGTTGCGTTGGCGGCTCTCGTCAAATGACCGGAACGCCCCCCACAGCTTGGCCAAGCGCAACTGCCCCGATCCCGCCGCGCCGTACCGGTTGTCCCCGGCCTGCCCCGGCAGGAACAGCGCCTCGAAGATCGGGAACAGGGCGAACAGCCACCAGGCCGACCGGCCGCGATCGTGGACGCGCTGGATGAGGGCGATGTAAAATGGGATGATGCAGAAGGCTCTCCACATCGTGAAGACGGCAACGGCCTCGGCCCAGTAATCCACCTCCGTCGGGCCGCGCGGATTGTCGTTGTTCTCCAACGCCCAATCGGCGTAGAGGAAATCCACGCCGATCATCACCAGCAGCAGCAGGCCAAGCGGCAGGAAAAACAGCAGCCAAAAGGCGCGCAGGCTGAGCCGGCCCCGAATCGAGCCGAGCGCGTGGCCGACCATGCCGGCGCCGGCTTTCAACTGGAACCCGGTGCGGCTGGCAAGCATCGGGATGAACAGCACCGCCACGATCAGCGCGGCGATGAGCGAGGTGACCACCGTCAGGCCCAGGTCGCTGAACACCTGCCCGGCCAACCCCTCGACAAACACCATCGGGAAAAAGACGCAGATCGACGTGAGCGTCGAGGCGATCACCGCGCCCCGCACCTCGGTCGTCCCGCGGATGGCGGCGTTGCGGGTCGAGTCGCCCTCCTCGCGGCAGCGATAGATCGACTCGAGCACCACGATGGAGGAGTCCACCAGCATGCCGATGCCCATCGCGAGGCCGCCGAGCGACATGATGTTGAGCGACACGTCGAGGATGTTCAGCGGCGCGAACGTCACGAGGATCGAGATCGGGATGCTGACGGCGATGATGGCGGTCGTGCGCAGGTCGCGCAAAAAGAGCAGCAGGACGATGATGGCCAGCATCCCGCCGTAATAGGCCGTTTGTTTCACCTCCGAGATGCTGTTGTTGATGAAGATGGAGCGGTCGGCCACCACGCGCAGCTTGGCCTGTTCCTCCGAGTTGAGCTTGGCCGACAGCGTGGGGCCGCGGAACATCGAGAGAAACTCCTCCCGTTGAATACCGCCGGAGCGGGAAGAGCGCCGGCCCGATCCGCTGCGGCCGGCGGCCCCGTCGCCCGGGGTCTCCGGTTTGCCCTTGAACACGGGCTTGCCAACCAGCGCCCGGACTCGTCCGGCCACGTCGACCATGTTGGCGTCGGCCTCCTTGTAGATGTCGATCTGCACGCTCACTTCCCCGTTGGTGTGGGTGAGCATTTCGCGGTCCCGCTGGCCGTGCACCACTTGACCAAGGTCTTTCACCCGGATCTCGCGGCCCTCGCGGCGGAACACGATCGTGTCCTCGATCTCCTCGAGTCGCTGGTATTCGTTGACGGTGCGGATCATGTATTCCGCGCCGCCCTCGCTGATCCGGCCGCCGGCGGCGTTGATGTTCTCCGCCCGGAGCCGCCGGATGACATCGTTGATGGAGAGGTTGACCCGTTGCAGCTTGGCCTCGTCGATCAGGACGTGGATCTCCTCCTCCAGCCCGCCGCGCACCCGCGCCGCCGCCACCCCGGTGATCGGCTCGATGGCCCGCTTGACCTGCAGCTCCGCGATGCGCCGCAGCCGCCGCTGGCCCTCGTCCCCCCGGTAACGCAGACCGGAGCCGGACAGGCTCAGCTCCATCACCGGGTCGAGCGACGGGTCGTAATGCAGGAGCAGCGGCTTCTCCGCCTCGCGCGGGAGGTAGACGAGGTCGAGCTTCTCGAGGGTGTTCTGGATCGCGTCGACCATCGGCGTGCCCCAGACGAACTCCAGCACCACGTCGCTCACGCCGGCCCGGCTGATGCTGCTGATCTCGTTCAGCCCGTTGACGACCCCGAGCGCCTCCTCGATCGGGCGGCTGACGTCGTTCTCGACCTCCTCCGGCGCCGCGCCCGGGTACTCGGTGCGGACGGTGAGGGTCGGGTAGCTCATCTCCGGCATGAGCGTCATCGGCAGTTGCTTGAATGAGAAGAAACCGAAAACCACTGCAGCCAGAAACACCATCAGCACCGCGACCGGCCGGTCGGTCGTGAAGTTGGGTTTGTGGTGCGGGGACTCCATTCCGGGTCGGATGGCGCGAAATTACGTCCCGCTCTTGGTGGTGGCTGGGGCGTTGGTGCTGGCGGTCGTGTCGGCGGGTTGTTCCGCGTCCGGGTCGGGATCGCCCAGCTCGCGAACACGGGAATTTTCCTTCAGTCCGGATTGCCCGGCGATGACCACTTTTTCCCCGGGCTCAAACCCTTCGCTTGGCTCGATGTTAACCTTGTCGGTATTGAGCGGCAGGACCAGGCGGCGCTTGACGCGCTTCACGCCGTTGGTGCCGGTGTGCAGCGTGTAGGCAAACGTCTGGTCGTTGTCGTACACGATCGATTTTTTCGGGATTAACAGCGCGTCCTGCTTTGTCTCGAGCACCAGCTCGACGTCCACCCACATGCCGGGCCGCAGCGCCCCCGGTTCCTTCAGGCCGACGGTGACCTTGATCGTCCCGGCGCGCGCCTCGACGATGGGTGAGATGCGTTTCACGTAGCCGCCAAACACCGTGTCGCCGAGCGTGTTGGAGATCAGTCGCGCCTCCATGTCCGGCCGGAGCTTGGGCAGGTATTGCTCCGGCACGTGGATGATCGCCACCGTGGAGTCGAAGTCGATGATCTCGAAAATCTTCCGGCCGCTGCCGACCTGGTCGCCGACCTTCACGTCGCGCAGGGTGATCGTTCCCTTGATCGGCGCCCGCACCTCGGTGTACTCGAACTGGCGCCTGGCCTCCTCGAACGCCAGTCGCCGCTGGGTGAGGGAGAATTGCGCATTGCGGTACTCCTGCTCGCTGATCAGGTTGTCCTTGTACAGGGACTCCTGCCGGTCAAAGTCGACCTGCTCCTTGTCGAGCTGGCTCTTGGCCTGGTCGTGGTCGTTCTTCTGCTTGTCGCTCTCAAGGCGCAGCAGCACCTGGTCCTTTTCCACTGTGTCGCCCTCCTCGACGAGCAGCTCGATGGCCGGGTTGGACGTGCGGGCGGCCACCTCCACCTGCGCCTCCGCCTCGAGCGGCGCGGAGCGCTCGAGGACAGACTCGATCATCCCCCGCTTCACTTCGGTCAGTTCCACCAGTACGGCTTTTTCCTTTCGCGCCGATTCGCTTTTCTTGTCCGCGCCGGCCTTGCCCCCTTTGCCGTTGGACTCCGCGCTGCAGCCCGCAAGCACCATCGCGCCCGCAAAGAGCAAGGCGAGGCGTGGGGACAGTTGATCTGTTTGAATCATGTAATCAATCCGTGCCACTGTACTACATCCCACGTGGCAAAATGGTTACGGCAAATGAGCTTGCGATCCGTGGCCCTGTGGCCAAGCGATGGCAGCGGGGTCATTGTGGCCCAATGATCCGGGGCGTCAACCGCAATGCCTCATTCGGTCGTGGCGTCACCATGCCACAACCACCAGCAGCCCCAGGCCGAGCGCGATGCGGTACCAGCCAAACGCCACGAAAGTGTGTGTCTCGATGTAGCGCAACAGCCATCTAACTGACACAAATGCGGTAATGGCGGAGACTCCCGTGGCCAGGATCAACTGTCCCCAATCCTCCGACACCGACTCGGCGCGCACCGCCTTGAGCACCTTGTACGCGCCGGCCGCCAGCAGCGTTGGCACGCCGAGCAGGAACGTGAATTCGATTGCCGGCACGCGCCGCAGCCCCATCAGCAGCGCGATCAGAATCGTCGCCCCGGAGCGCGATGCACCGGGAAACACCGCCGCGAGCAGTTGGGCAAACCCGATGGCAATGGCAATCGTCCAGGTGACCTTGGCCAAGCCGGGCCGGTCGCCGACCATTTTTTCCACCACGACAAACAGCACGCCGCCCGCCAGCAGTGCCACCGCCACCGGCAGCACCTCTTTCGGCAGTTCGAAGCCAAGCGTGTCGATGGCCAAGCCACCGGCGCCGGTGATGGCGAACGCCACGAGCAGCTTGGCCAGGTAGTCGCGCGCCCCCGGTTCGCGCCAGCGGAGGGTGAGCTGCTTGACGCGGTCGGTGAAGTTGAACAGCACCGCCAGCACCGCGCCGCTCTGGATGGCGATGATGAACGTGTCCGACTGCGGCTTCAGCCAGCCAAGTTGCTGTGTTAGCAACAGGTGGCCGGTGGAGGAGATCGGGAGAAACTCCGTGATGCCCTCGATGATCCCGAGGAGGATTGATGTCAGCCAGTCCGGCACGCCGGTTGTTTGACCCCATCGCTTGGCCAAGCGCAAGGAGTTTTAGTCGCGGTTACGGCTCACCGCTCACGGCCGACGGCTCACTTACTGGATCTGGTTCCAGATCGGCTCCATGTCGGGATCCATCAGCGCCACCTCGCGGATTTTCTCCGGGTCGCCGATTTGTTCCGCCGCCTGAAACCAGTCCAGCGCCAGGTCGAGCTCGCCGAACTGGCAGGCATAGCAGGCGAGGTTATACGGGATGGCCTCGTTCTCGGGGAATTGCAGGCACACCGGCTCGAGCAGGTCGAACGCCTCACGGCCGCGCTTGAGGTAAAACAGCGCGTTGGCTTGGTTGATCCACCCGGCAGGGTCGTCGGGGTGGCGCTTCGCCATGACGCCGCCGATGGCCGCGCACCGCTCCCACTCCTTGTTGCGGGCGTGGATGTGCCACTCGAGATGCAGCACCTCATGGTGTTCCCGGTGCTCGTCCGACACCTTGGCCAAGTCGGCCAGCGCCTCCTCCGCGTTGCCGAGCTGCAGCCAGCCGGTGGCCGACGAGAGGTGCAGGCTGTCGGGGGGAGGGATGTCGATCATTTGCCGCCGGGCTCCCTTGTGTACGCCTTCACGGACGTGATGTCCGCCGCCTTGGCCGCGTCCATCACCTTGATGATCATCCCAAACGGCGCGTCGGTGTCGGCCCGGATGGAGAGTTCTAGTTTGGGATTGGCCTCGACTGCCGTCTTCAACTCGGCCTCCAGGGCACCGGGTTCCACCGGATCGCTTCCAAGGTAAATGTGCGGTTCCTCCTTGGCCACGGTGACAACAAGGTGGTCGCTCACCGCCGGCGCGGGGGTGGCCTTGGCCTGGGACGACTCCGGCAGCGCGAGTTTCACGGCGGCCTGGTTCGTGAAGGTCGTCGATACCACCATGAAAATGAGCACCACCATCAGCACGTCGATCAGCGCCACGATGATGACCGTCGGGGGTTTTCGGCTTTTGCGCGGGATGAATCGCATCGGCGGCGGCTGGGTTAACTGCTGGGAGCCGCCGGGTATTGCCGGCGGAGGAACTTGTCGAGCAGCGTCTCCATCTCGATGGCAAACGTCTCGATCCGCTTATTGTAGATGCTCCACGCGACGAGCGAAGGAATGGCGATGCTCAGGCCCGAGAGGGTGGCGTAAAGCGCGAGGGAAATGCCGCTGGCAAACTTGGTTGTGTCCACCTGGTCCGAAGTCATCTCGCCGAAAATCTCGATCAGCCCGAACACCGTGCCGACGAGGCCCAGCAGCGGCGCGATGCCGGTGATGATTTCCAGCACCACCATGCCGCGCTCCATCCGGCTGACCTCGTGACGGGCGCGCGTCTGCAGCGCCTCGACGTTGTCCGGCTTGGCCCACTCGAGATGCTCGATGGCCGCCGTGGCCAGCCGTGCCAGCGGCGCGCGCTCGTGCTGCTGGCAGAACCGCAGCAGGGTGTTCACGTCGCTGCGGGTCTGGCAGCGCTCCAGGCTGTCCACCACCGGAGGCGGGAGGATGACGTTGCGCCGCAGGGCAAGGCCGCGGTCGATGATGAACGCGAGGCTGATCACCGAGGTGACTCCGAGCAAAAAAAGTATGAACGTGTGCATGCGATAAAACGGGGCAACCTTGACGCCTCCCGCAGGGCGGGGGATTCAATCGGCAATCACCCACTGGACGCAAGCTGAAAGCGGACCCCTCACTCGTCGAGCCACTCGTCGGCAGGGTCGAAGGCCGGGACGGGGATGTTGATGATTTTCAACCGGCCCACGGCGCGGTGGCGGCAGCCCGGCTTGATGTACACGGCACTCATCGGCTTGACCGGCACCCGTTCGCCGTCCAGCTCGAGATGCCCCTCCCCCTCCAGCACGAGGTAGATTTCGGTCGTCCGTTTGTGGTAATGCACTGCGGAATCCCGCTTGATGTCGACCTCGTGCAGGCTGGCCACGGCCTCCGGCCGGCCAACGAATGCGCGCTTGGCCAAGCCGCAGGGGCACGGGGTCGGCTCCACCTCGTCCAGTTGCTCGATCCAGTAATTTGCCATGTCACCGAAGATTCTGGGCTTCAATCACTTGGGCTGCAAGGAAGTTGGCGGCATGAGACGACACCGGTAAAAACACAACAATTTGTGGTAAAAAAAACTTGCTACCCCAACAGATTGTGGTAACACTTCGCCTGTTGCCCAGTTCGACTGAGCTTACTGGGGCGGTTGAACACAAAAAACGCCCTGAAGCGAGGTTATCTGTCCCTGAACCAGACGCAAACCCAGACAACCCATGATTGATGCCAACGAAAATTTGACCGCACCCGCCTCCCGTTCTACCCGCCGCACCGCGGCCCCCAAAGTCACTGCCCCCAAGCGAGGTGGCTTGGCCAAGGGCAAAAAGAGTTCGTGTATCCGGATCGAGCGGATGTTCAGCGATGCCAAGCGCAGTCCCTACGACGAACTCGAGTGGGACAAGCGCACGGCCGAGATCACCGACGAGGGAGGCAACATCATTTTCAAGCAGGAAGATGTCGAGGTGCCCAAGGGGTGGTCGCAACTCGCGACCAAGGTGGTGGTTTCGAAATACTTTTTCGGCGAACAGGGCACGCCGCAGCGTGAGACATCCGTGAGGCAGTTGATTTACCGCGTGGCCCGCACCATCGCCGACTGGGGCGTCCAGGACGGTTACTTCAGCAAGAAGGATGGCGAGGTGTTTTACGACGAATTGTCGTGGCTCTGCCTGAACCAGCACGGTGCGTTCAACTCGCCGGTCTGGTTCAATGTCGGGCTGCACCACGAGTACGGCATCGGCAACGACTCGGCACAAGGCAACTGGCATTACGACGAGGCGCTTGGCCAAGCGAAGCGTGCCACGTCGCAATACGAATACCCGCAGGGCAGCGCCTGTTTCATCCAGTCGGTCGATGACGACCTTGAGTCGATCCTGCAACTGGCGCAAAGCGAGGGGATGCTTTTCAAGTTCGGCTCCGGCACCGGCACCGACCTCACGCCGATCCGATCCAAGCTCGAAGCGATCAGCGGCGGCGGCGCCCCGAGCGGCCCGATGTCGTTCCTGCGGGTGTATGATCAGGTGGCCAACGTGGTGCGTTCCGGCGGCAAGACCCGGCGCGCGGCCAAGATGAACACCATCCGCGACTGGCATGGCGACATCGAGGAGTTCATCGACGCCAAGCAGGAGGAGGAGAAAAAGGCGTGGGCGCTGATCGAGCAGGGCTACGACGGCTCGTACAACGGCGACGCCTACGGCAGCGTCATGTACCAGAACGAGAACCTGTCGGTGCGCGTCAGCGATGAGTTCATGCAGGCCGCGAACGACGACGGCGACTGGTGGACGCGCGCCGTGACCACCGGGGAGAATCTTGAAAAGAAGGACGCCTCTGGGCTGCTGAACAAGATTTCGGAGGGCACCTGGATTTGCGGGGATCCCGGCTTACAGTACGACGGGGCCATCCAGAAATGGCACACCTGCAAGGGCACCGAGCCGATCCACTCGACCAACCCGTGCTCCGAGTACGTGTTCCTCAATAACACCGCCTGCAACTTGGCCTCGCTGAACCTGATGCGCTTCAAGCGCGAGGACGGCGGGTTCGACATCGACCGGTTCAAGGCGGCAGTGCGCATCTTCATCACCGCACAGGAAATCCTCGTCGACAACGCCAGCTACCCGACCCAGCCGATCGCCGAGAACTCGCACATTTTCCGCACGCTAGGCCTCGGCTTTGCGAACCTGGGTTCGCTGGTCATGAGTTACGGGCTGCCGTACGACTCGGACGAGGGCCGCGCCTTGGCTGGGGCGATCACGTCGATCATGACCGGGCATGCCTACGAGCAATCTGCGGAATTGGCCGGCGTGAAGGGTGCCTTCTCCGGCTACCGCGACGCCCGCTGCACCGGCGTGGCCAAGCCGCTGGCCAAGGACAATGTCGAGTCGATGCGCGGCGTCATGCAGTTGCACCGCGACGCCGTGGAGGAGATCCAGCCAAGCGATGATTTTGGATATTTGAAGGACGCCGCCCGCGACTGCTGGGAGGAGGCCCTGGCCAAGGGCGACGAACACGGCTACCGCAATGCGCAGGTCACAGTGTTGGCACCGACCGGCACGATCGCGTTCCTGATGGACTGCGACACGACCGGCGTCGAGCCGGACATCGCGCTGGTAAAGTACAAGCTGCTGGCCGGCGGCGGCACGCTGAAGATCGTGAACCGCACGGTTCCCGAGGCGTTGTCGCGGCTGGGCTACACGGCGGACGAGGTGAAGCAGATCGTCTCGCACGTGGAAGAATTTGACTCCATCGAGGACGTCAAGGAGGACGGGGACACCCGTAGAAGCGGGCTCAAGCCCGAACATCTGGATGTGTTCGACTGCGCGTTCAAGCCATTCCGGGGCGAGCGCAGCATTCACTACATGGCGCATCTGAAGATGATGGCCGCTGCCCAGCCGTTCATCAGCGGGGCGATCTCCAAGACCGTGAACCTCCCCAGTGAGTGCACGGTTGCGGACATCACCAACGCGTATGACCAGGCGTGGCGACTGGGGCTCAAGTGTGTCGCGATTTATCGTGACGGCTCGAAGCGGTCCCAGCCGCTCAATACCGCCAAGACCGGCGAGGGGACTGAGAGTGAATCCGCCACCCCGGCGGATCAGCGGATCAAGGAACTGGAGGATCAGTTGGTCGGTCTGCAGAAGCAGATCGACCAACCCCTCCGGCGCCGTCTGCCGGAGACCCGCTCGGCGGTCACGCACAAGTTTGACATCGCCGGGCACGAGGGTTACCTGACCATTGGCCTGTTTGAGGACGGCCACCCCGGCGAGATGTTCATCACCATGGCCAAGGAGGGCTCGACCATCGGCGGCCTGATGGACAGCGTCGCCGCGCTGACCAGCATCTCCCTGCAATACGGCGTGCCGCTGGATGCGTTGGTGCGCAAGTTCACCCACCAGCGGTTCGAGCCGTCCGGCTTCACCAAGAATCCGCAGATCCGCCATGCCAAGTCGATTATCGACTACGTATTCCGCTGGATGGGCATCCAGTTTATCCCCGGTTATTTCGAGCGGACCAAGAGCGATGATGACCAGCAGGAACTGGACATCCCCGGCTTGCGCCAGGCCGAGGCCAAGCGCGTCAACAAGCCGGTCGTCGAGTTGCCGGTGAGCGGGGGCGGGGATGGTGAATCGGTGGAGCGCGCGGCGGCGCACTCGCACAGCCACGACGGCTCGGCGATCAGCCAGTCGGTGGCGCACTTCATGGAGGACGCGCCGACCTGCCCGACCTGCGGCAACGTCACCGTCCGCAACGGCGCCTGTTTCAAGTGCCTCAACTGCGGCGAGAGCCTCGGCTGTTCCTGAGCCGCTTGGCCAAGCGGGCGAGTTTGCGCTTGAACTGGTGCCGAAAAAAACCAATCAACGGGGGGACGTGACGGAGGTCAACGGGTTCAATCTGGAAAAACTGGTCGCTCAGTTTCAAATCGTGGCCGAGTTCGAGGAGGGCCATGCCTGGATCAAGGGCCACATCAACGACACCTACATCGTCACTTGCCGGCAGGGCGGCACGCCGATCCGCTACATTCTGCAGCGCATCAACCACCACGTGTTCCCGTACCCCGAGTTGGTCATGCAAAACGTCAAGCTGACCACCGAGCATCTGCGTAAAAAAATCGGCGCAGAAACCCGGCAAGACCTGACGCGCCGCACGATGACGCTTGTGCCGACCCGGGGCGGCGCGCCATATTACCGGGATCGAGACGGGAATTACTGGCGGGCCTACGTCTTCATCGAGCGGGTGACCTCGACGCACGTCGCCGGGCAGTCGTCCCAGGCCGGCCAGGTGGGGCGCGCGTTTGGCCTGTTCCAAAAACGGCTCGCCGACCTCCCGCCTGAGCAGGTTCAGGAAACCATCCCGAAGTTTCACAACGGCCGGTTGCGGCTCGAGGCGCTCGAAAAGGCCGTCGCCGAGGACAGCGTCGGTCGGCTCGCCGGGGCGCAGGCCGAGATCGATTTCTGCCGGCAACACCGCGGCACTGTCAGCCTGCTGCTTGATGCCCACGAGCGGGGCGAACTGCCGCTACGCATCACCCACAACGACACGAAGATCGACAACGTGCTGCTAGATAGCGACAGCGGCGAGGTGGTCTGTATCGTCGACCTCGACACGGTGATGCCGGGATTGGTGCACTACGATTTCGGCGACATGATGCGCACGCTCACCAGCCCGGCCGCCGAGGACGAGCGCGATCTGGCCAAGGTGACCATGCGGATGGAGTATTTCGAGGAGTTGGCCAAGGGCTACCTTGCCGAGGCGGGCGAATTCCTGACCCAAGCCGAGCGGGATCACCTCGCGGTGTCCGGCAAAGTCATCACGCTTATTTTGGGCATCCGCTTCCTGACCGATCACTTGAACGGCGACACCTACTTTCGCGTGCACCGCGAGGGCCAAAACCTCGACCGCGCCCGCGTGCAGTTCAGGCTGGTCGAGTCGATGTTGGAACAGGAGGAGGCGATGAAGTCGTTCGTCGCCGCGTTGAGCTAGTCTGCGTTGGCCAAGTGTGCTTCCGCTTGGCCAAGCGGCTCGGGGGAGGCGTCGCGCAAACGCGAAACGATCGCTGGCAGTTTCTCCAGCACCCGGTTTACGTCCGCCTCCGTGTTGTCCTGCCCCAGGCTGAAGCGCAGCGATCCTTTCGAGCGCGACAACGGCACATTCATCGCCTCCAGCACGTGTGACGGCTCGATCGAGCCGGTGGTGCAGGCCGAGCCGCTCGAGGCGCAGATGCCCTCGCGGTCGAGTAACAGCAGGATCGCCTCGGCCTCGACGCCGTCGAAGCCGATGTTTGTCGTGTTCGGGAGCCTTGGCTCGCCCCCGCCGTTTCGCACGGAACCGGGGATGGCCTGCAGGATGCCGCGCTCGAGCCGGTCACGAAGGGCGCGCACCCGCGTGTTTTCATCGTCAATGTGGCCCAGTGCCAGCTCGGCCGCTTTTCCAAAGGCGACGATGTTGGCAACATTCTCGGTGCCGCCGCGCTGGCCGCGTTCCTGCCCGCCGCCGATGATGTACGGTTGAAACGGCGCGCCCGGCTTGACGTAAAGCAGGCCGATGCCCTTGGGTGCGCGCAGCTTGTGGGCGGAGAGGGAGAGAAAATCGACGCCGAGTTGATGAACGTCGATCGGCAGTTTGCCGGCGACTTGAACGGCGTCGGTGTGGAACAGCACGCCGTGGCTGCGGCAGATCGCCGCCAGTTCCTCCACCGGGAACAGCACGCCGGTCTCGTTGTTCGCCCACATGAGCGAGACGATTGCGGTGTCGGGCCGGATCGCGTCCTGCAGATCGCACAGGTCGATGCCGCCGTCGAGGTCGACCGGAAGGAACGTCGTCTCGTAGCCGCGTTTCTCGAGCAGGCGGCATAGCTTGATGTTGGCCGAGTGCTCGACGGCCGAGGTGATGACGTGCCGCTTGGCCGGATTGCAGTGGAGTGCGCTTTGGATGGCGGTGTTGTTGCTCTCGGTACCGCAGCTTGTGAAGACGATGTGGCGCGGGTCGGCACCGATCAGCTTGGCCACCTGTTCGCGTGCGTCGGCGATCATGCGGGCCGGGGCGATGGCCATGTCGTACGCGCTCGACGGGTTGCCCCAATGCTCGGTGAGGCACGGCAACATCGCCTCGACGACCTCGGGCGCGACCCGCGTCGTGGCGTTGTTGTCGAGATAAACCGGTCGTTCGTTGCTCATCGGCTTGGCCAAGCGCTTGGCCGGTCAAACGTTGAATTTAAACAGCATCACGTCGCCTTCCTGCACGACGTATTCCTTGCCCTCCATCCGGTACAGGCCCTTGTCGCGGGCAGCAGCAATCGAGCCACAGGCGGCCAAGTCGGCGTACGATACGGTCTCAGCCTTGATGAAGCCACGCTCAAAATCGCCGTGGATTACGCCGGCCGCCTTGGGCGCGGTGTCGCCGATGCGGATCGTCCAGGCCCGGGTCTCTTTTTCGCCGGTCGTGAAATAGGTCTGCAGGCCCAGCAGCACATACGCCTTGTGGATCAACTGCTCGGCGCCACTCTCTGTTACGCCCATCTCGGAGAGGAATTCAGCCGCCTCATCGCAGGATAAATCCACCAGTTCACTCTCGATCTGCGCGCTGATTGCCACCGTTTCGCAACCGTGATGTTCGGTGGCGTATTCGCGCACCTTTACGACATGCGGGTTGGTCTCGGCCTCAGCCAACTCGGTGTCCTTCAGGTTCGCGGCGAACAACGTCGGCTTGGCCGAGAGCAGGAAGAGCCGCTTGGCCAAGACGGCTTCGTCGTCGCTCAACTCGCAGGTGATTGCCGGTTTGCCCTCGCCAAGGTGCGGCTCGATTTTTTGAATGAGTGCCACCAGCGCCGCCGCCTCCTTGTCACCGCGCTTGGCCTCCTTGTTCAGCTTGTCACTCCGCCGCTGCACTGCCTCCAGATCGGCGAGGATCAGCTCGGTTGATATTGTCTCAATGTCGCGCACCGGGTCGATGCTGCCGTCGACGTGGTGAATGTCGCCGTCTTCGAAGCAGCGTACGACATGCACGATCGCGTCCACTTCTCGGATATGGCTCAGGAACTGGTTGCCCAGCCCCTCGCCGGCGGAGGCGCCCTTTACCAGCCCGGCGATGTCGACGAACTCCACCGAGGCCGGGATGATCTCCGCTGAGCCGGAAATGTTACCGAGCACCTCGAGCCTTTCATCCGGCACGGTCACAACACCGACGTTGGGGTCGATGGTGCAGAATGGGTAGTTGGCCGACTCCGCCTTGTGGGTCCGGGTGACGGCGTTGAACAAAGTGGACTTGCCGACGTTGGGCAGCCCGACAATTCCGGCTCTCAGCATAAATCAATCTTCACGGGTTGCGGCAACGATCTGTTGCATCTTGTTTTTTAATTCCTCGAGGCCAAGGTCGAACGCGGCGGCAATCTCCACCACCTCCACTTGGCCAAGCTTGGCCCGGAACGCCTTCAGTTTGTCCGGCGCGGCCTCCTCGTCCATCTTGTTGGCGGCGACCAGGCGCGGGCGGTGGATCAGCGCCGGGTCGTACAATTCCAGCTCGGTGAGCAGTTGGGTGTAATCATCCCACGGCTCGCGCTCGTCGGTGCCGGCCATGTCGATCAGCAGCACCAGCACGCGGCACCGCAGGATGTGCCGCAGGAACGCGTGGCCCAGGCCGACGTTGTCGTGCGCCCCCTCGATGATTCCCGGGATGTCGCACACGGTCAACCGGCTGTAATCGGCAAGCTCCACGATGCCAATGTTCGGGTGCAGCGTGGTGAACGGGTAGGCGGCAATCTTCGGCTGCGCTGAGGAGATCGCCGAAAGCAGGGTGGACTTGCCGGCGTTCGGGTAGCCGACGAGGCCGATCTCGGCGATCAGGCGCAACTCGAGCCGGTAATGGCCCTCCTCGCCCGCCTCGCCGTCCTGTGCGAACCGCGGCGCCTGCCGGGTCGAGGTGGTGAAGTGCATGTTGCCCTTCCCGCCGCGCCCTCCCGCGCACAGCACGAACTGTTGCCCGTGCTCCGTCAGGTCGGCGACGACTTCCGCTTCTGTTAATGCGTCTCCGGGCAACTCCTCCGGCTCGGCTTCGAGGTTGATTTCCAGCGCCTCCGCTTGGCCAAGCGAGCGGTGCACGGGCACGTCCCGCTCCCCGGCGGTCGGCTTGGGCGGCGGGAGTTTCCACACCAGCGTGCCGCACGGAACCTTGACGATGAGCTTCCTTCCGCCGCGCCCGGTCTTGCCCTTGCCCTCGCCGGGCCGTCCGTCCTTGGCGTAAAGGTGCGGCGCGTAATACTGCGCGATGAGGTTGTTGATGTCGTGGTCGGCCTGCAGGATGACATCGCCCCCCTTGCCGCCGTCACCGCCGCACGGCCCGCCCTTGGGCTTGAACGGTTCATGCGAAAACGCAAGGCAACCGTTGCCGCCCTTGCCGGCCCTGGCCTGGACTTTGACTGAATCGACAAACATCGGGGTGGGGGGACATCGGCCCGGAACCGGGGCCGGGTCAAAACAAAAATGGCGAGGCCGTTTGCCCCGCCATTCGAAATTGTCAGCGCTCTCGCCTAGTTCGCCGCGGTTTCCTCGGTAACCACGTTGATGCGGCGGCCGCCCTTGTCGAACTGCACACGGCCGTCAGCCAGCGCGAACAGCGTCCAGTCGCGTCCCATGCCGACGTTGCGGCCGGGGTTGAACTTGGTGCCTCGCTGGCGGACGAGAATGTTGCCGGCGATCACCGGTTGCCCGCCGAATTTCTTGACGCCCAGCCGCTGGCTTGCGCTGTCGCGGCCGTTGCGGGAACTGCCTTGTCCTTTCTTGTGTGCCATGTTATGCGCTAATCTTGTTGATCTTGAGAACGGAAAGATCCTGCCGGTGTCCACCCTTGTTGCGGTAACCCTTGCGTCGCTTCATTTTCCAGATCACGAGCTTCGGGCCGCGCGTGTGGCGGACGACCTCGGCCTCGACCTTGGCCCCATCGATCGTCGGGGTGCCGATCTTCACGGATCCGTCCTGGTTGACCATCAGCACCGTGTCGATGGTCAGGGCACTGCCCTCGTCACCGCTCACGCGATTCACCTCGATGGTGGCGCCCTCGGTCACCTTGTATTGCTTGCCTCCCGTTTTTACGACTGCGTACATCTCCAAAAAGGGCGGGAATCAGACCAGAACCTCCGCCCCGTGTCAACCCCTGTTTATGCACTTTTTTCGCCAAATACCGGCTTTTTTTCGCCTCACCCCCGCTTGGCCAAGCGCATGGCCAAGTTTATACTCCGCCCCGCATGAAAGCTCCATTTACCATCTCGGCGGCGTTATTTGCCATTTTGCTTGCCGCCCCGGCCGCGCCCTTGGCCAAGGCCGCTGAGCGGCCGAACATCCTTTTTTTCCTGTCCGACGACCATCGCTGGGATCGCTTGGGCTGCGCCGGCCACCCGTTTTTGAAAACGCCAACCTTGGATCGCTTGGCCAAGGAGGGCGTCCGGTTCAGCAATATGTTTGTCACCACGTCGATCTGCGCCGCCAGCCGGGCCACCCTCCTGACCGGCCTTTACGAGCGGACGCACCAGTTTACCTTCGGCACGCCGCCGATCGCCGGCAAATTCAGCCAAGCGAGCTACCCGGCGGTGCTGCGCCGGGCCGGCTATCGAACCGGCTTCATCGGCAAGTTTGGCGTCAAAGTCGGCCAAGCCGATCGCGAGACGATGTTCGACTCCTTCCAGCCGATCGGGCGCGGCCCCTACTCCAAAAAACAGCCGGACGGCTCGCTGCGTCACGAGACCGAACTGGCCGGCGACCGCGCGATCGAGTTCATCGACCAACAAAAAGGCGGTGCTCCGTTTTGCCTGTCTGTCAGTTTCAACGCTGCCCATGCCGAGGACGGTGACAAGCGACCCGGCATCGGCCACTTCCCCTGGCCCAAGGCAGTCGACGGGCTGTACGAGGATGTCCCGATCCAGGCGCCGCGCTTGGCTGATTCGAAAATTTTTGAGAGCCATCCTGAATTTATGAAAAAGTCGATGAACCGCATCCGCTACTTTTGGCGCTGGGACACGCCGGAAAAATACGCCACCAACCTGCGGGCCTACTACCGCATGATCAGCGGCATCGACAACGTCATCGATCGCGTGACACAGCATCTCGAAAAAACCGGCTTGGCCAGGAACACCATCATCATCTTCTCCGGCGACAACGGCTACTACGAGGGCCAGCGCGGCTTCGCCGGCAAATGGTCGCATTACGAGGAATCCCTGCGCGTGCCGCTCATCATTTACGACCCGCGCACCACAAAAAAACAACGCGGCAAAGTGGCCGCCCAAATGGCGCTCAACACCGACATCGCCCCGACCATTCTCAGCTACGCCGCCGCCGAGGTGCCCGCACATTATCAAGGCCACAGCCTTCAGCCGATCATGAACGGAGAAAAAACGAAGGGTTGGCGCAAAGACACCTTCTGCGAGCACTTGATGGAAAACGCCACCATCCCGAAGTGGGAAGGCGTGCGCGGCCGCCGCTACGTTTACGCCCGCTACTTCCAGCAGGAACCGCCGTACGAATACCTGCACGACCTGCGAAAAGACCCGGATCAGTTGAAGAATCTCGCCACCGACCCGGATTACGCAAAAGCGCTCAACCGCCTCCGCACCCGCTGCAACACCCTCCGCGACCAGTATGGCGGCAAATACGACCCCTCAATCGTCGCCAACCACAAAAAAGCCCAAGCCCAAAAACGCACCGAGGCTCAAGCCAAGCGCAAAGCCGCCCAACAAAAAAAGCAGCAAAAAAATTAACGCGCCTTGCCCTAATGATTCCTTAACCTGTTGAAACCGCCGAACCTCAACGGGGGTTGATTTAGCCTTAAGGCTGGTTACTCTTCGGGTGTTATGAATTGCCGGTATTCAGGAAGAGTTTTTGCCGCATTGGTGTTGGTTTTTTCCGTCACCACGCTTCAAGCCCAGAACGTCCAGCTCGACATTGAGCGATCCGTCAAAGTCGAGTTCAACTCCCAGAAGGGCTACTCCTACAACGTTTACGGGACGAGTGATCCGGCGAAGAAAACTGGGTGGAAACTGCTCGGCGGAGGAGATGGGACGGGAGAAAATATTGTGTTCTTCTATCGTACCGAAACTGACCAAAAAGTGTTCTTCAAGGTCGAGTCAGAGCCATCCGGACCGGGTGAGGAGCCCAAGCCTCAAGAGCCGGTTCAGAGCATTGTCCCCATTACGAACCTTCCACCGGCAGAATCTTCGGGCACCTACAGCTTGGGCGAAGCGATAGGCGAGAACGAAATTGGTGGCGTGTACCGGATTGGAGTGTCGGCTGGGACTGATGGAGTGGTGCTTGAGCTGCCGCACCCGGGGCTGCAGGAGTATCGGCAGAAACAAATCAAGCTGAGCATCTACCGGGGAGGAACCGGGCTTGGCAGCGGCAAGGTTTCGCTGAAGGTGCCAACATTGGCCGGGGATGAGTACGAGAGCAGGAAACTGGTGGACAACGGTGCCAAGCAGATCACCGATGAAGTGATCATACTTCCGGCTACCGGTTCGAAGGATGGACGGAAAGTGGTAGTGGATCTGTTTAATGATACCGCCAACACAGATGGAGCAGCGGGAGGGCAATGGGTAGTTACGACAGCTGCGGAGGCAGTTGAGCCGACATTGGCGCATCAGTGGGCAGGAACAAAGCTGACACTGCAGAACCCGGATGGAACTTGGGGAGAGTGGGTAAACTTGCAGGGGGCGCAAGGCATCAGAGGGCCAGAGGGACCACAAGGATCGGCGGGGCCACAGGGCATTGCGGGGCCCGAGGGTTCACAGGGATTGGTTGGGCCAAGAGGGAATAGAGGCCCCGAGGGGCCGCAGGGAATCCCGGGGCCACTGGGGCCTAAAGGCGCGCAAGGCAGTGAAGGTCCAAGAGGTCCGCAAGGACTACAAGGTGTGGCCGGTCCAGCTGGCCCAAAAGGTCCGGCAGGGAATGTCAGTGCTCAAGGATATGATCTTGCTGTGTTTAGTGCTGCTATTCATTCCGATTGGAGCAATAAAAATTTTGACGGGAAAGACTTGAGCGGAATTGTTCTTGAACAGAGAGGGCACATAATTGAAAACTCATCTTTTAGAAATGCTAATTTGCAGTACATCAGTGGTAGTACGCGACAAAACTCTGGTAATTACTTTGAGGGACTATTTAGAAACTGTGACTTTTCGGGTGCAAATATCATCGTTGAAGTGGTCACAACCATGACAATTCGAAATTGTAATTTTAGAGGAGCACAATTGAAATTTACTTATTTTTCGTCGGGACCTGATCATGGTAAAATTGTTGATTGGAAAAATATGGATTCACTCAATAAGTGGGAACGCCCTGTTTTTATAAATTGCACAATGCCAGACGGTTCAACGAGGACTGATTCTGAACCATAATAGCGCCGAAAGCTCCCTGCCCAAATCAGGCCAAATAATAAAGGGCACTTCTGGAAACCTCCAAAATAGTTGTTGAAAGTTATTGACATAAGTGATAAATAATGTATGTTTTGGCCATGCGGTATCGCGTGACGGGGTCGGTTCTTGTTATTGACAAGTCGCGGGTTTAGGCGGTGCGGTTGGTGACTCTGTTTTTGTTCAACCGCTTTCAGGGTTGGTTTCTTTTGGGGCTTTGTTCCCAAGGTGGAATCTTTTGATTCAACCTGGGGCTGCAAAACGGAATCCCTGCGGGATATCAGCCCGGCGCTTGGCCAAGCGTTGGCGTGACCTATCCCGGAGGGGAAAGGGTCAGTCCGATAATTGAAGAAACGCCAAGTCAAAAAGACGATGTTAAGCTCGAAACCGTTAGCTAACACTCCCCGGCGAACGAGAGTAAAACTAACATGACGGGGTCGGCTCTTGTTACTGACAAGTGAGGGGCTTTATCGGGTTCTCCAATCATCTGGATCACGATGGAGGTGCATGACGGCTGTTATTTCAATCAAGTTTGGTTCAACCCGAAAAAGTATTCCGAAAGGAAACGTCTTGGCCAAGCACCGGCGGACATCACCCTCGACAAACGGGAATAGCTCGGGATTCAACTCGATTCGGTTGATCGCATCCTGAACAGAACTGAGATATCGCCTGCCCAAGCCGACCCGCTTGGCCTCGTACCACGCTGCCGCATCGATCATTTCCGACTCCGCTACGGGGTGGAAACGAATGGGGTTCATCCCAGCGATGCGTAGGCTTTTTTGAAAACATCTGCGGCGTCGCGAAGTTCGACAACGCCTTCATCCACCTCCCGGCAGCGCTTTTGGATTTCCTCTCTCCAGGCAGGTGACAACTCCGCTCCGGGATCGGCGTCGAGGCTCTCGATCAAGCGTTCGGCCACGAATGCCCGTGCTTGAGGTGAAAGCCCCAGCGCTTCGGTTACAATTTTTTCCGCCGTCATGTTCATGGGCGATGCTTGTGGCTCGTTGCCCGAGAGTCAACATGAATCCTCCCTTCCCTTCCACAGGCCAAGCGCTTGGTTTATTTTCTCCGTTTTTTGTGGATGCGCGGGGGGAGTTTGGTGTTGTCGCCCATTTTTTTGAGGAGGAATTCTCGGGTGACGCCGGTGTTGGTCATTAGGGTATCCAGTTTTTTTTGGGTGGCGGCGATTTGTTTTTGGAAGCCGGGTTCGGCGGCGCGGTTGTACATTTCCTGCGGATCCTCTTGGAGGTCGTAAAACTCGATGGCCTCGGTGTCGGGGAAGCGGATTAGCTTGTAGCGCTCGGTGCGGATGCCCCAATGCTTGGGGGATCGGTTGTAGTAGGCGTAGAAAATCGACTCCCGCCAGTCGACTGGCACTTCGCCCCGGAGCAGCGGCCGGAGGCTCACGCCCTGCATCACGCTTGGGATGTTCACGCCGGCGTAGTCGAGCATGGTCGGGCCGAAGTCGATGTTCATGCCGAGCTTGGGGCTGACGCTGCCGGCTTTGATTTCGCGCGGATACCGGACGATAAACGGCATCTTCAGCGACTCCTCGAGGATGAGCCGTTTGTCGTGCATGTTGTGCTGGCCCAGCCAATAGCCCTGGTCGCTGGTGTAGATGATGAGCGTGTTGTCGAGGGTGCCTTCGGCCCGCAGATGGTCGAGCACGCGTTTGACATTGTCGTCGATCGCGGCGACGCAGCGGAGGTATTTGTGGATGAGATGCTGGTAGGCGAGCGAGCGGCGCTCAGCGGGATCGGCGGAGCGCTTGGCCATGAAGTCCTGATAAACGAGGTAAAAACTTTTTGGCCCCTCGTCGTCGTACATGACGGAGTAATGTTTGCCCTTGAGCAGTGGGCTGGTCTTGGTGATGTCCTCGTGCAGGCTGGGGGGCTCGGGAATCTTGACGCCGTCGTGCAGCTTGGCCCAGCGCTCGGGGTACTCGAAATATTCGTGCGGCCCCTTGAAGTGCAGGCTGAGGTAAAACGGCTTTTCCTTGTTGCGTTTCTTCAACCATTTAAGCGCCCAGTCGGTGTAGCGGTCGGCGTAGTAGCCGTTGTACTTTTCGCGGGTGCCGTCGGGCCGGTGCAGGGTCGGGTTGAAGTAACTGCCCTGGCCAACGGTCACCGCGTAATCGCCGACGCCGCGTGGAAACTGTTGCATGTGCCACTTGCCGACGACACAGGTCTCGTAGCCGTTGTTGGTCAACTCACGGATGTAGCTCGGGGCGTTCGGCTTGAGTTTGCAGCCGAGGTTAAGCGCGCCGGTGACGTGTGAGTATTGGCTGCTGATGATGCTGGCGCGGCTCGGCGAGCAGATGGAGTTGTTGCAGCAGACATTGGTGAAGCGCATCCCCTCGGCGGCGAGCCGGTCGAGGGTCGGTGTGTGGCAATATTCCTTGAGCCACGAGCCGTAAGCGCCGATCGCCTCGGAGGCGTGGTCGTCGGACATCATGAACAGGATATTCGGCCGCTTGGCCGCTTCGGGGGTCGCTTGGCCAAGCGCGAACAGGCACGCGGTGAGGAGGGGAGTGAGTTTTTTCATGTGAACGCTGCCGCCGCTTTATCATCCGCCAGCGCCGGATTGAAGGCCAAACTCATTGTTTTCGTTGGGGTTTGACTCCGGCAAAATGGCCGTGATAGCTTCCCGGCCACTTTTTCCGGCCATGGAAGCGCTGTTACATCAGCCGGTTCTGGTACTGAACCGACTTTGGCAGGCGGTGAACATCTGTTCCGCCCGCAGGGCATTGACGATGCTCTTCGAGGGCAACGCGCAGGTTGTGCACAGTGAGAACGGCGACTTCAACACGTTCGGCTTTCACCAATGGGCTGATCTGTCCGAGGAGAAGCCGGATCCGGAGAGCATCCACGGCGTGAGCATCAAGCTGCGCCTGCCGCGCGTCATCCTGCTGATGGTGTACGATCGCGTGCCGCGCAAGGAGGTCAAGTTCACGCGGCACAATATTTTTCAGCGTGACAAGAACACCTGCCAATACTGCGGCAAAAAACATGACACGCGGGATCTCAATCTGGATCACGTCGTGCCACGGCAACTGGACGGCCCGACCTCGTGGGAGAACATCGTCTGCTCCTGCGTCCCGTGCAATTCGCGCAAATCCAACCGCACGCCGGAGCAGGCCGGGATGCACCTGATCCGGCAGCCGCGCAAGCCGCGGTGGCATCCGTTTATGCAGGTGCGCTTCAGCCTGCATTACCACGAGAGCTGGCGGCACTTCCTCGACATGGCGTATTGGAACGTCGAGTTGGGCGAGGATCTGCAGTAGCTAACAGGCGGCCGACTTGGCCGACTCGATCAGCTTCCAGAATTCCGGCGTCTCCTCCAGCACGCGATCCTCCCCGCCCGGCAGCTTGTTGCGGTAAAGAAAATCCCGGAGCTGTTTCTTCGCGTGCAGGATGCGGTGGATCAACACGCCCAGATCGTGCCGCTCGAAGTACACCCGGTAATTGCCGAGCCGAAAGCGGAACAGGTGCCGCCCGTCGCGGTTGAGCTTGCCGAAGTTGTCCATCTCGTCACTGCGCACATCGTTGGGCAGTCCGCGAAACTCGCCGAGGATCTCCAACTGCAGCTCCTTCGGCAGCGTGCCCAGCTCGGCGGCAGCGGCGGGAGTGAAGATGATTTGAAACGGTGTCATGGGTTTGCCGGCCGCGGTGTCGGCGAGATGGTAGCGCGTACGAGAATCGAACTCGTCTTTCCGCCTTGAGAGGGCAGCGTCCTAACCGATAGACGAACGCGCCTCGCCGTCGCCCAGCTTTATGCCGAACCTCCCCCTGCCAAGTCAATCCGAAATCCACCCGGCACACTCAAGGGGGGGACGAGTCCCAACTCGTCCCACTTTCCGTACGTTGCGGCTCTAAAATGAATCAAATCGAGTGGTCTCAAATGGGGGGCGAGGTGGAGTTCGCCCCTCCCGCAGCGCCCCAGTCGTTGAGTCGCAGCTCGGCCTGGGTCGGCGATGGAGCCAGCCCGAGCCGCTCCATCGCCTCGCCCACGAGGTAAAACGAGCCGGTGACCACGACGAACGGCTCGGCGGTGCAACGATCCAGCGCTTGGCCAAGCGACTCCGCAACCTCGACCGCCGCCGCCGGGTTGGCGGCCCGGCACGGCGCCTCAAACTCCCGTGGTTCAGCAGAGTTGCCGCTGTCCACCGGCGACAAAACGATGCGCTTGGCCAACGGCGCCATCTCGGCGCAAAAGCCCGCGCCGTCCTTTTCATTCAGCATACCGAGGATAAGCACCGGCGGCTCGCCGTCGAGCGCCTCCGCAATCGCCTGCCGCAGCATCGCCGCGCCCTCGGCGTTGTGCGCGCCGTCGAGCAGCACCGTCTGCGCGCCGCGCCGGACAAGCTGCAGCCGCCCCGGCCAATGCACCTTGGCCAAGCCGTCGTGCACCGCCCCGGGCGACACCGGCAACTCCGGCTGCAGCTGCTCGGCCACCGCCCCGGCCAAGGCTGCGTTGGTTTGTTGATGCGGTCCGACCAGCGGCAGGTCGATCGTGTCCTCCGCTTGGCCAAGCTCGGTCAATTCCGCGCCGTGCCGCGCCGCCTCGGCACGGATCACCGCCAGCGCCTCCGGGTGATCGACCGACGTCAGCACCGGGACGCCGGGCTTGATGATGCCGGCCTTCTCGGCGGCGATGGCGGCGTGCGTTTCGCCGAGCCAGCGTGTGTGGTCGAGCCCGATGTTGGTGATCACGCTGGCCAGCGGCGTGACGATATTCGTCGCGTCGAGCCGGCCGCCCAAGCCGGTTTCCCACAGCACGATGTCGCACGCCTGCTCGGCGAAATGGCACAGCGCCATCACCGTGGCCATCTCAAAAAAAGTCGGCCCTTGGCCCTCTGGAAGTTCTGCGGCGAAGTCGCGGAGCTGCGCCGTCAGCCGGGCGAGCGTCTCCTCCGGGATCAGCTCGCGATTGACCTGCATCCGCTCGCGGAACGACACGAGGTGCGGCGAGGTGAACAGCCCTGTGCGCAGGCCGGACTCGCGGTAGATCGACTCGAGCATCGCGCAGACCGAGCCTTTGCCGTTGGTGCCGGCGACGTGGATGAACCGCAGCCGCTCGTGCGGCGAGCCGGCCAACGCGGCGAGCCGCCGGGGGGTGTCCAGCCCCAGCTTTGAGCCGAACAGGGTCAGGTCGAGCAGGGAATCGATCGCCTCGGAATACGTCACTTCGGGGAGTTTCAAGTTTCACGTTTCCAGTTTCAAGCGGATTACTCGAAACTTGAAAATTGCCCCGATCCGCGAAACGGTTCCGTGCGCGTGAATCTGCTGCGATCCAGAAAAAATATTTCGCTTTCTCCCTCTCCCCGGCCCTCTCCCGCTGGGAGAGGGAGCTTGGCCAACGTTTGGGAGGGGCGAGTTCCACCTCGCCCCAAACAAAACATAAAATGGGGCAAGGTGGAACTTGCCCCTCCCGCGCCCTCCCAGCCTCGCTTGGCCAAGCGCGGGCGGCATGGTGCCTTCTCCCCCAGGGAGAAGGCGGCCGCAGGCCGGATGAGGGTGAACGCTCGCGAAAGGCGCTGTTTGGCTGCGATGTTGATGGCGGCGCTTCTGCTTCCGCCCGGCCAAGCGGTGGCAGAGGTGGCCAAGCCGGTGGGTGCGTCGGACGCGGCGGCCGAGCGGGAGTTTCGCCAACTGCTCGAGCTGGACGACAAGGCGCACGACGAGGTCGACGAATGGATTCGCGACAACGCGAAACTCGCCGCGAAACAGGCCGGCACCGATCCCGCGTCCCTCGACCTGCAGGTGCGTCAGCGGCTCAGCAAGGTCGGCGAGGCGTACGAGTCGTTCCTCAGTCGCCACTCCGGCCACGTCCGTGCGCGGCTGGCGTACGGCAGTTATTTCAGCGACCTCAACGAGATCGACAAGGCGATGGCGCAGTGGAAAAAGGCGCTTGAGCGGGCGCCGAAAAACCCGGTTGCATGGAACAACCTCGGCAAGGCGCACGGCAAAATGGGCAACATCCCCGAGGCACTCCGGCATTTTGAAAAAGCCGGTGCACTTGCTCCAATGGAGCCGCTTTACCTGCGAAATCTCGCCACGCTGATTTTTTCGTATCCCGGCGAGGCGGCGCGCTACTACTTGATCGACCGTGCCGCAGTGGGGGCCAAGTCGATAGGGCTGTTCAAAAAGGCGCGCGCGCTCGACCCGAAAAATTTCACCCTTGCCGCCGACGCCGCCATGGCGCAACTGGGCACGCAGCCGTTCGATGCCAAGGCCGCCCTCGCCGCGTGGAACGATGCCCTCGCGATCGCGCCGTCGCCGGTCGAGGCGGAGGGGGTGCGGATTCACCTTGCCCGCATCCACGCGCACCTTGGGCAGGCGGACGCCGCGCGCGCGCAGTTGGCCAAGGTGCGCGAAACGCAGTACGCCGAGCTGAAGGCGGGCATCCTGCAAAAACTCGACCCGCCGCCGGCCAAGCCGTGAGTCTGCCCGCAGCCATCCAGCCGGACGGGGCCACGCACGTGCGCTATCGCGGCAGGCGGCTGATCTACTTTGGCGGGTGCGACTACTATCGGCTTGCGCGGCATCCCCGGCTGCTCCAGGCCCACGCGCGGGCGGCGGCGAGTGACGGACTGGGCACCGGCGCATCGCGAATGACCACCGGCAACCATCCGGCGCACGACGCACTCGAAGCGTCGCTGGTGCAGTTTTTCGGCAGCGAAACCGCTACCGTTGTTGGCGACGGCTACCTCGCGAATCTCGCGCTTGGCCAGGCGGCCGAGGGGCGGTTCGACGCGGCATTCATCGACGAGAAGGCGCACATGAGCCTGCGTGACGCCGCGCAATTTCTTGGCTGTCCGGTGGTGTGTTACCGCCACTGCGATGCCGATGACTTGGCCAAGCGGTTGAGCCGCCGCCGCACGGCCAAGCGGGTGGTGTTGATGACCGACGGCGTCTTTGGCGCGACCGGCCGCATCGCACCGCTGGATGGCTTGGCCAAGCGGCTCCCGCGCTTGGCCACGCTGTGGATCGACGACGCCCACGGCGCGGGCGTGTTGGGCGAGCGGCTGCGCGGCACGGCCGAACATTGCGGATTGGCCGGGCGGCGCGTGATCCGGTCGATCGTGTTCAGCAAGGCGCTGGGGAGTTTTGGCGGGGCGATCCTGGGGCCGCGCTGGCTGCGGGCGGCATTGCTCGACGGCAACCCAGTCGTCACCGGAAGCAGCTCGCTGCCGTCCGGCTTGGCCAAGGCCACGCTGGCATCGCTCGAGCTGCTCCGCACCCGCCCCGGCTTGGCCAAGCGGCTGCGCCGCAACATCGCGTTCGTGAAGGGGAAGTTACTCGCCGATGGGCTGCCGGTTGGCGACACGGCGTTCCCGGTGTTCAGCCTCGATTGCTCCGGAAAACAAGCGTCGGCGATGCGCCGTCGGCTGTTGGCCACCGGGATTTACCCGTCGTGCATCCGTTACCCAACGGGAAGCGAGGGCGCCTTTTATCGCTTCGCCATCTCCAGTGAACACACCCGCGGGCAGCTTGAGGGTCTGGTCGCTGCTCTCAGCGGCCGCTGATGCGGCTGAGTTCTTCCTTGCTGACTCGGCCGTCCTTGTTGGTGTCGATGAAGCGGATGGTGCGGCGGGAGCGGTCGTCGATTTCGTCCGGCTCGATTTCGCCGTTGTTGTTTTTGTCCAGTTCCTTGAGGCGCGCGCCCAGCCGTCCGCGCCAGTCGCCGCCGAGCCGGCTGCCGCTGTTGCTTCCGGGGCGGCGGTTGCGGAATTGTTCCAGCCGGTTGGCGATGTTGCCCCCGCGGCCGCTTCGACCACCCCCGGCGCGTTCGCCGAGTCGGCGCTCGGCCATCAGGCGGGCCTCGTCGATGACGTGATCGCGGACGGCGGCGTTGAACTCGTCAAGATCCGCCTCGTTCGCGGGCACGGCGCTGAAGATGACGCTGCCCATCTCGTCGGTGGACTCGAGTCCCCACTTGATGCGGCGAGGCGGGTTGAACGGGTTGTGCGGGTTGGCGTCTGAGTTGTCGAAGGTGACGCTGCCCTCGACGGTCGTGCCGGCCGGGAGGCGGAGCGGTTTGTCGTACGTGTAGCGGCCCTGCCAGTTGAAATCCCAGTCGTCGATGTAAAACAGCGGCTTGACGGTGCCGTCCGGCAGCGTGGCGGTGGCTTTGGCGGTGTGGCCGATGTAATGCATGTGCGCGCCGACGCCAATCAGGTCGATAGCTACCGGGGTGGTGAACTTGCTGGCGAGTTCGTAGTTGCTTTCGCCGGCTGGGATGTCGAGGCCGGAGATGCTGCCGAACACGGGCGGTATCTGGAAGCCGATCAGGGTGCGCTCTGGTTTTTTGTCGGTGAAGTAAAGGCCGATGGTGGTCTGTTCATCCTCCTCCTTGCCGGAGGGGTGAAAGTGGGAGTTCAGCACGATGTCGGCTCCAGCGGGGAGCTTGCGGGCCAAGCCCAACGGGAGAATCCGAGGGGTGCCACCAACGGCCCAGCCGCCGAGTCCGCCGAGGCTGCCGGAGAAGACGTCGTTGCTGCCGCCTCGGCGCGAGCCGCGCGCGCTGCGGCCGATGCCGCGCATGCCACTGAAACCGGGAGTCCCCTTTGCGCCGTCGGCCTTGCGGGATTCGCCGGTCTGGTCGATGCGCAGGATCACGTGATGCAGCACCGCTCGCGCCGAGGGGCGCACCTCAAAGCCGGCGACCCACTTCTCCTCCTTCAGGTCGAGCGGGATCACGAAGTTGCGGTAAATGTCCGGGCCGTCGGCCTTCACGGTGTAGGCCTTGGGCATCTGCACGATCAGGTCCGGCTTGCCGAGCAGCCAGTCGCTGGCGAACTGGGGCGGCTCGGGCAGCTTGTCGGCCGGTCCCTCGGCCATGCCGCTCTTGTGCCAGTTTTTCAGCGTGGCCAACTCGTCGGCGGTGAGGCGGCGTTCGTCGACGAACTTGCCGTGGCCCTCGACCGGATGCCACGGCGGCATGTAGCCGTCCTGTGTCACCTTGCTGATGAGGCGGGCGCGTTTCTTCACGTCGCTGTAGGTCCGGAGCGTGAACGGCGCGGCCTGGCCATCGCGATGGCACTCGGTGCAGTTGTTGTAGATGATCGGCGCGATGTCCTCGGTGAACGTCGGCTTGGCCTTGGCCGCAGCGGTCGCGCTCGATTGCAGCGCGGCGAAACCGGCCAGCGCCAGCCCGGCGCGGATGAGTTTATTTGTCATTTTTTTTGTCATTGGAAAAGTCGATGTAGCAGCCGATCGCCTCGGTGGTGCGCTTGGCCAAGCGCTTGCCGGCGAGCAGCGCGTCGAGCGTGTCGCGCAGGTCGCGCCGGGTCGGCTTGAACCGTTTTTTGCCAAAATCGGCGTAGAGGTTGTCGATGCGCCCACGGTACACCAAGCGCCCTTTGCCGTCGAACACCGCCGCCTCGGGGGTGACTTCCACCTTGGCCAAGCGGGTCAATTTGTGGTCGTGGTCGAGCACGATCGGTGCGCTCAGTTTGTACTCCTTTGCGTGGGCGCGGGCCGCCTTGGCGTCGGTGTCGCGGGCGGGGTGCACGAGGTAGAGCGCGACGCCTTTCTTGGCATAGTCGCCGTGAATGCGCGTGATCTCCGGCGCGTAGACGTTGGACACCGGGCAGTCGCGCAGCAGAAAAAGGAACACGACCGCCTTGGTCTTGGCGGAGGCGAACGGCGAGTGGATTTTGCCGTCGATGTCGGTGATTACCGGCTTCGCCTTGGCCGGTGCGGCCAAGGCGCCCGGCCAAGCGCAAGCCAGCGCCAGCAGCGCGGCAAGCATTGAAATCTGTCGGGGGCGGTTCATCCGAAAACACCAGCCAATGATACGTGGCCGCTTAGCCGGAGGTTACATGGCGCGGGGCCGCCGGCCAAGCGCGTCAGCCGAGGAAGGCGTCGTGGACGGCGCGGGTGGCTTCCTCCGCCTTGTCGATGCCGATGACGACGGAGATCTTGATCTCGCTGGTGGAAATCATCTGGATGTTGACGCCGGCCCCGGCCAGCACCTCGAACACCTTGGCCGCGATGCCGGAGTGGCTGCGCATGCCGACGCCGACGATCGAGAGCTTGCCGATGGCCTCGTCGGTGAGCGCCTCGCCGAAGCCGATGTCGCCGCGCATGCCGTTGATGACGCCCTGCGCCTTGGCCACGTCCGGCTTGTCGATGGTGAATGACAGATCCGTCGCCGGGGTGTCGCTGCCGTGGCTGACATTCTGCACGATCATGTCCACATTGATCGCCAAGTCGGCCAGTTGCTGGAACACGCGGGCGGCCATGCCCGGCTTGTCCGGCACGCCGACGAGCGTGACCTTGGCCTGGTTCTTGTCGAGCGACACGCCGCGAATCACGACGTCCTCCATGCTTTGGGTTTCTTCCTTCACGAGGGTTCCGGGGTTGTCGTTGAGGCTGGAGCGAACTTCAAAAATGACACCGAACTTCTTGGCAAACTCCACCGAGCGCGACTGCATCACCTTCGCGCCGAGGCTGGCCAGCTCGAGCATCTCGTCGTACGAAACCTCCTCGAGTTTTTTCGCCGTGGGCACGAGGCGCGGGTCGCTGGTGTAGACACCGTCGACGTCGGTGTAAATCTGGCAGAGGTCGGCCTTGAGCGCGGAGGCCAGCGCGATCGCCGTGAGGTCGGAGCCGCCGCGGCCAAACGTGGTGATGTGGCCCTCGCTCGTCTCGCCCTGGAACCCGGCGACGATGGTCACGTTGCCGGCGTCGAGCAGGGCGTGAATTTTCTTGGGCGTGATGTTTCGGATCTTCGCTTTCGAGTGGACGCCATCCGTCACGATGCCGGCCTGCGCGCCGGTGAGCGACGCGGCCGGGATGTCCATCGACTGCAGCGCGATGGCCAGCAGGGCGATCGTGGTCTGTTCGCCGGTGGAGAGCAGCATGTCCATCTCGCGCTCGCTCGGCACCGGCATGAGCGACGTGGCCATGTCGATGAGGTTGTCGGTGACGCCCTTCATCGCCGAGACGACCACGACGACCTGGTCGCCGCGGAGGCGGTACTCGGCCACACGGTTGGCGACGTTGCGGATGCGGTCGATGTTGGCCACCGACGACCCGCCGAATTTCTGTACAATCAATGCCATTGGCAAATGCCCCGGTTGGGGCCGAAGCGGGGAAACCGCGTGAAAACGCGGGCGAGTTGAGTACCGCAAAGGCCGTCCCGTTGCAAGTTCCGCCTTGGCCAAGCGGGGTGAGCGTCAGTCGGCGGCGGGCGGTTCGAGGTGTTCGTCAAACCATTTGGCGAACCTTCGCATGTCCCACAGGATCGTTGCCCAGCCGTGGCCCTTACCCCGCTTGCGGATGAGCTTGGCCTTGGCCCCGTGCTTTTCGGCGGCCTCGATGTACCACTCGGATTGCCGGAACGACACCACCTCGTCGTCGTCCCCGTGAATGATCAGCACCGGCGGCGTGTCGCCGTCAACGTGGTAGAGCGGCGACAACTCGCGGCCGACCCGGTGCCACGCGTCGAGGTCGTCCGGGTCGACGCCGAACAGCTTTCGGAATCGGTTTGACGGCCCGCCGTCCTCTTCCGTCTTGGCCGGGTTGCCCGGGTTGAGCACGTCGGTGACCGGGAAGAAAATCGCCACCGCCCGGACGAGTCCGTCCGGTTTGCCGGTAGTCTCCTTGCCGCGGGTGGCCACCATGAGGCTCAAGTGACCGCCGGCGCTGGCCCCGACGACCCCGAGTTGGCCGGGATCGATGCCGTACTCATCGGCGTGCTTGCGGATGTGTTGCACGGCGCGGGTGACATCGTCGTAAATCTCCGGGATGGTCGCCTTGGGCTGGGAGAGGTGCGACACGGCGAACATCGAGTAGCCGCGCCGCAGGAACGCCTTGCCCATCATCGGCTTGAAGTCGTCGGGGTTCGACCGCCAACTGCCGCTCACCATCACCACAACGCCGAGGCCGTTGGGTTTCCGAGGCTGCAGAAACTCATAGGCCAGTTCGTGCTCGTTGCGTTCGCCGTAAACGACCCGTTTTTGCTGGGCGAGCTTGGGCGTGGTGCAACCGGCGGCAACCAGCGCGGCGGCCAAGCCAAGCAGGGGGAGGGTTGAAAGTCGTGTCTTCATGATGGGTCGCTTGGCCAAGTCTAGCGGGAGGGAGGGAGGCGTCAACGCTTGGCCAAGCGCAAAACTTTCGTTGGCCAAGCGGGCGGCGGGATGATTAACTGTGCGCCCTTTTTTGGGAGTTTCATGGAAGAGGAAAATTCATTGATCGAGCAGCGCCGGGCCAATCTGGCCGCGTTGCGTGAGAAGGGTATCGAGCCGTTCGCCAACAAGTTCACCCCGGACGGGACGTGCGCCGGGGCGCGGGAAAACTACGAGGAAGGCCTTGAAGTCGCGCTGGCCGGGCGCATGACCGCGTTCCGCACGATGGGCAAAAGTGTCTTTCTCGACATCCGCGACGGCTCCGATCGGATGCAGGTTTACGCGCAGAAAAACGCGCTCGGCGACGAGGCGTTCGAGGTGCTCAAAAAACTCGACCTCGGCGATTTCATCGGCGTGAAAGGGACGATGTTCACGACGCGCACGGAGGAGATCACGCTCAAGGCGGCGGAGTTCACCGTCGTCGGCAAAGCGCTCCGGCCGCTCCCCGCCAAGTGGCACGGCCTCTCGAACATCGAGACGCGCTACCGCCAACGCTACCTCGACCTCATCGCCAACGACGACGTCAAGCAGGTCTTTTACAAGCGCAGCGCGATCATCCGCGAGATTCGCGACTTCATGCATGAGCGCGGCTTCATCGAGGTGGAGACGCCGACGATGCAGTCGGTTCCCGGCGGCGCGGCGGCACAGCCGTTCGTCACGAAGCACAACGCGCTGGGCTGCGAGTTTTATCTGCGTATCGCGCTCGAGCTGTACTTGAAACGGCTGCTTGTCGGCGGGATGGACCGTGTGTTTGAGATCGGCCGCAACTACCGCAACGAAGGCATCTCGCCACGGCACAACCCGGAGTTCACGATGCTCGAGGCGTACCAGGCGTTCGGCGACTATGAGACGATGATGGAGCTGCTCGAATCGATGATCACGCGTGTCGCCGAGAAGGTCGTCGGCACGCTCGTCATCGAGCACAAAGACGCCGAGGGCAACGTCACCCGCACGATTAACCTCACCGGCCCGTGGCGCCGCGTGAAGTACAAGGAGTTGATCCGCGAGAAGGGCGGCGACGACTGGTTCGACGTCACGCCGGACGAACGCCGCAAACGCGCCATCGACCTCGGCGCAGAGATCGGCCCCGACTACGTGGACTACGAAGTGACCAACGGCCTGTTCGAGAAGCTCATCGAGCCGACGCTGATCCAGCCGACATTCGTCACGCATTTGCCGAAGGAACTGATCCCGCTGGCCAAGCTCACGCCGGACGACCCGACGACGATCGAGGTGTTCGAGTGCTGCATTAACGGGCAGGAAATCGCCCCGGCCTACACCGAGCAAAACGACCCCGTGGCCCAGCGCGAGGCGTTGCAAAACCAAGCCGGCGAAGAGCAGCAAAAACTCGATGAGGATTTTCTCACCGCGCTCGAGCACGGCATGCCGCCGGCGGGCGGGATTGGCATCGGCATCGACCGGCTGATCATGATGCTGCTGGGTCAGGAGAGCATCCGCGACGTCCTGCTCTTCCCCCAACTCAAGCCGAAGACGGCCGAAGGTTAAGGGCTCAGTTCGGCCTTGGCTTTGGGGAGATGGGTGCCCTCGCCGAGCAGCAGCAACCGGTCGCCCTCGATCAGCGTCTCCTCCGGGCCGGGGTTGACGATGCGCTCGCCGTCACGCTCGATGCCCACAATGCTCACGCCGGTGTTTGTGCGCAAATCCAGTTCGCCGATTCGCTGATTGATCACCGGGCTGCCGTTGGCCAAGCGCACGCTGTCCAAGTGCGCGGCCTCCAGCAGACCGGCGGGCAGGTCGGCGGCCTCGGCCTCCGCTTGGCCAAGCTCGTTGGCCTCAAACGTTTCCTTGAGCGCGATTTGCGCCCGGGCGTAGACACGCACGAGAAAGCGCCATTGCAGCCAGGCCACCACCACCAGTACCACCGCCAACGCCAGCATCACGCCGAGCGGCGGCAACAGCGCGGAGCTGAGCAGCAACACGCAGAGAACCATCCCGGCCGTGCCGGCGACGAGGCAGACATTGGCCACCACCGCGCGGAGTGACTGCGTGCGCTGGCCGGCCGACTCGCGCCGGACGGTCGCCTCCGAGATCAGCATGCCGAGCGCCTGCAGCTTGCGCAGATTGGCAATGAGCATCGGCAGCGACAACACCAGCGCCGCCACCCACAGCGCCGCGCGCAGCGTGTCCGGTTCCAGTTTCCACTCCACCAGCCAGGCCGGCTTGAGCCGGTAGAGGGTCGCGGCGCCGATCAGCAGCCCCGCCACCAGCGCCATGTTGACCGCCATTTGCAGCAGCCACTTGCGAGAGAGCTTCCACGCGAGGCTGTTCCATTGGCCCCCCTTGAAACGCTCGACCCAATCCTTGTAAAGCGCGAGGTAGCCGGCCAGCGGCTTGGGCGAGGCCCGCAGCAGCCCGTCGGCCAGCCCGTCGGCGTTGCGAATCCAGAGCGGCGTGAACAGCGTTGTGACCAGCGCCACGCCGACAACGATCGGGTACAGGCTCGGGTCGGTGACACCCATCGTCAGGCCCAGCGTGGCGATGACAAACGAGAACTCCCCGATCTGCGACAGGCCGGTGCCGACCCGCACGGCGGTGCGGAAATCGTGCCCGGCCACCACGGTGCCAAACGTGTTGCCGGCGATCTGCCCAACCATCACCACCAGCGAGATTCCGATGATGGGCACGATGTGCTGCCACAGCAGCACCGGGTTCACCAACAGGCCGATCGCCACGAAAAACACCGCCGTGAACAGGTCGCGCACCGGCTCCACCAGCGACTCGATCCGCCGGCTCTGCGCCGACTCGGCCATCACCGCGCCGACGAGGAACGCCCCCAGCGCCACGCTGAATCCCAGCTTGGCTGCGACGAGCGCCGTGCCGAAACACAGCCCCAGCACGGCGACCAACAGCCGCTCATTGCTCTCGAACCGGGCGACAAAATTGAGCAGTCGCGGCACGAGCAGCAGCCCGACCACCAGCACGGTCACAAGGAACACCAGCAGCTTTCCGGTGGAGGCGGCCATCGATTGCAGGCCAAGGTCGCCAGTGGACGCGATGCCGGTGAGCAGCACGATCATCACCACGCCGAGCAGATCCTCCACGATCAGGATGCCGTAGATCAACCCGGCGAACGGTTCGCGGTCGCGCTTCATCTCCTGCAGCACCTTCACGATCACCGACGTCGAGGCGATCGAAATAATCGCGCCGAGAAACAGGCTGCTCACCGGCGTCCAGCCCATCAGTTGGCCGACCTGATAGCCGGCGAACACCATCAGCAAAATCGCCAGCGGCGCGGCGACCAGCGCGGTGGCAGCCACGCGTCGGAGCTTGCGCAGGTTGAACTCGAGGCCGAGTGAGAACATCAGGAACACCATGCCCAGCTCGGCGAGCGACTTGATGGCATCCTGCCCCTTGATAAGCTCGAGCCAGTGCGGGCCGATGAGGACGCCGGCGACGATGTAGCCCAGCACCACCGGTTGCTTGAGGCGCTGAAACAGCACGGTCACAATGCCGGCGGCGATCATGACCACGGCCAGATCCTGCAAAAAACTCACCTCATGCATGGCGCGATCTGCCCGAATCATGCCCGAGCCAACCCGCTTGGCCAAGCGCGGCTTCGCGTGAGTTTTTTGTCATGTCGTTTTTGCCAAAACGCGGTTACGTTTCCGGCGTGCCGACATTTGCACGATTCTTCCGGTGGCTGTTCAGTGCGCGGATTTTGAAGCGCCTGTTCATCGCGTTTGTTTCGGTCATCGCGCTGATCACCACCGCTTGGCAGGTTGAAAACTGGCGCGGTCGCACGAAGTGGGAGACGTGGAAAGCGGAGTGGGAGGCCAAGGGCGAGACGTTTGATCTCGCGAGCGTCGTCCCGCCGGAGGTGCCGGACGACCAAAACTTTGCCAAGTCGGCGTTGTTCGAGCCGTTGTTTGACCGCGACGAAGACGGCAAACCCCGTGACCCGGCGGCGCTCGATGTGGCAAAGGACCGTTTTAAACTGGAACGCTCGCCGCGAAGCTCCTTCGGTTGGCAGCATGGGCAGCGGAGGGATTTTGCGTCGTGGGAGGAGGCGCTTCTGGGGAGGGACAATCCCCCGGCCAAGGGCGCCACGCCGGTGGATACCGTGGTGGCCGCGTTGGAGCCGTACGCGGCCGACATGGCCACGCTGGCCAGCGATGTGCGCCGGCCGCACAGCCGGTTCGACATCCGTTACGAGGACGCCTTCACCGCGCTCCTCCCGCATCTGCAGGTGACGAAACAGGCGGCGGTGCTCTTTTCGCTGCGGGCCTCGGCGCGCCTGGCCAAGGGCGACACGGAGGGGGCGCTGCACGACACGGTGACATCGATCCGCTTGGCCGAGAGCTTCGCCAATGAGCCGCTGCTCATTTCGCAACTGGTGCGCGTGGCCATCCTTCAGGTTGGCCTGCAGCCGTATTGGGAGGGAGCGGTCGATCACAAATGGTCGGCGGCGCAGTGGGCCAAGCTGCGCGAGGCGTTGCAGCCGATCAACCTGATGGAGGGGATGGCCCGGTGTTTTCGCGGCGAGCGAAACATGATCAACCATTGGATGGATCGGATGCGAGGCGGCGGCGGCAATGCGACGGGAGAGTTGGAGAGGGTCACGGGAGGGTCGATGCCCGTTGGGGTTGGCATGCCGGACGGTTGGCTTTATCAAAATCAGTTTCACATCAACCGCATCGTCACGGAGAATATCTTGGCGGGAATTGATCTGGAGAACCGCCGCTTGGCGGCCAACGGGTTCAAATCGTTGGACGAGGAAGTGCGGACGCTGCGAGAAGGCTTCACCCCGTACCACGTCTTCGCGATGATGCTGCTGCCTGCGTATGACAAGATGGGGATCAGAATGTCGGCCAGCCAGGCAACAATCGACCAGGCGCTCATCGTCACGGCGCTGGAGAGTCATCGCTTGGCCAACGGCAGTTACCCGGCGAGCCTCACCGCCCTGTCGCCGGAGTGGCTGGCCACCGTGCCGGGCGACTGGTTCAGCGACGCCGGATTGGTGTACCGGCGGGATGCTGACGGGACGTTCACGCTGTACTCCATTGGTTACAACGAAACTGACGATGGCGGCCGGTTCGTGTACGGGGAGAGCAAGCGCAAACCGATCGAGTGGGAGGACGGCGACTGGCCTTGGCCAAGCGCGGCGGAGTGAGCGGCACATCCACTGCGCCCGGATCACGCGCTTGACCCTGTTTTTTTGCCTCCAATATGGCCAAAACCAGCCGTTTTTCCCGATGGTACTCTGTGTGCTAAGGACCGTGGCATGAGTCCGTTTTTCCCTGTTACAACCCGCCCCGCTCACCTACGTTGCCCGCAAATGATGAGGACGTTTCACAACATCTTGGCCGCCGCAGTGATTGCTGCTGCGGGATGCACAGCCACCGCACAGGCCCAGGAAAACCCGGAGAAGAACCCTCCCGCCAACATTTGGCAGGCCGCTGCCGAGGGGGATGTCGAGGCGATCAACGGCTTCCTCGCCAAGGAAAACAAGATCGACGACCAAAACAAGGACGGCTACTCGATTTTGCATGTCGCAATCCGGAGCGGCCAGGTGGCTGTGGCAGAGTTCGCCTTGGCCAACGGCGCGGACATCAACCTGCGGAGCAAAAGCAAAAAGGCGCCGCTGCACTACTGCGCGCAGTACAATCAACTCGCCTTGGCCAAGCTCCTGGTCGAGGCCAAGGCCGACCTCGCGGCCAAGGACAAAAAGGGGCGCACCGCACTCGACCTCGCCGGGGGCGAGGCCAAGCGGGAACTGGCCGCCTACCTCCGCAGCGTCGGCGTGACGAGCAAGAGCGACGCCGCGGCGGCGAAGTCGATTTACGTTGCCGCAAAGATCGGCTCGATCGCGGCCCTCAAGAAACACCTCGAGGCCGGTGTCGACGTGAATGCCCTGAACAAACACAGGCAAACGGCGTTGCACTTCGCGGCGAGCGCCGGGCAACTGGACGCGGCGGCATTGCTGCTTGAGGCCAAGGCCGACGTCACCCTCGCCGACAAGTACCAGAAAACGGCGCTGCACTACTCCGCGCAGAATGGCCGCAAAGCCACCGCTGCGCTGCTGCTGGAGAAGGGCGCGGCAGTCAATGCCAAGGACAAGAAAAACAAGACGCCGCTCGACTACGCCATCGCGAAGAAGCGCACCGAAGTTGTTGAGTTGCTCCGTGCCAAGGGCGGCAAGACGGCGAAGGAACTGGCCGCCGCCGAGAATATTTTCGCCGCCGCCGAGGTGGGCGATCTCGACGCCATCAAGAAACACCTTGAGGGCGGCGCGGACGTGAACGCCAAAAACAAGGGCGGCTACACGGCACTGCATCTCGCAGCCAAGCGCGGCCAAGCGGCTGCCGCTGCGGCGTTGCTCGAGGCCAAGGCCGACATCGCCGCCGCGAGCAAAAGCGGCAAGACGGCGCTGCATTACGTCGCCTATTACAACGGCAACCTCGACTTGGCCAAGCGGCTGCTCGACGCGGGAGCACCGGTCAACGCCAAGGACGGCAAAAATAAGACGCCGCTCGACTACGCGGTGTCGAGGAAACGCACCGAGTTGGCGGAACTGCTCCGGAGCAAAGGCGGCAAGACGGGCAGGGAATTGGCCGCTGCGGAAAATATTTTCGCTGCCGCCGGGGTGGGCGATCTCGAGGCGATCAAGAAGCACCTCGAGGGCGGCGCGGACGTGAATGCCGCCAACAAGCAGGGTTACACGGCGTTGCACCTCGCGGTACGGCGCGGGCAAAAGGAGGCGGCGGCATTGCTGATCGAAAAGGGCGCCAACGTGAACGCGCAGCGCAAGGGCAAGACGGCGCTCGATTTCGCCGGGAAGAAAAAGGAGATCGCCACGTTGCTGCGCGAGAAGGGCGGCAAAACCGGCAAGGAACTCAAGGCCGCCGGCTCGATTTTTTCCGCGGCCCAGCTTGGGCTCGTTGATGCGGTGAAGACGCATCTGGCTGCCGGGGTCGACGTGAACGGCAGGAACAAGTCCGGCTACACGGCGTTGCACCTGGCCGCGAAGAAGGGGCATGTCGAGGTGGCCAAAGTGTTGCTCGAGGCCAAGGCCGATGTTGCCTTGGCCGGCAAGAGCGGCAAGACGGCGCTGCATTACGTCGCCTATCACAACGGCAACCTCGACTTGGCCAAGCGGCTGCTCGACGCGGGGGCGGCGGTCAACGTGCTGGACAAGCGAAGGAAGACGCCGCTCGACGATGCGGTATCACGCAAGAACGACGCGCTGGTGGAGCTGCTCTTGGCCAAGGGCGCGCGCACCGGCAAGGAGCTTCGCGCCGAGACCGACATTCACTACGCAGCGGCCCACGGCTACGCCGATGCGGTCCGGCGCTTCATCGAGAACGGCGGCGACGTGAACGCCGGCAACCGGGGCGGCTACACAGCCCTGCAATATGCGGCCTACAACGGCTACATCGAGGTGGTACGCGTGCTCGTCGAGAACAAGGCCGACATCAACGCCTCGGCGAACAAGCGGAAAAAGACCGTGCTGCATTACGCCGCCCAAAAAGGCCGCAAGGAGATCGCGCTGCTGCTGCTCGACAAGGGGGCGGACGTCAACGCACTCGACAAGGCCGGCCGCACGGCGCTCGACATCGCGCTGCGCTACCGCCGCACCGAGACCGGCGAACTGCTGCGCCAACGCGGCGGCAAGCTCGGCAGCGAACTGGCCAAGCCGGACGGCGATGGCGGCAACGCCGAACCGCAGCCGTTGATCCTCGACGACGAACTGGATGGCATGGCCGGCAACGGCGTGGTCCTGACGCTGACGCTCGGCGCGGAAGGGCCGGGCCTGTCGATCCTCGGCTGGCCGGGCGAGATTTATCTCATCGAGTCGTCGAGCGACCTGGCCGGCTGGATCGGCGTGGACGAGGTGACCAACGACGCGGGGCGTGTCGACTGGGCCGACCCGCGCGGCGACTTGGGCGCGGCACAATTCTACCGAGTCCGCATTCTGGACTGACGTTGACCGGCTGGCCAAGCCGCATCCCGTCGGCCCGCCGGAAGAACAAACGCGGCCCGCGTCTGTTCCCCGTGCCCGCTTGGCCAAGCGGGTCAGTGGGCTGGGCGGATGAGGAAGGTGGCGAGCATCCCGGCGCCCTTGGGGAGTTCGCGCGTGCCGGCGTAGTCGCAAAGAAAATCTTCCGTCTTCGCGATGACGGCCAGCGCGGCGAATGCGTCGCTCGCGAAGATTTGCCCCTCCACGGCGACCGGCTCGATTCGGGCGGCCCGGTTGACGTGCGCCCCGTTGTAGGTGTCCCGGCCAAGCAGGGGGTCGAAGCATTTGTACACCGGCCCGGCGTGCAGGCCGATGCGGAAGCGGACGTCCCGATGCAGGTCAGTGGTTTCCCAGTCGGTCTCGCGGAGGGTGTTTTGCAGCGCCAGCGCGAAGTGTCCCGCCGTCTCGACGTCTTCGAACACGGCGCAAATGGCGTCGCCCCAGGTGTTGACGTAAAGCGGCCGGGCATCGTCCCGCTCCTGGATCGCCGCCACGCGGCCGAGGACCTCGCGGATGAACAGCGGGACGCACTGCTCCGGCCATTTGGAAAACCCGACAACATCGGCAAAGAGCATCGCGCGGATTTCCTGTGGGGTTCGGTCGTCCGATCCGGTGGCCGGGCTGGGCGGCCGGGGATCCGGCTCGGTCGCGGCCAGTCCGCCGGCCACGGCATCGGCGAGAATCCGGTCCATCGGCACGATCTCGGCCTCATGATGGATGGCGTCTCGCCAGTAGTTGCGGACCGACTCGGTGCCGCCGCCGCCGTCGCCGCGATTGCCGTCCCACAGCAGGATGGGGGCGATGTCCATGCCGAGAAACTGGCTCTTGAGGATGGCCGACCCGGCGAGGACGCGGTTGCAGAAATCGTAGGCGGCACCATCGTCGGGGTCGCCATGCTCGTTGAGAATCCGCACACTTGCGGCGTTGTCGAGCACGCGGTGAAACCGCTCCACCAGGTCGTCCCGCGGGATGAACCGCACGCTGGATTTGATGAATTCCTCGATGTTGAACGGCAAAAAGATGTGCACCTCGCCGCCGCGCTTGAGGATCGATTCCGCAAACAGCATGTCCCCGCCGCAGGCGAGCGAGCAATAACCGATCCGCACGTCCCGCCGTTCCACGCACGCCTCGATCTCGGCGCGAACCGTCTCCTCCAGCGCGGCGGGGAACCGGGCGGACGGCCGGTCGGGCCGGTCGAGCATGTGCCCGGTGAACAGGCCGATCCGCGGCAGCACAAAGCAGTCGTCCAGCAATCGCTCCTCCTCGCCCAGCGACTTGAGCAAAAACCGCGCCTGGCCCCGCGTGCGGCTCACCTCGGCGGCGCCCGGGTTGCTCTCGGTCGTGGCGCGGGTGTAATTGACCCGGGCCGATTCCAGGTCGCGCGAGACGAGCGCCGCCTCGGCGGCGGTGGCCAGCAGCCAGTACGACTCCGGCGACTCCGGCCCGCCCTTGGCCATTCCCTCCTCGCAGAGGCGGCGGACCTCACCGGCGATGCGCCGGGCGGTCTCCGTCTCCCCGGCGACGAGTGCCATCGAGGCGGCGTTGATGCCGGTGTAATAGCCGCCCGAGCATTCGTAGCCCTTGAGGTAATCGTCCAGGCTGCGGCGGAGGTGATGTTCGCGCTCCTCCTCCGTCCCGGCGATCATCCACAAATCCTTGTGCGTGCGCGCGAGGATGCCGAACGTCTCCTCGTCGTCCTGTCCCTGTTCGCGCAACCCGACGAGAATCGCGCTGGCACGCTGCGTCGCCCCGGTGCGGGCCAGCGCCAGCGCCTGCAACTGCAGCAGCCGGACATCCCCGGCAAAGATCTGCAACCCCTCGCGGGCGATGTCGTAGGCCAGGAACGCCTCGCCCAGCTTCAGCGCCGCGCCGACCGCCTGGCGGTACACCGCGACGTCCCCCGCCCAGGCGTTGCGCCGCCGCTTTTCCCAAACCGTCCGCAGCCCGGCCAGGCTACCGCCCTGCTCGCGAACCTTGGCCAAGGCGTCCGCCGCCGTGGCGTCGCCAGCGGGCGATTGGGGGGATGGTTCGTCGCTCCCTTTCACTGGATGCACAAAACCGTGCCCCAAACCGCGCGGGCGGAGCAAACCATTTCCCGCTTGGCCAAGCGCGTGCGAGCTGTCGTTCGCTTGGCCAAGTGCGTGCGCGGTTTTTTGGTTTACAATGGATGGCCGGTTCCTTTAACTCCCGTCCACCGCAATTTGTCAGAGGGAGCCAGAGTATCATGAATGACGTATTTATCAGTTACGCCCACATTGACGACCAGCCGCTGACCGAGGGGCAGAAGGGCTGGATCACCCAGTTTCACCGTGTTCTCGAGGTTCGCCTCGGGCAGTTGCTCGGAGAGAAGCCCAACATCTGGCGCGACCAGAAAATCCAGGGCAACGATATTTTCGACGAGAAAATCATGAACGCCTTCAAGGGGGCCAAGGTGATGATCTCCATCATGAGCCCGCGCTACATGAAGTCGGAGTGGTGCCTGCGCGAGCTCAACGAGTTTTACCGGGAGGCAACCGAGTCGGGCGGCATCCAAGTGGGCGACCGGTCGCGCCTTTTCAAGGTCGTCAAGACGCCGGTGGATCCGGGGGAGATTCCCGGTCACCTGCCGCCGGTGTTGCAGAGCATCATCGGGTTTGAGTTTTTTGACTTTGACGCCGACACGGGACGGCTCGTCGAGTACGACGAGGCGTTCGGCGAGCAGGCGCGGCAAAATTATTTCTCCCGCATTTACGACCTCGCCTACGAGATTTGCGGCCTGCTGAAAAACTACGACGGCGGCGGCGCGGCGGAGGTCGAGACGCCCGAAATCAGCGCCGATGCGAAGACCATATTTCTCGCCGCGACGACGACCGACGTGCAGCCGGAGCGCGACCGCATCAAGCGCGAGCTGGTCGAGCGCGGCCACCGTGTGCTGCCGGAGAACAATCTGCCGCTGGTCGGGCCGGAGCTGTGCGATTTTCTGCGCGACATCCTCAAGCGCTGCGACCTGGCCGTGCACATGGTCGGCGCCCGGTACGGGATGATTCCGGAGGAGGCCGACCGGTCAGTGGCGGATTTGCAAAACCAGATCGCCGCCGAGTTGAGCCGCGAGTCCGGCCTCGAGCGGATCATCTGGCTGCCGCGCGGCGTGGTCGCCGGGGACGACCGGCAGATCGACTTCATCCGCCGCATCAACGAGGACGACGCGACGCATGCCGGCGCGGAGATCGTCGAGGAGTCGCTCGATAACCTGAAGGGCTACCTGCTCGAGCGGCTCAAGCCCAAGGCCAAGCCGACCGCCCCGGAGCCGACCGCGCTTGGCCAAGCGCCCGCCGCCGCCAACGTTTATCTGATCTGCGACGCCCGTGACGAGGAGGCGATCGAGCCGTTGGAGGACTACCTTTTCGCGCAGGGCTTCGAGGTGTCGCTGCCCCTGTTCGAGGGGGAGGAATCCGACATCGCCAAGGCCCACCGCCAAAAACTCACCCTCTGCGACGCGGTGCTGATCTATTACGGGGCCGGGGGCCGCTCGTGGGTCGAGATGAAGGTGATGGACCTGATGCAGGCGCCTGGTTTCGGTCGCACCAAGCCAATAGGCGCCAAGGTCGTCCTTGTCGCCCCGCCGGAGGACCGCCGGAAAAGCCGTTTCAAGACTCACTTCGCCGAGGTGCTGACCCAGCCGGGCGGTTTCGATGCCGCCGTCCTCGCCCCCTTTGTTGCCCAAGCCAAGCTCGCCAACTGACACGCCATGAACCCACAAGACGCACATTTCAATCCCTTCCCCGGACTCCGCCCGTTTCAGATTGAGGAAAAATTCCTCTTCTTCGGCCGCGAGGAACAGACCGCCGAGCTGCTGACGCGCTTGCGCAAAACACGATTCCTCGCAGTGGTCGGCGTTTCCGGAAGCGGCAAGTCATCGCTCGTCCGCGCCGGGCTGCTGCCGGAACTGCACGGCGGCACCATGGCCACCGCCGGCTCGTCGTGGGAGGTCGCCGTCATGCGCCCCGGGGGCGATCCGCTGACCAACCTCGCCGAGGCGCTCATCGAGGCCGACATCCACGACGCCGGCGAGGATCACATCCACTCGCACGTCCGCGCCTCGCTTGCCCGCAGCGGCATGGGGCTGGTCGAGGCCGTCAAGCAGGGCGACCTGCCGGAGAACACCAACCTGCTTTTGGTCGTCGACCAGTTCGAGGAAATCTTCCGCTTCCGCCGCATGAGCGGGCTGTCGGAGGAGGAGGCCGGGCACTTCATCACGCTGCTGCTCGAGGCGAGCGAGCAGATCGACCTGCCGGTTTACGTGGTGCTCACCATGCGCTCCGATTTTCTCGGCGACTGCGCGCAGTTCCGCGGCCTGGCCGAGGCGGTCAACGACGGCGAATACCTCATCCCGCGCCTCAATCGCAACCAGCGCCGGCAGGCCATCGAGGGGCCGGTGGCTGTCGGCCAGCGCGAGATCACCTCCCGCCTTGTCCAGCGATTGCTTAACGATATCGGTGACGACCCCGACCAGTTGCCGATCCTCCAGCACGCCCTCATGCGCACATGGGATTACTGGGATGAGAGCGGCGCGGACGGCCCGCTTGACCTCGACCATTACCAGGCCACCGGCGGGATGGATGAGGCACTCAGCCGCCACGCCGACGAGGTTCACGCCGAACTGGCGGACGACGGGCACCGCTGGATCGCCGAGAAACTGTTCAAGGCGCTCACCGAGAAGGTGGACCAAAACCGAGGCATCCGGCGGCCGATGCAGTTCCGTGAACTGTGTGAGATCATCGAGAAGGAGGAGCCCAAAATCCGCGCCGTGGTGGACGCCTTCCGCCGGCAGGGCCGCACCTTCCTCATGCCCAGCGGCGAGGCCGAAATCACGCCCAAGACCGTCATCGACATCTCCCACGAAAGCCTCATGCGCGCCTGGCGCCGCCTGCGCGACTGGGTGGACGACGAGGCGCAGTCGGCCAAGATCTACCGCCGCCTCGCCGACACCAGCAGCCTGTATCAAGAGGGCAAGGCCGGCTACTACCGCGACCCCGACCTGCAGATCGCCCTCTCATGGCGTGAGGAAACCAAGCCCAACAAGACCTGGGCCGACCACTACTTTGCCGGCTTCGACGAGGCCATGGCCTTCCTTGACCAATCTCACGACGAGGCCGTTCGGGAGGAGCGTGAACGCGAAGAGGCCCGCCAACGCGAACTGGCCCAGGCCCAAGCCTTGGCCAAGGCCGAGCAGGAACGAGCCGAGGCCGAGCAGGCAAAAGCGGAAGCCATGGAGCGCTTGGCCATCACCCAAAAACGGCGAGCCATTTTAGCGACCGTTTTATCGGTAGTCGCCATCACCGCATCCATCATCGCCGGGTTCGCCTGGAAACAGGCCAAGGAAAACGAAGAAAAGGCGATTCTGGCCCTTGTAAGTGGACAGGAGTTATCACAGGAAGACGTGGACAAGGCTTTGGAAATTATGCAGGGGCAACAAGGCGGCTTGCCACAATTTGCCGAATCGATGAGACAGAAATCTGGAGGCTATGCTCGGAATGGCGATTTTGATTCGGCGTTGGTGGCCATCAATGCCGCAAACAAAACTGATCCACAACATAAGTATTCCAAATTATATGCAAGCCGGATTAACTTGGCATTAGGCAATTTTGATCAGGCAAAAAACTGGGTGTACACATTTGTTAAACTCGAGGAGGAATCGCCTCATGGAAATGAAAACTTTGCGACAATGTGGTGGCAGTTAGGGGCGTCATTAATTGCCAAAACAGGTGATGTCGATGCATATTCAACTTATTGCCAAAAAATGTTTGATAGGTTCCATGAGCCAAAACATGACACTACGTTTGAGCGACTTGCAAAAGGATCTATTTTTTTGAAAATTGACGCAAAACAAGTCGAGCTAGCCCGTAATTATGCTCAACAGGCATTAGGCAGAACAAAGGAAGGGACTAATTATTATAATTGGTTTTGTTTCACTATGGCTATTGTGGAGTACCGTTCGGGTGATATGACAACGGCTGAGCAATGGTGTGATCGGTCGCTTTCATACACATCAGCCACCCATCCCTTCTTACCGGGGCTGAATAATGCATTACTATCAATGATTCATTTTAAAACGAATCGACAAGCAGAATCAGAAAAAACATGGCAAACAGCAAAAGATTGTCTTGCTAATTTGGAGGGCAACGAAAACGGTTTATCCGACAAATTCTTGCTCGAGCTATTGATCAAAGAGCGCGAATCGTTAGCAGGTAATTAATTTCCGTACACGATTCTGATTGCGGTCGCCTTAGCGAAGCGCGGTGTTTGAGGGGCGAGTCCGCTCGGCCAAGCCCAGCTGACGCCACGGGGAGCGCACGCGGCCCGCGTGCCCGGCTTGGCGTCCCGCCAAGGCGTATTGAAGGCAGGGCGAGCTGTCCCAGCGCGCCGAGGGCGTATTTCAAAGCACAAGGCGCGCCGCACGACACGGACGGCTGGGAACAGCCGTCCCTACCTCGCACTTGGCCAAGCCCCTTCGGGGTATAAATCGGGTTTGCTCTCGCCGCTTGGCCAAGCGGGGGTTACTTGAGCGGTGGGGGGGCGCTGAGTTTGCGGTAGAGCCACGCCTCAAGCGGGCGCAGCGGGGCGAGCAACCGGTACAGGGGCGAGTAGTAGAGCCGCAGCCGGATCACGGACAGCAGCATCACCAGCGAGGTGCGGCCCATCTCCACTTTGGAGCCGACCTGGTCGGTCCATTCGGTCGGCAGTTCGCGCACGGTGTAGCCGGAGCGCTTGAGGGCGTAGAGCAGATTGATGTCGAATGCCATGTCGGCGACGGTGAGTTGGCTGTGGATCGCCTCGACGGCTTCGCGGCGCATCACCTTGGCCCCGCATTGGGTGTCGCGGATGCCCATCCAAAACAGGCCCTGCACGATCGCGTGAAAGACGCGGCTGGCGAATTGCCGCCGGAAGGTTTGTTCCTGTCGCAGCACCGAGCCGGCCATCCAGCGGGAGCCGATCACGCAGTCGACGGTGGTGCATTCGGTAATGAGCTCGTCGAAGGCGGCGGGCGGGGTGGCGCCGTCGGCATCGACGTAGCCGGCGAGGTCGGCCTCGGGCGCGAGTTTGAGTCCCTCGATCAATGCGCCGCCCTTGCCGACCGGCTCGGGGATGTTGACGTGGCTGATCTCGGGAAACTGAGCCGAGGCGCGCTCAACGACGCCGAGCGTGTCGTCGGTGCAGCCGTTGAGCACGACGACGAGGTGGAATCGGTCCGGATGATGCTCCCGGAAATAGCGCGCGTACGCCTCGAGCACCGGGCCGATGCGGGACTCCTCGTTGTAGGCGGGGATCAGCAGGAGGATGCTGGGGGAGTCGCTCGGCACGGAAATGGTTTACACAACGCAGCCCATTCTGGCAATGCCCACCGGTGACCTTTTGCAGGCGTTCAGCTGGGAACATGCGCCGGAATCGGCCGGGGAGGGACGAGTTCCACCTCGTCCCAAATGAATTTTGAAATGGGGCAAGGTGGAACTTGCCCCTCCCGCTCCCCAAAACGGCGATGCTCACCAGACGGTGAAGGCGCCGTCTTCGCCCCACAATTGCGAGCCGCGGTACGGCTTCATCTGGTCGATGTCCTTCCAGCGGACGGAGCCGTCGAGCCAGCCGACGTTGCCGCCGTCGGCGCCGAGATCCCTCGACGACGCCCCCTCCGCGCTTGGGTTTGAGTAGTCGCGATCGCCGGTCTCGTCGGTGTTGTAGTCGAACAGGATCGGGCCGCTTGGGCCGTGCGGGGCGAGGGTGTGCATGAAGCCGGGCGACCAGGTGTTGAGGTCGGTGACGAGCGGCAGGCTGGGGTTGTCGGTCAAGGTTTGCGGGGAGATCCAGCCCTGGAACTCACCCATCGCCGGCCACGGGGTCTGGTAATGGCCGCCGAGATAGTTGTAGCCGATGACGTAGCCCCAGCCCTCGAACAGCCAGCCTCGTGGGTTGCCGAACGGCTTGCCGAGGTTGGAGCATTCGTAGATGCGGAACGGGGCATACTTGAGCAGGGCGGCGCGGATCGGCGTGGAGATCAGCGGTGTGTGGTCGTCCATGGGATCCTTGGCGTCCGACAGGCCGCTGGGCAGCTTTTGCTCATTGTCGCCGCCGTACATGTGGGCCACCTGCAGGAATTGGCGGATGTGGTTCTTGCAGTTCGTCCGCCGGGCGCGTTCCTTGGCACTGGCCAGGGCCGGCAGCAGCAGCGCGGCGAGGATGGCGATGATCGCGATGACGACCAGCAGCTCGATCAGCGTGAAGCCGTTGCGCTTGGCCAAGCTCATTCGCTGCGGAGCCGGAAGAATTGTTGAGCCGCGCTTGGCCGGACGCGGACGACGTTGCGGTTGTCCTCCTTGGCGGTGCCGCTGCCGACCTCGCTCCAGTCGGCCGCTTGGCCAAGCGCAACGGTGGACTCAAGGATGAAGTCGCCCTTTGCCGGCCAAGAGAACTCGAGCTGGGCACCGTTGAGGCTGACGGCCAGCGGCTGCGGCTCGACGACTTGCTCGCTCATCTGCAGCTTGTAGAGCGTGCCGCGCGAGTTGCGGACATAGAGGCTGCGGTTGGCCAGGACCGGCACCGTCCAGCAGGTGCCGGTGAGGACCTTGGACTTGGCCAGTTGCTTGAAACGGCTCGGCGACGCCTCGGCGACGTAGAGGTCGCCCTTGCGGCTCAGGACGATCAGCTTGCCGTCGGAGGCCATGATCGAGCCGCACGGGATCGAGCTTTTTGACCACTCGGTGTCGCCGGTTTTCAGGTTGATGCAGCGCAGGTCGTCGCTGTTGTTGACGCGCCCGTCAAAGCCGTACAGGTAGTCGCCCACCACCACCGGCGGGTTGAAATGGATGCTCATGTCCCGGTTTTTCCACAGCGTGTGGACCGACGACCCGGCACTGCCCCGCAACTGGATCATCTCCCCGTCCTTGGAGTTGGTGGTGAGGAAAATGTTGCCGTTGTAAAGGATCGGGTCGGCGGCGTTGGTCTGGTACCGGTCCTGGAACGTCTTGCTCCACAGCTTGGCACCATCGCGGATTCGGACCCCGTAAGCCTTGGATTTGCCGAAGATCACCAACGCCGGAGTGCCCAAGTGATCGTACGGCACCGGCGTTGCGTAACCGGCGGCGGTGGTTCCGGTTTTCCAAAGCAAATTGCCGGTGTGTTTGTCCAGCGCCAAGCCGTGCGTCCCGGCGTTGAGGATCACCCGATCCCCGGTGATGTAAGGCGAACTGGCGTGACCCCAGGTTGGTTTCTTTACCTTGTACGTGTTGACCAGTTTTTTGTACCAGACCCGCTTCCCCGTGGCCGCCTCGAGGCAATATACCTGCCCGTCCTTGCTGAAGGTGTAAACCCGGTCGCCGTCCACCGTCGGGGTGGCGTTGGGGCCGCCGTCGTAGGAGTTGGGGGAGAGTGGCGAACTGTAGGTGTATTTCCAGAGCGTCTCGCCGGTGGCCTCGTCCAGCGCGTAGACCGTGTCCTTGTTGGACTTGTTGCCCATCGTGAACACCCTCCCGTCCGCCACCGAGACGGCGGCAAAGCCGGTGCCGACCGAGGCGTTCCAAAGCCGCTTGGGGCCGCTCGAGCCCCATTTCTCGAACCAGTCCGTTTCCTGCGAGATGCCGTTGTAATCCGGGCCGCGCCAGTTGGGCCAATCCGCCGCTTGGCTAAGCGAGACCGCCGAGACGAGCAACGTTGCGATGAGTGTCTTTTTCATGGTCGATTCAATTTGACGTGGGAAACATAGGCCAAAAGCCGCCTTCGTCAACGGCGTAGCTCAAACGTGCCGGTGTCAGAGCAGTCGCAATGCCGACCCGAAAATACGTGCTTACCGTGTCAAAAGTTACCGTTTTGCGGCAACGAATGCGCGATAATCGTGGGAAGGGAGTCGTAGGCACTCAAAAAAAGTGCTTGACAAAAAAACCGGCCCGATGACTACTCGCCGCAGTTCGCACGGTGTCTGATGCGAGTGCTGTCGTGGATGTCTACTTTTGCTGACATCGCATCAATCTGGCAATTCACCGGAGAGCTTGAAGGTTTCCCCAACCTTGGCGCTCCGGAAAGAACTTTGGCCGGTCAAGCTGAGGCTTGGCCGGCTTTTTTTTGCCGTCCGGTCGTTCAGGATTTCTTGTTCGCCACCCGCCGCTGTGTGAGGCTGCCCGGCCAGATGCAACCCTTCCAAACCGGACTCTCCCGCTTGGCCAAGCTGGCCTTGGCCGCTGCCGCGATGCTGGCCTTGGCCAAGCCGGCCGAGGCGGCCAAGCCGAACATCATTTTCATCATGGCCGACGACTTGGGCTTTGCTGAGTTGGGCAGCTACGGCCAGAAAAAAATCAAGACCCCCAACCTCGACCGCTTGGCCAGGCAGGGGATGCGCTTCACGCGCAACTACTCCGGCAACGCCGTCTGTGCGCCGTCGCGCTGCGTGCTCATGACCGGCAAGCACCCCGGCCACGCCTTCGTCCGCAACAACGGCGAAGTGAAACCGGAAGGCCAACGGCCCATCCCCGCAGCGGAGCAGACGATCGCCGAGCTGCTCCGCGGCCACGGCTACGGCACCGGCGCGTTCGGCAAGTGGGGACTCGGCTTCCCCGGCTCGGAGGGCGACCCGATCCACCAAGGCTTCGACCGGTTTTTCGGCTACAACTGCCAGCGCCATGCGCACAGCTATTATCCGAATTATCTCTGGAGCAACCTCAAGCGCGTCCCGCTGAACAACCACCCGCCGGTGCCGGGCCATGCCTCGTTGGCCAACGGCACCGACCCGGCCGACCCGCGCAGCTACGACATTTTCAAGGGACAAGACTACGCGCCGGACCGCATCAACGAACAGGCGCTGGCGTTCCTCCGCAAAAACCGCGACAAGCCGTTCTTCCTCTACTACCCGACGCTCATCCCGCACGTCGCGCTGCACGTGCCGGACGAGGAGCTTGAGCCGTACCTCGCGCAGAAATGGGACGACCCGCCGTTCACCCGGGCCAACGGCTACGGCTACACGCCGCACTTCACCCCGCGCGCCGCCTACGCCGCGATGATCACGCGGATGGACCGCTACATCGGCCGCGTGCTCGACCTCGTCACCGAGCTTGGCCTCGCCGAGAACACGATCGTCGTGTTCACCTCCGACAACGGCACCACGCACCTGAAGGCCGAGGTGGATTACGACTTCTTCGAGAGCGTCAAGCCGCTGCGCGGCCTCAAGGGGTCGCTGTACGAGGGCGGCGTGCGCGTGCCGCTCATCGTCCGTTGGCCCGGTAAAATCAAGGCCGGCAGCACCTCCGACGTCGTGACCGGCTTCGAGGACTGGATGCCAACGCTGCTCGACTTGATCGGCGAAAAAGCCAGCACGCCCGCCGACATCGACGGCATCAGCATCGCCAACACGCTGCTTGGCAAAAAGCAGCGCCCGCGCAAATTCCTCTACCGCGAATTCTCCGGCTACGGCGGGCAGCAGGCCGTCTGGGCCGGACGCTGGAAAGCCCTCCGCCAAAACATCCTCCGCAAAAACAACAAAACCCCGCTCAAGATTCAGCTGTACGATTTGGAGGCGGACATCAGCGAGTCCAGCGACGTCGCCGCCAACAACCCCAAAGTCGTCACGCGCCTCCGCAAACTGATGACCGGCCAACGCACCCCCCCCGAGTTTTACCCAATCAAGCCCTTGGATTAGCCTTCGTCGAAACATGTTGGCCTCGCACCTCCACCGACTTTTGCTCACCGCAGCGGCCGGGGCCTTGGCGGGCTGAGGTGCCGGGCAAACCGGCGGGCCAAGCTTGGCCAATGCCACCAACGCTCCCGGCAACCCGCCGCTTTACGAGGCGGTCGGCAGTTCGGACTTGGCCACCGCCCGGCTGCTCTTGGCCAAGGGCGTCGATGTGAACCAGCGAAACCCGTTCGGCCGCACGCCGCTGCATCGGGCCGCCGACGAAGACCGGCTCGGGGCCGTGCGGTTGCTTCTGGCCAACGGCGCGGACGTGAATGCACGCGATTGCCGGGGCTCCACGCCACTGATCGCCGCAGCGGAGTTTGCCAGCCTGCCGGTGCTCGGGTTGCTGGTCGAGGCCGGCGCGGATGTGCCCACCGGAAACCATTACGGCCGCAGCGCACTGCACAACGCAGCCAAGCGAGAAGACACAGCGGTGACGAAATTCCTGATCGCCCACGGTGCTCGACTCAACCAAGTCTGCGAGTACGGCACTCCGCTGGATTTGACCGCCAACAGAGGAATTGCCGAGGTGCTGCGCGCCGCCGGCGGATCAGAGTCCGCCACAAAATGCATCGCCTCCCGAACGCACGCGCGTTACCTCACCGATTTGCCGTCGGACAGGTCGCGTTGACAAGTTTCCCCTCCACACTCCCCCTTTTCGCTGGTAGCGTTTTGCCCGTGGCGAAGACTGCATTGCTGTTTGCCGGTCAGGGGGCTCAGGGGGTTGGGATGGGGCGGGACTTGGCGGAGTCGCATCCCACGGCCAAGGCGTTGTTTGCCCAAGCCGACGAGGTGCTGGGCTACGGCTTGAGCGGGATTTGTTTTTCCGGGCCGGAGGAGGAATTGGTGCGGACCGAGCATGCGCAACCGGCGATTTATCTCGTCGGCTGGATCGCGCTGCAACTGCTCCGCGAGCAGGTGCCGTCACTGGCGTTCGACGCGACGGCCGGCTTGTCGCTGGGTGAGTTCACCGCGTTGGCCGCGGCCGATGCGCTTGGCTTTGAGGACGGGCTTCGCGTGGTGCGCCGCCGGGGCGAGCTGATGCAGGAGGCGTGCGAGGCGAGCGCCGGCGGGATGGCGGCGATCGTCGGTCTCGACGAGGAGGCGGTGCGCTCGGTTTGCGACCAGGCCGGCGTGAGCTTGGCCAATCTCAATTGCCCCGGCCAAATTGTCGTCTCCGGCGACGCCGACAAAATGGACGCCGCCTGCGAGGCGGCCAAGGCGGCCGGGGCCAAGCGCGCGATTCCGTTGCCGGTTGCCGGCGCGTATCATTCGCCGTTGATGCAACCGGCGCAGGCCGGCTTGGCCGAGGCCTTGGCCAAGGTCGAGTTGCGCGAACCGACGACGCCGGTGTACAGCAACGTCACCGGCCAAGCGCACGCCGCCGCTGGGACGATCGCCGGCACGATGGTCGATCAAGTCACCTCGCCGGTGAAATGGGAGGCGTGCATCCGCGCATTGATCGCCGGCGGCGTGACGCGATTCATCGAGCTTGGCCCGGGCAAGGCGCTGAGCGGATTCATGCGGCGGATCGATCGCGACGCCGAGATGCTCAACGTCGGCGACGGCGACAGCTTGGCCAAGGCGGCCGAGGTGCTCAACGCCTGACTTGAATATCCGGGGCCGGGGTGCAACCGTCGGCGACCAGCGAGACTCCTCCATGGCCTCCACTCTCAAGTCACTGCGCGCCCTCTCCGCCCCGTCGCGGGTGCGGTTGCTCGCGCTGCTCAACGAGAGCGAGTTGACGGTGCGCGAGCTGACCGAGATCACGAATATGCGGCAGTCCGGCATCTCGATGCACCTTGGCCATATGCAGGAGGCCGGCCTCGTGACGTCGAGTCGCGACGGCAAAAACGCCTACTACCGCATCGCCCCGGACAACGGCTCGGACAACCGCAAGTTGGTGGAGTTGGCGGCCGCTGGCGCGGTGGAGATCCCGGAGCACGCGTCCGACTGCGTCAACCTGAAGCGCATCCTCGAGCGGCGCGAAAATCAGGATCTTGTTTATTTCAACCATGTGGCCGGCCGGTTCGACAGCGTGTATGGGCCGGGCCGCTCGTGGCAGGCGTTTGGCCAACTGCTGCTCCGGCTCGTGCCGGAGATCGTCGTCGCCGACCTCGGCTCCGGCGAGGGGTTGCTCAGCGAGTTGCTCGCGCGCAAATGCAAACGCGTCATCGCGGTGGACAACTCGGCGGAGATCGTCAAGTTTGGCCAGGCCAAGGCGGCGCGAAACGGCTTGGCTCATCTCGAGTTTCGGCAGGGCGACCTGCAGCATCCGCCGATCGACGACGCGTCGGTGGATCTCGCAATCCTCAGCCAGGCGCTGCACCACGCCGAGGAACCGGCGCAGGCGATCGCCAGCGCGTTTCGCATCCTCCGGCCCGGCGGGCAGTTGATGATTCTCGACCTCGTCGCCCACAAGTTTGACCAGGCACGCGAGTTGTTCGGCGACCGCTGGCTGGGCTTTGCCGAGAGCGAACTGCACCAGTGGCTCGAGTCGGCCGGCTTTGGAGAGATCGACATCAGCGTCGTGTCGCGCGAGGAAGGGGAGCCGCACTTCGAGACGCTGCTCGCCAGCGCGACGCGCCCGGCCTAACCCGGCAAACAGACTGTGTTTTTCACAAAAAACATCCGGGCGTTCACCCTCATCCGGCCTGCGGCCACCTTCTCCCTGAGGGAGAGGGAATGGGGAGCGCACGCGTCTCGCGTGCCGACTTGGGCGTCCCGCCCAAGACTCGGTCGGAGTATCCCGGTCGGCAAGCGGTGCTGGTGTGTCGCAGGAGCGTCTTGGAGTGCGGCCGTCTCTGCCGCATTCCGGAGCATCCCAAAGCGGTGCAGAGAATCGCACTCCAAGACGGTGCCGCGAACGCCAAAACTCACTCTCCCAGCGGGAGAGCGTTGGGGAGAGGGAGAGCTCGATCGACCACACAAAGGTATGACGTTCACGGGTAAATCGTCCGACTGACAATGGGAGCGCACCTGTACAACAGCGGCGTTGGCAAGGTCGCTTGGTTTGTGCGCCGCTTCGGCGCGGGCGAGCTGCTGCTCAAGCCGTTGCGGTGTGCGTTCGCGCCGTGGATCATCCCGCGCTTGGCCAGGCGCGAATTTATTTTTGAGGGCAAAACGTTGCCGCTCTGTTATCACCGCTACAACATGACGTGGGCCAACGAACGCGCCGTCGAGGTGCCGGTCGCCGCCGAGTTCCTCCGCCGGTTCGCAGACAAACGCGTGCTCGAGGTCGGTAACGTCACGCCGCATTACCTCGACACCGCGCACACGGTGCTCGACAAGTTCGAGCGCGGCCCCGGCATCGTGAACGAAGACATCGCCGACTTCGCGCCGGGCGAGCGGTTCGATTTGATTTTGTCCGTCTCGACCTTCGAGCACATCGGGTTCGACGACGAGGCGGACGGCGACAGTGGCGAAAAAATCGCGCAAGCCATCACGACCTGCCGGGGGTTGCTGGCCGCTGCCGGGCAACTCGTGATCACGCTGCCGCTTGGCTACAACCCGGCGCTCGACCGCATGATCGCCGCCGGGCAACTCGGCAGCGAGCGGGCGACGTTTCTCAAGCGCACCGGCCGCCTGGCTTGGCAATCCGTGGACGCCGAAGCCGCCTTGGCCAGCGAGTACGGCCGGCCGTTCCCGTACGCCAACGCCGTGATGATTGCGCAGTTTGGAGGGCTGTCCGCATGACGCCTCTGCGTTTCCTCATGCTGAACTGGCGCGACCCGGAGAACCCGCTCGCCGGCGGCGCGGAACGGGTCACGCAGCGGCACATGGCGGAACTCGTGCGGCGTGGCCACGAGGTCATTTGGTTCGCGAACGATTTTGAAGGCGCCGAGCCGGAGACGGTGATCGACGGCATCCGCATCATCCGTGGCGGCGGACGCGGTTCGTCCATTTTGCATGCGCGTCGCTGCCACCGCGAACACGAGCCGTTCGGCCTCGTGATCGACCAGCACCACGGCCTCCCGTGGTTCGCACCGTGGTGGGCCGGCACGAACTGCGTCGCCTACATTCACGAGGTGCTTGGGCCGATCTGGCACGCATTTTACGGCCGCCTGACCAGCGCGGTTGGCCAGACGCAGGAGCGGTTTTTCCAGCGGCTGTACGCCGGCGTTCCGTTTTGGACCGTGTCGGAATCAACCCGCCAACAGTTGATCCGCCACGGCGTGCGCGACGTGCGCGTCTGGCCAAACGGCACCGACACCGAGCCGCTGCCGACCCTCCCGGCCAAGCGCTTGGCCAAGCCGCTGCGGCTGATTGCCCTCGCTCGGTTGGCCCCGAACAAGCGGGTCGATCACGTGGTGCGGACGCTCGCGTTGCTGCGCGAACAGGGCTGCGAGGCGGAGTTGACCATCATCGGCTGGGGGCAGGACCAATGGCGGATCGAGGCACAGGTCGGCGAGCTTGGCCTGTCGGATGCCGTGACGATCGCCGGTCGCCTCGACGACGCGGAGAAAAACATCGAGCTGCAAAAGGCGCACCTGCTGCTGCACACGTCGATGCGCGAAGGGTGGGGGCTCAACGTGATCGAGGCCAACGCGATGGGCACGCCTGTGGTGGTCTACCCGGTCGGCGGGCTGGTGGACTCGACCGTGCATGGGCAAACCGGCCTCGTCAGCGAAGCCGAGACGCCGGAGAGCCTGGCCGAGGCCGTCATCGGCCTGGCCAACGACCCCTCGAAATACGACGCGATGCGCGCGGCGGCGTGGGAGCGGTCGTTCGGGTTCCGCTGGCAGAGCGTGCTGCCCCCGACCTGCGACTGGCTGGAAAACATGGCGCGCGACGCAGGCCCCGTGTAGCGTGCCCGCCGATCAAGTTCGTGACGCCGCTTTTTGAAATCGAGTCCCTGACTCACCGGTATGGTTCCGTGCTGGCGCTGGACGGCGTGTCGTTGTCGGTGGAGCCGGGGGCGATCGGGCTGGTCGGGCAGAACGGCGCGGGCAAATCGACGCTGATCAAGATTTTGCTCGGGCTTGTCCGGCACACCGGCGGCACGGCGCGGGTGTTCGGGTCGGACATGGCCAGGAACGGCGTCGGGCTGCGTGGCCGCATCGGCTACATGCCGGAGCGCGAAGGCGTGACGCCCGGCCTCAACGGCATCGAGTATGTCGGTCTGTCCGGGGAGTTGAATGGGATGCCGCGCAAGCTGGCGTTGCGCCGCGCGCATGAGCTGTTGTCGCAACTGGGCCTCGAGGAGGCGCGGTATCGGCGGCTCGAGAATTACTCCGCCGGCATGGTCCAGCGCATCAAGCTGGCGGCGACGCTGGTGCACGATCCGGATCTGCTGTTGCTCGACGAGCCGACTTCGGGGCTGGATCCCGACGGGCGCACGGCGATGCTCGCGTTGCTCAAGTCGCTCGCGCAGCGGCCCGGCAAGTCGCTGCTGTTCTCGACGCACCTGCTCGGCGACATCGAGCACGTTTGCCGTCACACGATCATCTTGGAGAACGGCCAAGTCGCCGCCTCTGGGTCGCTCGACGAATTGCTTGCGGGCCAGGCGCACGCGTTTTTGCTCCGCTGGAAAAACGGGAACGGCGCGGCCAACGACGCCTTCCTCGCGGCACTGCAACGGGCCGGCGTGGAGGTGTCGCCCGTGGAGGAACCCGGCCAGGCGCGGGCGGTTGTTCCCGCAGAGTGGGCAAGCCGGCAGTTCTTCCGCCTAGCCAAGCGGGCCGGGGTGACGCTGACTGGTCTCGAGCCGGAGGAGATGGACTTGCGGACGGTGTACCGCCGGCTCGTCGGCTTGGCCAAGCGCGGGGAAAGCGGGGTGGCCTCGTGAGCCTGCCCGTGCCGAAAAACGAAACGACAACAGTGCGACCAGTCTGGTTTGCCGTTTGGCCGATTGCCCGGACGGCGCTGCATTTGGTCTTCCGCCGGAAATTGTTTTGGCTGCTGTTTGCCGTCGCGTCGATGAGCTTTCTGTTCATGTTTGGCGCGATCTACCTGCTGGCGACACTCCGGCAGCAGTTTCCGCAGGTGGAAAAACTGCTCACCAACATGCTGAAAGACCTGGACGGTTCCGGCACCACTTACCTTAATTTCATGCTGGCACAGGGCACGGTGACGATGATTCTGCTGGCGTTCGCCGGCTCGGTGCTGGCCGGCAACGACCACAGCCGGGGCGGCCTGATGTTCTATTTGTCACGCCGGATCGGCATCATCCACTACGCGCTCGGGAAACTGTTGGCGATCGGGCTGCTCATCAGCCTGACGACCACGCTTCCGGCACTGGTGCTGTTCCTCGAGTACGGCCTGCTGGGGGAGCCGGGAGACTACTTCAGCGAAAAATACGGGATCGCGTTCGGCATCGTCGGCTACGGGGCGCTGCTCTCGGTGGCGGTCGGGCTGTTGCTGTTGGCGCTGGTGTCGTGGATGCCGCGGCCGGTGCCACTGGTGATGCTGTGGGGCGGTTTGTTTGTGTTCCTGCCGGTGCTCAGCGAGATTTTGAGTGACGAGTTCGACAACTCCCACTGGGGCTTGCTGAACTTCTGGCGCGACGTCTACATCCTGGGCAGCCGCTGTTTCGGCGAGGTGGACGAACTTTTTGAGGGGGCGACCGGGGTGGTCGCCGGGGTCTCTGTTTGTTCCATCATTGCCATCCTGTTTCGCCTCCGCCAGTTGCAGCACCGGTCATGACCCTCGAACGCCCAGCCACCACTGAATCGTCCCCGCTCGTCGAGGTGCGGAATGCCTCGAAGTGGTTCGGGCCGTTGATGGCGCTGAACGGCATCAGCCTCGAGATCGGCCCGGGCATCACCGGCTTGGTCGGCCCGAACGGTGCCGGCAAAACCACTTTGCTGAAACTGCTCACCGGCCAAAGCCAAGCCAGCCTCGGCGAGATTCAGGTCTGTGGCCACGACGCCTGGCTGGCCAAGGCCAAGGCGCACGTCGGCTTCTGCCCGTACGGCGACGCGACATGGGACGAGTTGTCCGGCCGCCGGCTGGTGCGCGTCACGGCCGGGCTGCACGGGTTCACCGGCGCGGAGGCCAGGCGCCGCACCGAGTCGGTGCTGGAGACGGTGGGCATGGCCGACCGCGCCGACCGGCCGGTTCGAACCTACTCGAAAGGCATGCGGCAGCGGATCAAGCTTGGCCAAGCGCTGGTGCACGATCCCGATTTGCTCGTGCTAGACGAGCCGCTCAACGGCATCGACCCGGTCGGGCGCGAGGGGTTGGGCGACCTGTTCCTCCGCTTGGCCAAGGCCGGAAAGGCGGTGCTGATCTCGAGCCACATCCTCAATGAGATGGACCATTTGGCCGACCACATCCTGTTCGTTTGCCGGGGGAAATTGCTGGCCTCCGGTTCGCTGGAAACCATCCGCGACGTGCTCGACGACTATCCGCTCAAGATGCGCATCTCGTGCGCCGCGCCGCGCCGCGTTGCGCCGCAGTTGATGGCGCTCGAGTCGGTCAAGTCGGTGACCGTCCAGCCGCCGGAGGATCTGTTTTTGGAGGTGCAAAACCCGAATCGGTTTTATGCCGAGTTCGGCGAATTCGCGACCGCGCACGACGTCGATGTCCACCGGCTGAAGGCCACCGACACGTCGGCCGAGGCGGTGTTCGATTACCTGATGGAGCGGGCTTCCCGGCCGGAATAACAGATGGAAAACACGCCCCCAGTTTCGCGGTTTGCGGCCTGTTCGCAGGTGTTCCGGTTGACGCTGCGCCGCCAGTTTTTCTCGCGGCAGACGATCGTGATTGCCGTGCTGATCGGCTTGGCGCTGGCCGTCACGGTCCTCCTGTCTGTTTTTCTCCAGGGCGAACGCAACCGGGCCGTCGATCATCTGGCCTCGCGGATTCTCTCACGGTTGTTCGTCGGTTTCCTGCTGCCGATCATTTCGCTGGCCTACGCCTCGTCGGCCATCTCCGCCGAACGCACCGGGCAGACGCTGGTGTACCTGCTCAGCACCAGCGTCCCGCGGCCGCTGATTTACCTGTCACAATACGCCGCCGTCCTGCTGCTCACGCTCGGTGTCACGCTCGGCAGCCTGGCTTCGCTCTGCCTGCCGTTCGGCGCGGACGGTTGGGTGACGCTGCGCGTGTTCACGCCGGTGGTGACGCTCGCCACGACCTGCTACGTCGGTCTGTTTCTGCTGTTCAGCGCGTGGGTGCGTCGGGCCACGTTTCTCGCGCTGGCCTACGCGCTGATGATCGAGACGCTCACCGCGAACATCCCCGGCGTGGTGAAACGCATCACGGTCTCGTTCTACGCCAACAGTTGGCTGTACGACGACTCGTCGCCGCTTAACCTGAATCCGCGCATCCCGGCCTACGACCCGGTCTCGGCGGCGACGGCGCAGTGGGTGCTCGGCTTGGCTTCGATTGGCTTGGTTGCGCTGGGCATGTGGCTATTTTCGCGGAAGGAATATGACTGATCCGCTGCGCCAGGGCGCCGAGCGGGCGCTGCGCCGGTTCGCCCCGCCGCTGTACCGCTGGCTGCAACGCCGCTCCGGCCGGCGCTTGGCCAAGCGCTTCGGCACCGCCGAGGAACGGTTCCGGCACATTTACGAGACGAACCACTGGGATGAAACCGAGTCGGTCTCCGGCCCCGGCTCGACGCTGGAGGAAACCGGGCCGATTCGCCGCGAACTGCCGACGCTGCTCAAGGAGCTGGGCGCGGCGTCGCTGCTCGACCTGCCGTGCGGTGATTTTCACTGGATGCAACACACCGACCTGGCCGGCATCGACTACATCGGCGGCGACTTGGTCGGAGAATTGATCGAGCGAAACCAAGCGGGGCACGCGCGCGGCGGAGTGAGCTTTCGCAAACTGGATCTGATCCACGACACGCTGCCGGCCGTCGATGCCGTGTTGTGCCGCGACTGCCTCGTGCATCTGTCGTTTGCCGACGCGCAGGCCGCCTTGGCCAACGTTGCCCGCTCCGGGGCCAAGTGGCTTTTGACGACGAGCTTTCCCGGCGTGACGCGAAACGACGACATCATCACCGGCCAATGGCGCCCGCTCAACCTCACCCGCCCCCCGTTCAACCTCCCCGAGCCAGCCAGGCGTATCACCGAAAACTGCACCGAAACCGAGTTCGCCGACAAAATCCTCGGCGCGTGGGAGGTTGCTGAGTTGCCGAGGAAGCAAAGCCCTTGAGGCACGCCTCCGGCGTCAACTCGCAGCCGAGCGGTTCTGCGGGAGGTTATTGATGCAGGTTCCCGCTTGGGTGTGCCGTACCGGCACTGGAGATAAGGCGATTCTTCAGCCGGGCCACTGGACAGATGATACGTCAATGGCCCTTTGCCTTGCCACGAGCCTTGTTGAAAGGAATGGTTTTGATCCACGCGACCAGATTGAGCGTTATTCCAAGTGGGCGTCCTCGGGCTATCTAAGCAGCACCGGGTCATGTTTCGATATAGGGGGCACGGTTGCCACTGCCCTCCGGTGTCACCGGCTAACCGGCGCAGTTTACGCTGGTTCACAAGACCCACAATCAGCCGGGAATGGCAGCATTATGCGGCTCGCGGCGGTACCCATGTTTTATTACCCGGATATTGATGCCGCAGAGCAATATGCGGCTGACAGTTCGCGAACGACTCACGGAGCGAAGGAGTGCACGGATGCATGCCGGCTGCTTGCACGGATAATATGCCGTGCGCTAAACGGCTGCCCGAAGGAGGAAGTCCTGTTCAGAGATCGAGATTCGTTTATGGGGGCGGGAAAAATCGTTGCGATCGCCAAGGGTGTATATCAGGGGAAAGCTGCCTCGGATATTCGTGGAACTGGATACGTCGTTGAAAGCTTGGAAGCTGCCATGTGGTGCTTCAACGTTACTGACGCGTTCGAGGAGGCGATTCTCAAGGCCGCCAACTTGGGAGATGATGCGGACACGACTGCGGCGGTTTGTGGGCAAGTGGCCGGTGCATACTATGGTGCATCTGGTATCCCGGAAAACTGGCTGGAACGGTTGGCCATGCGATCAGAAATCACAAATCTTGCTCACGAATTGTCTAACAACAAAAGCAACTCGCCAGTTGGTTGTTTAGTTGCTTGAAACGAATCACCCGACAATCTAGCATCCACCCATGCCGTTACGACTGGAAGAGATAACTGATGAAGCGCTGGCACTCCCGTCTGAGGCGCGTGTGCAGCTCGCAGACCGGCTCGTCGAGAGTCTGGATCCAGCCGATGATGATTTGATTCGCCGCCTGTGGGCAGAGGAAGGGTCGAGGCGCCTTTCAGAATTACGCTCGGGCGCAGTTGACGGTATTCCGGGGGAGCAAGCCATTGCCGAGCTTCGTGAAAAATATACAGGATGAGGTTCGAGTTTCATCCCGAAGCACTCGTGGAGTTCGAAACGGATGCCGATTACTACTCAAAACGCCAAGCGGGACTGGAACTTCGATTTATTGATGCCGTTCACGATGCAATCAGGCAAGCTTGTGAAGCACCGGAACGGTGGCGAGTGTTCGATGGAGAAATTCGCCGTATCCTTGTTCATGTTTTCCCATACGCTGTGCTTTTTTCTGTCGAGTCAAACCACATTTACATCATTGCTGTAATGCACTGCAGCCGCCAACCGGGGTATTGGAAAAACCGGGTCGTTTAACCGCGCTTCCGACTTAAGCGTGGTTAGCGGGGGCGGCGCTGGGGGGATGGGCGCAGTTCGGCCTCGTCGAGTTTGCCGTCGTTGTTGCGGTCGAGTGTTTTTAACCGGGCGACGGCCTGCTCGATTTCACGGGCGGAAATCTCGCCGTTTTTGTCGCGGTCCAGCACGTCCATCGCCGGGAGCATTTGCGTGATGCGCGGCGGGGTGCCGGGGGGATTGGGCGGGCGGCGGCGGGAACGGCGGCCGTCGATGGTTGCGCCGTCACTTCTGCCGGCCAACTGCGCGTTCACCGACTCGATGCGCCGGGTGATGAACGGCTTGATCGCCAGCACTCGACGCCCCACGGCACGGTTGACGCCGCGTTCGTCGCCGTTAATGCCCATGCGGAGGTTCTCCAAGTCATCCCGATTCATGTGCGGCGCGAGGGCCTGCTCGAAGGCGGCGATGCGCTCGAACAGCCTGGCCTCGGTGAAGTCGTTTTGCATCAGCTTGGCCACGGCGGCCCGGTAACGTATGGGGAACGACTCGGTCGCGAACAGCCGCTCGACGGCTCGGCGGTTGGCGATCCACGGCCGGTCGATGCCCCAGTTGACCAGCGTCTCCGGGTCGCGTCCCAGGGTGAACGTGCCGAAGGTCTCGTTCAGGTCCCACGGCAACATCCGCAGCCGACCGTCGGCTGGATCCATCAGCAGATAGTAGTTGTGCGGCATGCCGATGTAGCTGTCGATGTTCACGAGGATTGACGTCGCGGCGAGGTAGCCGGCGAACTGCCGGAGATCCATTCGCTCGCCGATCCTGCGGGCGAATTCGTCGTCCGACCCCCGCTCGATCAACCGCAGCAACTCGGCGAACCGCCGGGTTTGTGCCGCGTTCTTTTCCCCGGCCTTGATGTTGTAGCGTTTGTAGGCGTCCGGATCTTCGCCGAGCCAGCGCCAGTCGTCCAGCGACTCCGGCTTCATCAGCAGGCTGCCCTTGGAGGCGTCGCCGAGGGTTTGTTCGATGAACCGGTCATCCACCTGCTCGATGATCACGTAGATGCCCAGCGGTTTCTTTTCGGCCAAGCCCTCGATCGTCAAAGTGACCTTGGCCCAGCCGGTGCCCGGCGTGGCCAGCCCGGCGGCGCGGTACAGCTCGTAGCCGAGTTTCTCCTTCATGAACGCCGAGTCGAGGAAGGCGTTGGAGAAATTGAGCTTCGTGCGCCCGTGCAGTTTCTGGCCCTTGACGAACCGGTTGGTGTCGATCTTGAACGGCCGCTTCAGTCCGCGCTCGGCGAAGCGGTACGACGAGTTGCCCTTGAAACGCATGCCGGCATCCGAAAGCGGCTCGCCGTCGATGACAATATCCGCCTTGGCGTACGAAAACTCGTTGCCGAAATCGACCCGCGGCCCGCCCTCCGCCCGTCGTTCCGGCCGCTTGGGCTGCATCGCCTCCCACGCCTCGCGGCTCAGCGAAACCTGCACGTCGAGCACGTGGTTCTCGGCGAACACCGAGTTCCAAAAACCGGCGTCGGCCTTGTTCTCCGCCGCTTGGCCAAGCGGGACGAGCGCGGCGGCACCCAGCCAAGCGAAAAACGAAAACCGATTCAAAAAGGGCATGCGACAACCTAGCCCGCCGTCACCCCTTGGCCAAGCGGAAAGGGGCGCAACACCAGCAGGCCCCTCGCAACAACAGTCAGGATCGCCGACTTGGTCGCACGGTCTTATGGCGTGTAAAACCAGCTAAACAAATCTACAGAGTCAGCCATGTCTACGAAGGAACTGGCCTTGAGCACGATCAAGGGTTTGCCCGATGATGCATCGTTGAATGATATCGAGGAGCGGATTCGTTTTCTTGCTGCGATTGAAAAGGGGAGAGAAGATGTGCGGCGGGGGGATGTGATCCCTCACGAGAAGGTTCGTGACCTCTTGAAGGAATGGATTACAAAGTAGTCTGGACGAAGACTGCGCTTGCCGACTTGCATGATTTGGTTCGTTACATCGCGGCAGATAACAGGAAAGCGGCAAGTCGAATGGGTGATCTCATCGCCTCAAAATTCGAGATTCTTGTGCCGTCCCCGAGGATCGGGAGAATAGTTCCCGAATACCGTGATGAGCGACTTCGCGAACTGATCGTGTCGCCCTACAGGTTGGTTTACGAATTGCAAGATGACGCCCTGACCATTTCTGTGCTGCGAATTTGGCACGGAGCCCGGGGTGATTTGGACTTGGACTGGTAGCGATGTCGGTGTGCGTTTTTTTCGCACAACCTCAAAGGTTGATCAAACTTTAGCCGTTCGGGTCTTGGCCAAGCGGAACGAGAGTTTACGCCATCTTTATCACCCCTTGGCCAAGCGGAAAGGGGCAAACCGCCTTGCCGCCGATCGACAGCATTGCTAGTTTGCCCCTTCCTCGCGAAGTCGTTTTTTAATCAGGGAACGACGTTTAATCACCCACCACCGTTTATCCTCTTGAGTTCAGCATGGATTTCAAAGATAACGAGCATGAGTTCTGCATACATACGGACCACTAGTGGCCCCAGTATCATTAATCCGATACCGGTTATAGGTTCCGTCATGACCATCACTATTCCAGCAATGAAAGCCACCACCATGCCGATATAGCAGAGTATCTTCATGATGCCCGGTGTAATCATGGTTCTAAATGATAAGAAGTCACTCATGTTTTTCCTTTCGTTTAGGGTTAATCATTCGGGCGGACCATCCACCCGAAGAGAACAGTCTGTCGCATCGTTGATTTCCTGTCAAATAAATAAAAATAAATTATAAATTTATCTCTTGACAGGCAGGCGGGCGCTTGGTTGACTGAACGATCCGCCTCTCAACTCACCTAATTGGGATGGACTCGTCCCCATTGGTTGTCGCAGCTCTGGTTTGGACTTGAGTCTGCTTGGGCGAAAACCCAAGTTCACGGGGTGTTCCGTGGCGCATGTTTTGGGCGTTGGCTCTTTTTAGTTCCAATGGTTTGGCCTGTTTTGGCCGGTGCGGAGCATTGGGCGTTTGTGCCGCCGCGGAAAAGTCCGCCGCCGGAGGTGCGGGATTTGAGGTGGGTGCGGAACGGGATCGACCGATTCGTCCTAGCCCGGCTCGAGTCGGAGGGGATCACGCCGTCTCCGGAGGCTTCCCGTTCCACCTTGATTAGGCGGTTATCGCTGGACCTGACCGGGCTGCCGCCGTTTCCGGAACGGGCGCGCGCTTTTGTGCACGACGATTCACCGGGAGCCTACTCGCGGCTCGCCGTCGACGACAATATCCGCCTTGGCGTACGAAAACTCGTTGCCGAAATCGACGCGCGGCCCGCCCTCCGCCCGTCGTTCCGGCCGCTTGGGCTGCATCGCCTCCCACGCCTCGCGGCTCAGCGAAAGCTGCACGTCGAGCACGTGGTTCTCGGCAACATCGAGTTCCAAAAAACGGCGTCGGCCTTGTTCTCCGCCGCTTGGCCAAGCGGAAAGGGGCGCAACACCAGCAGGCCCCTCGCAACAACAGTCAGGATCGCCGACTTGGTCGCACGGTCTTATGGCGTGTAAAACCAGCTAAACAAATCTACAGAGTCAGCCATGTCTACGAAGGAACTGGCCTTGAGCACGATCAAGGGTTTGCCCGATGATGCATCGTTGAATGATATCGAGGAGCGGATTCGTTTTCTTGCTGCGATTGAAAAGGGGAGAGAAGATGTGCGGCGGGGGGATGTGATCCCTCACGAGAAGGTTCGTGACCATCAGTCTGATGCTTTGAGTCGATTTATCACAAGGTTGTTGGTCGCTATTAGGCTATGCTTGTTGGTGTGTATGTTTATCAGTTTGGCGATATGCATCAACCCCAGCTGATTTGCTAAATCCAAAGCTGTGAGTCCATTTTTGTTTCTAAAATCCGTACTGGCTCCATTTTTTAGAAGCAAGGTCACCAATTGAACATTTTTTTTGCCACGGCTGCCGTCAAGAATGAATCGCCTAAACTATTAGTTTGATTGATACCCAGCCCTATTTTTGCTGCCGAATGCGCCCTTGGCGTCCCGTCCCCGATTGAGTCGAATACTGCATCAACGGATTCCGGGGTTAGCTTGACATCGTGGCTGGCCGAATAGGCGATCGAGGGATTCAACACAAACGACCAAGCGACATCCTCGTCTGTGCGGATAAGCTCTTTTCCAGATTTATCCTCGCCCGAATTTTCCATATGTTGGGAACGACTTTTTTGCCCCTGAGTGCAACTATTGCACAAGGATATGAAGACCAACAAAACCAATGTTCCCGGTTTTAATTTCACACACAAATCCACAGCTTGTCTACGCATTAATCTGAGAGACGGTTACAACAAGTTAAGGAATCCTTAGGGAGTGCAGAGGGCCGGAGACACTGCCAAGGTTGCTTGCCGGCTCCCGCATCCCTTGGTTTGCCTCGTCCGGTGGCGCACTGTGGCAAAGGAGCTCCCGATAAGGTTGGTCGTTCGGAGGTGGATCCAGTGTTCGGCTGGAAAACCGCCACGGCTCTTCCATGTCTATTTCCAATCAGGCAACGGCCTTGGGGTACTTCGCCTTATACAGCCGGACGAATCTGGCCAACGCTTCAGCCGTTTTTCGGCTCTGGGACAGGCGGATTTCCTGAAGTTGTTTCTTTACTGTGCAGGCAGCACTCTCTTCGGTGTTTTGTGGCACTTCCCTCCCTTGCTAACGTCTCCTTTGACGTGATGGTGATTTACGACAAATCTATTCTTGGCATTCAAAAAATGTGAATCCAATCGACGACATCCAGACCAAGCACTTGCCAAGCGGAGGCGACTCAACCGATCAAGAATAGGCCGAACATATTTTCGTTAGGCCGAATTAGCATTCGGCATGCCATAGGCCGCATTCCAAATGTTCCGAACGGATCGACTAAACCCACACTTGTCCGCACTCCCTCCTGCGCGAACATCACACGCATCGCGTGGCCGACACTCCCGGAAGAGTCGAGGGAGCATTTTTACCAAATACTGTCACTGATGTCCCATAGGGTTGGATGGTCAAAGGGCCGGGTTGCGGGTAGGGTGCCCTAATTGGATGATCCAAAATGCAGCAGCCTGCCGCCAAGGAGCATCCCGTGTCCCGCAAGAAACATTCCCGCAAACCGGCTCGAACCAACCTGATCGTCTTGGCTCAACTCTCCAACCTCATTCCCGGGCACCTGGTGCCCAAGCTGGCCCGACAGTGCGGCGTGGACGCCAAGGCGCGCTCGTTCA
>JACNJE010000125.1 GCA_014382705.1 Verrucomicrobiota bacterium | reverse complement strand
CTCTCCTCTCAACCCTTTCCAACCCTTCGGTGTCCTTTTTTATGAGTCAACACGGCTTACCGCTCACTTTCTTCTTTCCCCTTGACCCTGTGCGGGTTGCCCAGCAGTTTCTTCGCGTGAGAGCACTCTTCTCGACACTGCTGTTTGCTTCCGTTGCCGGCTTGGCCTCGGCGGCGGACATGGGGCGTTCGGTCGTCCAGGTGCTGGTGTACAGCCAGACGCCAATCTGGGACGCCCCTTGGCGCAGCAATCCGGTGGCTGCCTCCAGCGGCTCCGGCTTTGTGATCGATGGCGAACGCGTCATGACCAACGCCCACGTGGTCAGCTGGGCCAAGCAGATCGTCCTGCGCCGTTTCCAGGATCCGCGCCCCTGGCTGGCGCGGGTGGAGCATATCTCCCATGAGTGCGATCTGGCGGTGCTCCGGGTGGATCAGCCCGGTTTTTTTGACGGCCTCGACCCGCTGCCGGTCGGCGACCTGCCAAAGGTGCGCTCGACCGTGGTGACGTGCGGTTATCCTTCCGGCGGCGAGCAGATCAGCTACACGAGTGGCGTGGTTTCACGGATCGAGTTGCAGAATTACGTGCACATCGGGAACAAGGCCTTTCTCTCGGTGCAGACGGATGCGGCGATCAACCCCGGCAACAGCGGCGGACCGGTGTTCCAGGGGGACAAGGTCGTCGGCGTGGCGTTCATGGGGATTCCCGGGCTGGAAAACACCGGTTTTTTCATCCCGCCATCGGTCATCAACCATTTTCTGGAGGATGTCACCGACGGGGAGCACGACGGCTTTCCGAAAGCAGGTGTGCGGATTGTCTCACTGCAGAACCCGGCGTTCCGGCGGTATCTCGGCCTGGAGCCGACCGGCGATGGGGCACGGATCGACAGCCTGTCGGATTACGCGGAAAAGGCTGGCCTGCTGAAACAGGATGACGTGCTCCTCGAGGTGGAAGGCAGCCGGGTCGGCAGCGACGGGACGATCCTGCTCGACGGAAACCGTGTCTACTGCACCGCCGTGTTGCAGCGGGCGCAGAAGGGACAGAAGCTCAACATGAAACTGTGGCGCGACCGGAAGGAGGTCGAGGTCGCTGTGCCGATGAACATCCACAGGGAGGATGCCAACACCGGGAACCTGTATGACACGCCGCCGCGATACTTCGTTTACGCCGGGATGGTGTTTACGCCGTTGACACTGGATTACGTGAAAACCTTCGGCCGCAACTGGCGCAGCGTGGCCAACCTTGAGTTGGTTTACGAGCTGTACTACCAACGGAATGAAAAACCGGAGAAAGTGCGGCCGGAACCGGTCGTGCTGGCGGCCACGATGGCTCACCCGGTCAACGCCGACCTGCGCCTGGCCAACCGCGCCATGATCGACGAGATCAATGGCCAGCGCATCGAGAGCCTTGAGGACGTGATCGCCGCGTTCAAGGACAACGCAAACGAACAGCACATCATCAAGTTTTCCTCCGGCACCGTTGAGTGTCTCGACAAGGCCGGCGCCGAGAGCGCCAACGAGCAAATCCTCTCCACCTACGGCATCCCCGCCGATCGACGACTATGAAAACCACCCGACGCATCCTGCTCGCGGCCGCACTCGCCGCCCCGTCCCTTTCATCGCTTGGCGCGGACAACGGCCAAGCGGAGTGGCGCGACAGCATCGTCCGGTTCGATGTCACGCGCAACGACCACAATTTTCGCGTCCCGTGGGACAAGCGGGCGCAGACTGTCTCCAAGCTGGGCGCCGTCATCGATGGCAACGAGGTGCTGACCACGGCCCAAGGCCTGGCCAACCACACGCTGGTGCGGCTCCAGAAAGGCGGGCGCGGCCGTTGGTTTGACGGTGAAGTCAAGTGGGTGGACTATCAGGCCAACCTCGCCGTGGTCGGCGTCGGCGACGAGACATTCTGGAGCGGTTTGGTGCCTGTTCAATTTGCCGGGGCGGGTCAACTTCGGGACAACCTGCAGGTGGTCCGCTGGCGGGCCGGCAACATCGAGCGACGGGCGGCGGAGTTCAGCCGGTTCACCGTGGCCGACGCCAATTTCAACCAGGCACCGCGCATCGAGCTGAAGGCCAGCTCCGAGATTGAGGGTGCTGGGCGGGGCGAACTCATGGTCTCCGGCGGCAAGGTCGTCGGCTTGGTGGCAAGCAAGTCCGGCAGCACTTGTTCCGTGATTCCCGCCCCGTTTATCACCGCCGCGCTCAGCCTCAGGGCTGACGGCGATTACAACGGTCTTGGGTATTTCGACTTCATTTGGCAGCCGGCCTCCAACCCGGCCACCACGGAATACTTCAAGCTGGACGGCCCGGCGCGCGGGGTGCTCGTGATCAAACCCTCCACGCGCCCCGGGGCCAAGTCGCCGCTCAAGCGGCACGACATCATCCTCGAGGTGGACGGGTTCCCGATCGACATCCAGGGCGACTACCTCGACCCGGACTACGGCCATGTCATCATGGAATACCTCGCCTGCCGGAACAAGTGGGCGGGCGACACGGTGAAGTTCAAGGTATGGAGGGACGGCGAAACTGAGGAGATCGACTTCCCATTGCCGAAGGCGGATTTCACCGCCAACCTTGTGACGGACCGGCCCGACGACACCGAGCCGACTTACCTGATCGCTGGCGGCCTTGTTTTTGTCCCGCTCTCGGCCGAGTACCTCAGCAGTTGGGGAAATGACTGGCAACGAACCGCGCCGTTTCGGCTCGTGTTTTACAACAGGCAAAAGCCGGAAACGGCACAACGCTCCCTGGTGGTTCTCTCGCTGGTGTTGCCGGACTTTTACAACATCGGCTATCAGGAGCGCAACGCGCAAAACCTGGTTCTTGACAAGGCCAACGGCCAACGGATCGACACCCTTGAGAGCCTCGCCAACGCGCTCAACTCACCCGGGGACGGCTTCCACGTTTTCGAGTTCAAGAAAGGCAGCGCCCTGAAAAAGATCATCCTCGACGCCGACGCACTTGAGGAAGCCAACCAGCGCATCGCCAAGCGGTACCGCATCCCCCGGATGCGTAAACTGGAGTAAGCCGGTCGAGCCGGTTTCTGCCCTGCCCAACCCGCGCTTGGCCAAGGCGTGGCGGGAACGGCATCAGGCAACGGCCGCCTTGAGTTGCTCGATCCACTTCGGCACGGCAACCCACGGATCCTCGGCCGCCTCGTACTCGAGAGCCACGTAGCCCTGGTAGCCGCCGTCGCGCAGGATCCCCACCAGGCGCTTGATGTCGGCCGCACTTTTCCGCTTGGCCAAGCGCGGCCGGATCTCGACCTTGAGTTGCACGTTTACGGCGTGCGGGACGCAGCGGGCGATGTCTCCGTAGACGTCGTCAGTGTGGAAGTTTCCGGTGTCGAGGCTGATACCGACCCAGTCGCTGCGCGTAGCCTTGACGATCTCAAGGAGGCTGCCGGCCTCGGCCACGATGCCGCCGTGATTCTCGATGCCCAGGAAAATGCCATGTTTCCCGGCGTATTCACCGACCTCCTCGAGCGCCTCGACGCAGAGCGCCTGGGCCTGCTTGAGCGACTGGCCGCGCGCCCCCCCGGCAAAGACCCGCACGTGCGGCGCGCCCATGTGCGCGGCGTTTTCGATCCACCTTTTGACATGGGCAATTTGTGCGTCCCGCTTCCCGCCCTTGGGCAGCGTGAACTCGTTGCCGACCGCCGTGCCGCTGATCGCGATGCCGCGCAGAAACGCATGACGCTTGAGCGCGACCAGTCGAGCCTGTGAAATGAGGGGGTCGAGGTAATAGCTGGTCAGTTCCGCGCCAGCGAGTCGGTGGTCGGCGCAGTAGTCGATGAAGTCATGCATGTCGATAACCCGGCCACCGCTTGGCCGCTGTTGCCCGTGGGTGGCGGTCTTGAAGTGGTCGCGAAAACTGTACGCCGCCAGGCTCAGGTTGAGTCGCGGCTTGCCGTTGCGCCGAATCGGCGCGGCGGCGAAGAGGCGACCCGGGGAAGCCAAGCCAAGCCCGGCGACTGCCGAGGCGGTGCCGGCGGTCTTGAGAAAGTTTCGTTTGGTGAGTTGCATCGGCGGCATTCAACCGCGAAGCCGCTTGGCTTCCAACTCTAATCGCTTGGCCAAGCGCGTTTTGCCCACACACAGCGCGGGATTCTCACACCCCGGATTTACCGCAAAACCGGCATTAAACGGCAAATAACGGGCGCACAGCCCTTTGACAACTGGCCCGCTCGCTGCTATAGCCAACGGCATGATTTCTTGGTTGCGAAGGGCATCCATCCCGTTCCGGCTGGCGATGTGGCTGAGCATCGGTTTCATGGGGTCGGATTCGCTGCGTGCAGACAGCAACGAACCGTTCATCTATGCCACGGAACTCAAGGGGGAACGGGTCATCGTCAGCGTACACGTGCCGGCGGGCCACATGAGCACCGTCCTGGAGATCAGCAACGATGTTGCGTCCGGCTGGCAGCCGGTCGTCGCGGGCGGGTTGACCGGTGAGGAGGGGCTGGTGCGATTCACATTTCCCGACAATCAACCGATGCGCTTCATGCGCGTGCAGGCCGGCCCCGCGGTCGAGCTGCCCAAGGCCCCCTTTACCGGCGAACGCTATTTCTCCGTCGAGCCCGGGTTTTATCAGTTCCCCGAACATGAGGATGCCAAGGTGCCGCCGTTCGGACTGAGCCCGGTCTGGAGCCTTGGCCAAGCGAAGAAGATCGGCCACCTGCTGAACCGGATCGGCTACGGGCCAAGCCTGGCGGATGTGACCAAGGTGGAGGAGATCGGGGTGGAGGCTTACATCGAATCCCAATTGAACCCAACCTCGGTTCCTTGGCAGCAGTCGCCCCGGCAAATCAAGAAGGAGGCCGAGTTGTTCCGCTACCACGAGCCGACCATGGATCGGATGCATGTCGAAGAGGGGGAAACCTGGCGCTATTTCAAGGGAACCGAGCAGCCGCCAAGGAACTGGAGGACGATGAACTTTGACGACAGCGGTTGGGAGCAGGGGCCGTCCGGGTTCGGCTACGGGGATAATGATGATATGACGCGGTTGAGGGATATGCGTTTTTACGAGAAGACTGCGGACGATCCCGGCCAGCCCGGCTACCTCAGCCTGTTTATCCGGCGCAGTTTCCAAGTCAGGAACCTGCCTGAAATCAAACAGCTGATTTTCCGCGTGGATTACGACGACGGATTCATCGCCTACCTGAATGGAAAGGAAATTGCCCGGGCCAATCTCGAGGGAACAGCCCGCTACAACACCAAGGCCAAGAAGGGCCACGAGGCGGGCGACCCGGTGGATTTCGACATCACCGACAAATTAAAATTCCTCAGGCCAGAGGGCAACGTGCTCGCAATCCAGGTGCACAACGACAAGCTCACCAGCAACGACCTGACGATGATCCCGCAGTTGATCCAGCGCACCAAGCTGGATCTGCCCCCGGTGAAGCGGATTAGGAACATCACCGCGCTCCAGCAGTTGATCCATCTGCGCGGCATTTATTCGCGGCGCCAGCTCCAGGCGGTTCTGGGTGAATTCTGGGAGAACCATTTCACGACCGATTACGACAAACTCGTCGAGTATCTCGAGGATCTGGAAGACTCCAACGGGAAGGAGGCCATGAGTTCCAAGCAGGCCAAACAGGAGGCCGCGCAAATGGAGTGGCAGGAGTATGAGTTTTTTCATGAAAACGCACTGGGAAACTTTAGGGATCTGCTGCTCTACAGCGCGAGCAGCCCCTCGATGCTTATTTATCTAGACAACGTCCTGAATGAAAAGAAGGAGCCCAACGAAAACTACGCAAGGGAAATCCTCGAGTTGTTCGGGTTTGGCGTCGACAACCGTTACAACCAGACCGACATCGAGGAAATGTCCAAGGCGTTTACCGGGTGGAGTGTCCGCAAGGCTTGGCCCGGCGACATGAAACCGTTCCCGGAATCGGCCCGAACCCCCTTCACCAAGGAAAGCGCGCAATATGAGGATAACCAGAAGCTCAAGACCGGCCGGGTGTGGCGTTACTTTAAGGGGCAATCCGAGCCCTCCCCGAAAAAAGTGGGCAACGACCTGATTCCCACCCTCGAATGGACGAAGCCCGGCTTCAACGAAACCAAATGGGCCCACGGCACCGTCAGCATTGGCTACGGGGACAACGACGACAGAACAATCCTGAGCGACATGCGCAATCGGTACACCTCCGTTTATCTGCGTCACACCTTCGCCATCGGCGACCCGTACGAGATGGACAACCTGATGCTTCACGTGGAGTACGACGACGGATTCATCGCCTACCTGAATGGTGAGGAAATCGGCAGGAGCGAGACCATGAACTTCACCGGTTACCCGCCCCCGTTCGACGCCGAGGCCAACGCCGGGCATGAGGTCACCGCCCGGCCGATGATCATCAACCTGAAGGATTACTTCCACCTGCTGAAACCGGAGCCCGGGCAGAACGTGCTCGCCATCCAGGTCCACAACACCACCCGAAACAGCTCCGACCTGTCCATCATCCCGAGACTGATCGAGCGAAAGACGCTTGTGGGCAGCATCGAGAACGGCGACCCGAACGGGGCGTGGACGTTCCGCTTCATCCCTGAGCAACATCACATCGGCTCAAAAACCTTGTTCAAGGGAACGGAGCATCAGCACCGGGTTCGCGCCAACCAGCGCGGCATCAAGGGGGTCAATGACGCCATCAGCATCATTGACCGCATGGTCGGGCATCCCTCAACCAGTGAGTTCATTTGCCAGAAGCTCATCAACAAGTTTGTCTCGGATGAAATCAGCTTGCCCTCCTACCACAGTCGCACCGCCCCGGCGGAACTGCTCGAGCTGATGGACGACGCCATCCAAGCGTGGCATTCCACCAAGCCGGCCGGTGATATTGCCACGGTCATGCGGGTCATTCTCGATCCCAAGAAACAACAGGGTGCCTTCTGGCAGGACATCGGGTATCGCGGCAAGATCAAGACCCCGGTCGAGTACATCAACAGTTCCCTTCGCGCCCTCGATGCGGACGTCACCGGCATGGAATTGCCGGAGTACAATTCCGAACTGGGGATGGAGTTATTTGTCCGGGACGACCCCGACGGCTACTCGGAGATCGGATCGGACTGGATGGACACCAGCACCCTGCTCGAGCGCATGACATTCGCCCAGAAGATGGCCGGCAACGCGGACAAAACCGTCGGATGGGACGCCGAGACTCTTTTTTCGGAAAGAGGCCCAGACACCCTCCTCCGTTACCATGTCCCGGCCAACGGCGCGCTCAAGACCGACTGGACCAAGCTGGAATTCAACGACGCCAACTGGAGTGAGAACGGGACAAGCGTCGGATACGATACCAACGACGACTACACGGAACTGATCGACTTCGATGTCCGGGCCAAGTTGCACCAAAAGAAAACCTCGGTTTACATCCGCCTGCCGTTCCTCGTGGAGGATCCGGGGCTGTTCGAATACCTGCGACTGGACATGAGGTACGACGACGGCTTTGTCGCCTACCTGAACGGTGTCCGGGTCGCCGCCGCCAATGCGCCGGAGACGCCTTCGTGGAATTCCAAGGCGACCGAGGGCCACACCGACAGCGAAGCCCGGGAGTTCCAGGCCTTCTCGCTTTCCGGGCACATCAAGCGGCTCAAGAAGGGCAAAAACATCCTCGCGATCCACGGGCTGAACGTGTCCAACACCAGCTCCGATTTCCTGATCCAGCCCCGGCTCCGGGGAGGGCTCGGCGGCGGCGCGTCCATCGTGAACTATTTCGACCGGCTCCTGTTCCAGGAATCGCTCACCGGGGAACAGCGCAAGATCCTGCTGGACTTCGTCAACTCGAACGTCGTCGGGCGCCCCAGGAAACTGGATCCCGCCTCGGCGACCTATCTCGACCGGGTTCAGGAACTCGTTGGCCTGATCTTGTCCATGCCACAATGGCAGTTTCAATAATCATCAACATTCAAGCACCATGAACATGCAACGACGCGACTTCCTCAAGACCGGCGGACTGGCCGGGGGGGCGCTTGGCCTGAACATGCTGGGATCGCTTGGCCTGCCGCGGAACCTCCTCGCAGATGGCCATTCCGGCAACAAGAAGATGCTGTTCATCTTCCAGCGCGGCGGCAACGACGGGATCAATGCCGTCATCCCTCGCGGCGACAGCGAGTACAACACCACCAACCGCCCCACCCTGTTCCTCCGCGACAACCAGGCGCTCGACCTCGGCAACGGGTTCGCCCAGCTGCATCCGGGGCTGGAGCCGATGATGGAGATATTCAACAGCAGCAAACTCAACGGGCAGGACGGGCCGGGCAACCTGGCGATCATCCACCGGGTTGGCTATGCAGGCCAGTCGCGGTCCCATTTCAACAGCCAGCATTACTGGGAAAACGCCACTCCGGGCAACAAGAAACTCGACGAGGGAATGTTCTACCGGCAAATCACCCAGACCCTTGACCTGACAGACGAGAAAAACGCCTTTGTCGCCGCTAGCCTGTCCGGTTCGCAGATGGTTTCGCTTCGCGGCCCCAAGCCGTTGCCGAACTTCCGGAAAGCCTCCGAGTTCGCTTTCAAGGGGTCCTCAGCGCAGAACCAGAAATTTCTCGGCACCCTGCCCGGGGCGGATCCCCGGTGGCCAGGCGGTTCCGGCGTGCTTGGCCTTTACGGCGGGCGGCCGAACCTGCCGCGCAAGCGCTACCGTGAAACCGTCCATCGCACCGGCCAACTGCTGGGCTCGACGATTCAAACCCTTCAGGACGCCACCCGAAAAACCTACGCCCCGGCCAACGGGGCCACCTACCCCAACGGCAGCTACGGCCAGCGCCTCCGCGAAGCCGCGATGCTGTTCAAGCGCACTAATGCCAAGATCCTCGGCCTGAATATCGGGGGCTGGGACACGCACACCAGCCAGGGGCAGCTTTACGGCAAGCACCGCCAGTTGCTCGGCAATGTCGCCACAGCGTTTCAGGCGTTTTACCGCGACATGCAGGACCAGTGGGAGGACGTGGTGATCGTCACCATGACCGAGTTCGGCCGCACCTCGAAGGAGAACGGCAGCCGGGGCACCGATCATGCCGAGGCGACAGCGATGTTCGTCGCCGGCGGCGGCGTCAAGGGCGGCGTCTACAACTGCGACCGGATGAGCTGGAAAAACGGGGATATCTTCAGCACCAAGAACGGCCGTTACCTGGATCGCAAGACCGATTTCCGTTCCGTGTTCGGCGAGATTTTCACCGACCACTTTGGAGATTCAAATAAACAGCTCGCGCAGGTCATCCCCACCTACGAGCAGGCCAAGCGGGAGAACCCCGCCGACTTCCGGAAACTGGGGCTGTTTGCCTGAGCCAGCGCTTGGCCAAGCGCGCAAGCGTTCACACACACCAACGATTCCCCAAAACAAAGGCCCGGCCAAACGGCCGGGCCTTCTCGTTTAGGAGAAACGGATCTTAATGCGTAAGTTCAGAAAGCAAACTGTAAGCGAGTGGCGATGACATCCACCTTGTCGTCATCGAGTTCGGCATGGCTATAGTTGAGCATGGCACGAATATTTTTGTTCAAATACCAGTTCACCCCAATCGTCCAGGTGTCGATTTCCTGATTGGGAGCTAAGTCGCTGAAGTCGAGGTTGGACCAGCGCAAGACGGCTTCCCATGCGCCAATCCCACCATCCTCCAAGAATTTTGAAGACGGAGAAACACCCTTGAACGCCCCCAGTTTCTGGTCGTAGCTGCGACTTTCACCGGTGAGGACATATCCGGCCTGCACGTAGTATCCGTCCAGGTCGCCGCCTTCGGGAGCATCCACGTCTGCCTGAACCCATTCCGATTGAACAGAAAATGATCCAAGCTTTAATGCTGCCTCAAGGCCAAGCACACCCGTGTTGTCCACGTCCGAAATGGAGTGCTTCCAGCTTGGCGCAAGGGAATGATCGCTGCTCAACTTGTATGTTGCTGTGTCATCGTCTCGGTAACTGTAACCGACGCCCAGATGCAATAGTTGCGAGGCATCCTCGCTCAGGTAAGGAAGTCCGCTCAACCTTGCCGTTGCAGCATACCCATCACCCCTGTAGTTCCCGTAGGAATCGTCAGCGCCCCGGAACAGGCCAGCTGCGGCTGAAATACGCATATCCGCAAAATTGTTATAAGCCATGATGCCCGCACTCCGGCTCGGGACCAGGCGGTTTACGTTTGCCCGCTCAATGGTGGAGTTGCTGTTGCTGCTGATCAATTCCTCAAGGCTAAGCGGCTCCTTGAATTGCCCGACTCGCAGATTTCCGAAAACCGGGACCTCCTTGATTCCAAAATAAACATCTTTGAAATCAGCGTCACCTCCTGCAAAATCAAACTGCATTTTGAAATCGTATCGCTCCTGAACCTGCCCGGAGAGATAGATGCGCGAACGGCGAAACACATCACCGTCGTCCACCGATTTCCCACCAAACTCATCATCACCAAAAAAGGCATTTTCCCAGTGGATGCGCCCTCCCAGTCGTAGTTTGTTGTTTCCATCAGCGGATTCAAGTCGAAGGCTATCCTTCCAGAAAACCTTGATGTCATCGTCTTCTGCCTCGGTTGTCACACCTATAGCAGCCGTCATAGCAATAGCTATTGCCGCCTTACTTTTGTACTTGGATGGTACTGCTTTCATGATTCTGATCATTGTGTTTTTTTCGCTCTCTGCAGGATTGTTTGCTTATGCTATGAACAAAGCAAACGCACAAAACGCGTTTCATAAATTGTTTTAAAACACGAAGTGAAGCACTTTAATGTCACGATTGCGTCACAGCAAACCAAGCGCTTGGCCAAGTGCCCGAGTCTCCGAGTGTCACAAATCTGCAACATCGAAAAGTTGGGGTGGACAATCGCAAATCAGGCGTCATTTTTGCGGCGAGGCAAGACGGTGCCTTTAATCTGATGAGCGACCAGACACATTTGGAGGCCACGCTACAGCGGGACATTGACACGATCCGTTCCAAGGTGCAGCGCATGGCCGGCTTGGCCGAGTCAGCCCTCTCCGACAGTCTCAAGGCCTTGCTGGATAAAAACGGCCAACTGGCCTACTCGGTCATCCTGCATGACCGCGAGATCGACGACTACGAAAAGGAGATCGACCGGCTGTGTTTGGAGTTTCTCGTTCGACAGCAACCGGCCGCCGGCCCGCTGCGGTTCGTTTACGCGACCATCAAGATCAACCTCGAACTGGAGCGGATCGGCGACTACGCGGAAAGCATCGCCCGGCGGGGGCTTGTGGTTAACTCGCTCGACCTCGACCTCGACTACTCCGACTTTGAGGCGATCAGCGCGAATTCCCTCACCATGCTCAAGGACGCGATCCGCGCCTTCCTGGAGCAGGACGCCGACTTGGCCAAGACCACCATGCTCGCCCAGCGGGAGGCCAACCGCATGCGGGACAAGATCAATGACGTCCTGTTTCAGCTGCGGGCGGAGGACAAGATTCCGATCACCGCCCTCACGCCGTTGCAGACCATCGCCCGCCGCCTCGAGCGGGTTGCCGACCAGTCCAAGAATATCTGCGAGGAGACCCTTTACATGTGCACCGGCCAATACATGAAGCACCTGGGGAGGGACACCTTCCGGGTGTTGTTCGTGGATGACGACAACGCCGGGGCCAGCCAGGTCGCCGAGGCGATCGGGAACGCGCTTGGCCAAGCGAACTTCGTTTTCAGCAGCGCGGGAATTTCCGCGGAGAAAGTCACAGAGGAAACCATCGGCTTCCTAAAGGCCAAGGGCCACGACATCAGCAGCAACATCTCCAAGTCGGTGGACAACATCCCGAACCTGGACCACTACCAGGTGGTTGTCGCCCTGAGCGAATCCGCCCAGAACGCCTTCCCTGCCCCGCCCACCAAGACCATCAGCATCGCATGGGAGCTTGGCCAAGCCGAAGGCGACATCGACACCACCTACGCTTTCCTGAGCCAAAACATCAACGATCTGGTTCAGGCTATTCTTGGGCATACCTCGAATAACAACCAAGACAATAACGAAGACAATAACTAACAAATGACTCGACTCGGTATTATAAAGACAAACGGACTAACTGCATTGGTCAGTGGACTTCTCCTCGTTGGTTGCGGCAAACGCGATGGCGGCAGCGAAGGGCAGTCCTCTAACATCCAAAACAAGGGATCGGACACCATGCTCCAGTTGGCCCAGGCGTGGAGTGAACTGTATGCCAAGGAATTCCCGGACGTGCGCGTGGCGGTGTCCGGCGGTGGTTCAGGCACTGGGATTGCGGGCCTAATCAACGGCGTGGTGGATATCGCCAACTGCAGTCGTGCGATTAAGCCCAGCGAGATGGAAAAGGTGAAGGCCGCGCACGGCGTGGAAGCTAAGCAGTACATCATGGGCCTTGACTGTCTGGCAGTGTACGTACACAAGGATAATCCGCTGGAAGAAATCACGCTCGATCAACTCGGCCAAATTTTTGGTGAGGACGGCACGATTACCAAGTGGAGCGATCTGGGTATTGAAGCACCCGGCGGCAAGGACGAGATCGTTCGCTTGAGTCGGCAGTCAAACTCCGGCACCTATGTCTACTTCAAGGAAACAGTCATTCCCGAGGGCAAGTCGTTCAAGCCTGGTTCACTGGACATGCATGGTTCGAAGGAAGTGGTGGAACTTTGCGCCAAGACTCCGGCGACGATCGGCTACAGCGGCATGGGCTACGCCACCGATGATGTGAAGATGCTGCGTGTAGCCAAGAAGGAAGGCGACAAAGCCTTTGCCCCGAATAATGACAACGCACTGAGTGGAGATTACCCCATAGCGCGGCCTTTGTTCATGTACACCCTAGGAGAGCCAAAAGAACATGTGAAGGCGTACCTCGACTGGTGCCTATCACCCGCTGGCCAAAAGGTGGTAAACGCGACTGGCTACGTGCCAGCGCCGTAAAATGCAGGCAACACATCTCTGCCGCCTTTGATGCAACTTCAGCGTTCAAAGTGGAAGGCCTTTTACGAAGGGCTCATCGAATGGATCATCCGCATTTGCGGCATCAGTGCGGTGGTGTTTGTGTTTGCCATCTTTATCTTTGTGTTTTGGGAAGGCAAAGGGCTGTTGTTCAGCGGCAACTTCAGCGTATGGGAGCTGTTGACATCAGAGAAATGGGATCCCACACACGAACCTGCCAGTTTTGGCGCTGCTCGCATCATTTTGGGCACTTTCAGCGTTGCGATCTTGGCGATGACCATTGCCGTCCCGTTCAGCTTGGGAGGGGCAATTTTCATATCCGAGTTTTGTGGTGCGCGGTTGAAGGAAATCCTGAAGGTTGTGATCGAGCTGCTGGCGGCGATCCCTTCGGTGGTGTGGGGCTTCATTGGCTTGACGGTCATGTCCATTTTCATCCGCGATTTGGGCTCGAATACGGGTCTATCGGTACTGAATGGTGCCATCATCCTCGCGTTGATGAGCATGCCAATTATCCTTTCTATCAGTGAAGATGCCTTAAAAGCCGTGCCCGATTCCTACCGTGAAGCGGCCATCGGTTTAGGGGTCACGCGCTGGCAAATGGTCTATCGGGTCCTGCTCCCCGGTGCCAAGAAGGGCCTTCTGGCGGCTGTACTGCTGGGCATGGGCCGCGTGGTGGGCGAAACAATGGCCGTTTTGATGGCCACCGGCCACGCGCTTAACAATCCGTTTGACACCAACCCGCCCTTCTTCCATGCGCTGATGGAAGTAAAAACGCTGACTGCCACAATCGCTTCCGAGATGGGCGAAGTGGAGCGAGGCGGAGAACACTGGCAGGTACTGTTCCTGATCGGCGTCCTGCTCTTCACTATCACATTCGCGGTAAACATGACCGCCCACTTGGTGGTGCATGGAGTGAAACGCAAATGAACAACTCACAAAAATTCACCGCAACGTCCTTCACCCGTTCCAAGGAGACCCGTGAGAAGTGGGTGAGATATCTGATGTTCGTGGTAACCCTGCTGATGGCGCTGCCGGTCATTCTGCTCATTAGTTACCTTGTGCACAAGGCGCTGCCGGTGCTGTCGCTGGAGTTTATCACCGATATCCCGCGCAACCAGATGAGCGCCGGCGGTATCTGGCCAGCTGTGCTAGGCACAATCTACCTGGTTGCCCTGTCGCTCATGGTGGCTGCTCCTGTGGGCGTGATGGCGGGCGTCTATCTCAACGAATACGCCAAAGACAACTGGTTTACGAGGCTCATCAACTTGGCTGTGATCAACCTTGCCGGAGTGCCAAGTATCGTGCACGCGCTGTTTGGCCTGGGAGCTTTTGTATTGTTCGCCGGGCTCGGTGAATCGGTCATTGCGGCTTCGCTTACGCTGGCGGTGATGACCATGCCAGTCGTGATCACCAGCACTCGTGAAGCGCTCTCTGCCGTACCCATGTCCTTCCGCGAGGCGTCATGGAACATGGGTGTTAGCCGCTGGCAAACAATTCGTGGTGTGGTGTTGCCAAATTCCGTCAGCGGCATCCTCACAGGCGTCATCCTCGAGGTGTCCCGTGCCGCGGGGGAAACCGCGCCTATCATGATCACCGGTGCCACCGCCAGCCTCACCTTCAGGCAAGGGGAAACCGTCTACTACCTTCTGGGGGAAAAGTTCATGGCGCTATCGTATCACCTCTACTATTTCTCTACCCAATGGACCCCGCCTCGACTGCTGCTGGACGAGGGAACAGGTGAAATGCTGCCCATGACTCAGGCCGCGATCGAGCATGCAGAGGCGATCCCTTATGGAACCGCCGTGGTGCTGCTCGGCGTGGTGCTTCTGTTTAACTCCTTGTCCATCGCGTTTCGGTATTACCTGCGCACGCATCGGAAATGGTAAACGACTCAGCAAAGATCAGAGTGGAAAACCTGAAAGCGTGGTACGGGCAAAGGGAGGTGGTCCATGGCATCTCTTTCGACGTCCACCCCAACGAAATTTTCGGCATCATCGGCCCGGCTCAGTCCGGCAAGACTACCCTGCTGAAAACCCTTAACCGCACACTCGAGTTCACCTCAGGCTCGCGCATGCAGGGATTGGTGGAGATGGACGGTCAGGACGTTTACAACATCAAGGATGTGTACGGCTACCGCCGGCGCGTCGGTATGGTGGCCCCGCTACCGGTCGGCCTTCCTCTTTCCATTTACGACAACGTCGCTTTCGCCCCGCGGAGTTTTGGCCTGAAGGACAAGGACACGCTCGATGAACTGGTGCAAAAATGTCTCGAACAGGCCGCGCTTTGGGACGAGGTGAAGGATCGGCTCGACTCGCTGGGAACCAAGCTCTCCGGCGGTCAACAGCAACGCCTCACCATCGCGCGCGCGCTCAGCCACCAACCGGAAGTGCTTTGCCTCGACGAATTTTCGATCGCCATCGATCCCGTGACCACCATGAAGATTGAGGATGTTTTAATGGAACTACGTGAGAGCATGACCATCATTCTCGTCACCAACCTCATCCAGCAGGCCCGTCGCTTGGCCAAGCGAACGATGTTTCTGCTTAACGGCGATCTGGTCGAGGAGGGCGACACGGAAAAAATGTTTTCCGGCGACGCCGCCAACCCCAAGACCAACGAATTTGTCTCCGGTGCTTTTGGCTGATCGATGACCGAGCAAAATCCATATGCCATTGTCACCGAGGATCTCGACCTCTGGTACGGCGACTTTCAAGCGCTGGAAAAAGTGAGCCTCAACCTCCGCGGTGGCATCATCACGGGGTTGATCGGGCCAAGCGGCTGCGGCAAGACCACCTTCCTGCGCAGCCTCAACCGCGTGAACGAGCGCTACGGCAACGTCCGCACCGAGGGCACGATCAATCTGCTCGGCAAAAACATTTACGATCCGGACGTCTCGCTGATCGAGTTGCGCAAGTCGGTCGGCATGGTGTTTCAGCGCCCCAACCCGCTACCGATCTCGGTTTATGAAAACGTCGTGTTCGGCCTTCGGATTCACTCACCGCGAAGCGAACTCAAGCGCTCCGTGCTCGACGAGGCCGTCGAGCAGGCGTTGCGGGAGGTGATACTATGGGACGATCTCAAGGACAACCTCAAGCAAAAGGCCACCGAGTTGCAACTCGAGCAGCAGCAAAAGCTATGCATCGCCCGCCTGCTCCCGCTCAAGCCGGAGATTATCCTGATGGACGAGCCGTGCTCGGCACTCGATGTCGAGGCTACCGCCGCAGTTGAGGAACTGATGCTCACGCTGGCCGGAAAATTCACCATCGTCATTGTCACACACAACATGGCTCAGGCCCGTCGTGTTAGCGACGAGTGTATCTTTATGCTGCTCGGCGAGATCATCGAGCACGACCGTACCGAGCAACTGTTCCTCGCACCCAAGAATCCCAAAACCAGCGACTACATCGAGGGCCGCTACGGCTGAGCGGCAGCCTGTGACGAATCCCCAGATGCGAATCGCCGAGCAGTGCGTGGCAGAGATCACAGGGACATTCCTGCTCGTGTTCGCCGGCACCGGGGCGATGATGTTCAACGAACTATCCGGCGGAGCCATCACGCACCCCGGCATCGCGGCGACCTTCGGCTTGGCCGTGATGCTTGCGGTGTTCACCCTGGGCCGCATCTCCGGCGCACACATCAACCCGGCGGTGACGCTCGGATTCTGGGCGGCGGGGCATTTTGAGACCAAGCGCATGGCACCGTACATCGCCAGCCAATGCGCCGGCGCCATCCTCGCGAGCGGGCTGCTGCTTGGCCTGTTCGGCAACCAAGCTGACATGGGCGCCACCCTGCCGATCGCGATAGACGGCCAGCGCTTGGTTTACCCGTGCCTCGCACTTGAGACCCTTTGCACATTCATCCTCATGTTCGTGATCCTTCGGGCGGCCGTCGATGGCGGGGAGAAAAACTTCACCGTCGCCGTCGTCGTGGGCGGCACGGTCGCCATGTTGTCGCTGTTCGCTGGGCCGATCTCCGGGGCGTCGATGAACCCGGCGCGATCGCTTGGCCCGGCGTTGGCCAGCGGGAACTTCACGTCGTTCTGGATTTACCTGCTTGGCCCGTCGCTGGGCGCCCTGCTCGCCGTGCCGGCTTGGCGCGCCACCCGCTTGGCCAAGCGCAATCCCGAGCCGAGATGACAGAACAGGCCAAGCCGACCGTCCTGATCCTATGCACCGGCAACTCCTGCCGCAGCCACATGGCCGAGGGCATCCTCCGCAGCGTCGCCGGCGATGTGCTCGACGTGCAAAGCGCCGGCTCCGACCCCACCGGCCAAGTGCACCCGCTCGCCATCCGCGCCTTGGCCGAGATCGGCATCGATATTTCAAGCCACACGTCGAAGCATTTGGAAGAATTCATCGAGCGAGACATCGAGACGGTGATTACCGTTTGCGACGACGCCGACCGGGCCTGCCCCGTCTTCCCCGGTCAGGCCCACCGGCACCACTGGCCCTTCCCCGACCCAGCCAAGGCCAACGGCAGCGAGGCGGAAATCTGGAACTTCTTTGAGAGGGTGCGCGACGACATCCGGCGCAAGTTCACCGACTACGGTCAAGCCAGAAAAAAAGCCGGCCAAGCGCTTGGCAAAACCATCGACGAACAGCAGCACAGGCATTAGCCTCCGCGCATGTCAGATGCGCCGTGCAATGTCCTTCTCGTCGTGGGCAGCCTCCACGAAAATTCCGTCACCCGCGTCGCGGTGAATCACCTCGCCGACAACCTCTCGGCAACCGGTTGCGATGTCCATGTGCTCGACTTCGAGGAAGACCCTCTGCCCCTTTTCAACCCGGACACCGTTTGGGAACAGGACTACTACCCACTGCTGAAGGAAAAGATCGTCGCGGCGGACGTCATCGTGCTGGGCACGCCCGACTACCACGGCAGCATCAGCAGCACGCTGAAAAATTTCCTCGACCATTTCTGGAAGGAGTTCGCCGGCAAACTGTTTGCGACCGTCGTCGCCTCCCATGAGAAGGGACTCACCGTGCACGACCAACTCCGCACCGTCGCCCGCCAATGCTACGCCTGGGTGATGCCGTACGGCGTCTCGTTCATGGAGAAGGTGGACGTCAAGGACAACCAAGTCGCCTCCGACGAACTCCGCGACCGCCTTGAGATGCTGCGGCACGACATCCAGGTTTACGGCCGCCTCCTGGCCGGCCAGCGCGCCGCCGACCTCGCCGGCACCGCCCCCGGCTTCATGGCGCAACTGCGCAACTAGCCAATTTTGCGTTGCAATTCACGTCTCGCAGGCTCAATTCTTTTCCGAGCCAATAGTAAATCTGCGTGGAATCATGACACAATCCAGCCCTGAACCGTTGAATGACATCTTTATCAGCTACGCGCATGTCGATAACGAGTCCCTGACCGAGGGGCAGAAAGGGTGGATCAGCCAGTTTCATCGCACGCTCGAAATCCGCCTCCGCCAGTTGCTGGGAGAGAACCCACGGATTTGGCGGGACATGAAGCTGTCCGGCACCGACATCTTCGATGAAACGATCGTCAGTCAGTTTGAGAATACCAAGCTGATGATTTCCGTGGTCTCACCCCGTTATGTGAACAGCGAATGGTGCGCCCGTGAGTTGAACGAATTCTACAACAAAGTGGAAAGCAGCGGCGGCGTCCGGGTCGGCGACAAGTCTCGAATTATCAAGGTCGTCAAAACCCCGGTTGATGGGGACTCGGACGGCGGCTCCGTCCACAAGATTTTCAATAGCCTGCTTGGCTTTGAATTTTTTGACGTTGATCCGGATACCGGCCGGGTTCGCGAATACAACGAGGAATTCGGCCACGAGGCCAAGCGCAACTACCTCGAGCGCGTCTACGATCTTGCCCACGAGATCACAACCATCCTGAAGCAGATGCGCGGAGGTGCGTTGCCGGAACAGGCCACGGCCGGTCGCACGGGCCGGGTGGTCTACTTGGCGGAAGTGACCTCCGAACTCAAGCCGGAGCGGGATCGCATCCGCCGGGAACTCCTCGAGCGCGGCCACACGGTGCTGCCTGACCGCCCCCTCCCCCTCGAGGCCGGCGCGGCCGGGCAGTTAATCACCGATTCACTGGCCAAGGCGCACCTGGCGATTCACCTCATCGGGGGTCGCTATGGAGTTGTCCCTGAAGGTGGAGAAACATCGATGATCGAGATGCAGTCCCGGCTGTCTTCACGGCTAAGTGAGGAGCAAGGCCTGCAGCGCTTGGTCTGGCTTCCGTCCGACAACCAATCGGACAGCGAGCGTCACTCGGAATTCATCCGCTCGATCCAGAACAGCAGTGAAGGCATGGCTACGACCGAGTTGCTCACAGGCCAAATTGAGGAGGTCAAAAACCTGGCTCTCAAGCGGCTCAAGCCCGACGAGCAACAGGCCGGAACCAAGTCGCCTGCGCTTGGCCAAGTGCAGGAGGATGGCGAAACCCGCATCTACCTCATTTGCGACCAGCAGGACGAAGAGGAGATCGAACCGCTGGAGGACTATCTTTTCGATCAGGGCTACGAGGTGAAAACCCCACAGTTCGATGGAGACGAGGATGCTTTTGTCCAGGCGCATCAGGACAATCTGCGCTTCTGTGACGGTGTCCTGATTTACTTCGGAAACACCAGCGGCCAATGGGTGGATATGAAATTGATGGATTTACTCAAGGCTCCCGGTTATGGGCGCGTCAAGCCTCTCACCGCGAAGGCGGTTTACGTCGGCCCGCCGGAAAACCGTCGAAAAACGAGGTTCCGAACTCGAACGGCAGAGGTCATTCAGGGTGGCGAGTCAATCAATCCGGACGAGTTGAAGCCGTTTCTCGCAAAAATGAAACAACCGAAAGGAGCCTCGGCATGACCCCGGGTGATCCGCAATTCAATCCGTTTCCCGGCCTTCGTCCGTTCGACATGGACGAAGAGTACCTGTTTTTTGGCCGGGAAAACCAGCGCAGGGAATTGATCGCGCTGCTTCGCGAGCAGCGTTTCATCGCCGTGCTGGGCACCTCTGGCAGCGGCAAGTCCTCGCTTGTCCGTGCCGGGCTGCTGCCCGCCCTGTGCGGCGGCGTGATGACTCGCGCGGGATCAAACTGGCACATTGCCCTCATGCGACCCGGCGGGCGGCCTGTATCCAATCTGGCTGCTGCGCTGCATGAAACCGCCCTGCTCGACAATCCCGGTTGCGAGGATCTCACCGAAATCGACATCGAGGCCACCCTGATCCGCAGCGGACTTGGGCTCATCGAGGCCACCCGGCAACTGGGCCTCAAGCAAAACGAAAATCTCCTCATTGTCGTCGATCAGTTTGAGGAACTGTTCCGCTTCAACTCCAGCCAATCCGAACGCAGCTCACGGGACGAGGCCGCCTCATTCGTCAAGATTCTGGTTGAGGCCGCCCGCCAGCAGGAGTTGTCCGTCTACGTCGTGCTCACCATGCGCTCTGATTTCTTTGGCGACTGCTCGCAATTTGAGGAACTGGCCGAGGCAGTCAACAAGGGCGAATACCTCGTCCCGCGCCTCAATCGCGAAAACAAGAAAACCGCCATCGAGGGGCCCGTGCGGGTTGGTGGCGGCGAGATCGCACCGCGCCTGGTTCAGCGCCTCCTCAACGACCTCGGGGAAGACCCGGATCAACTGCCCATCCTGCAACATGCGCTGATGCGCACGTGGGATCATTGGTTGGCCGATCATGCAGAGGGGGAAGCCCTTGACCTGCGGCATTACGAGGCGACCGGCGGAATGGCCCAGGCCCTTTCCCGGCATGCCGACGAGGTCCTGGCCGAGGCGGGTTCGGAGGAGGAAAAGGATCTGACCAGGCGTTTGTTCCAGGCGTTGACCGAAAAAGGCCCCGATAACCGAGGCATCCGCCGCCCCACCTCCATCAAGGAGCTTTGCGTGATTGTCGCCGCCGAAAAAAACGATGTAACAAAAATCATCGATCGCTTCCGCAAACCGGGCTGCACGTTCCTGATGCCTCCGGTCGAGGTCGAACTCAGCGAAGACACGGTCATCGACATCTCGCACGAAAGCCTCATGCGAGTCTGGGAGAACCTCGGCCGCTGGGTCGACGATGAGGCCCAATCCGCCCGCATCTACCGCCGCTTGGCCGAGACTGCCCAGTTGCACGACGACGGGAAGGCCGGCCTGTACCACGATCCTGACCTGCAGATCGCCCTGTCGTGGCGGGAAACCGAGACCCCCACCGAGGCGTGGGGCACGCGCTACCACGGCGACTATGCCCAAGCGATCCGGTTCCTCGAGAAAAGCCACGAGATTAAACTGAAAAAAGAGCGGGAAAATGAAGCCGCCCGAGTGCGCGAACTGGAGCAGGCCAAGCGCTTGGCCAAGGCCGAGAAAGAGAACGCCGCCAACCAAAAGAAACGGGCAGCGATGTTACTAGTAGTCGCAATAGTCTCCATTGCATCGGCATTATTTGCAGCATACGCTTGGCAGCAAGCTAGAAGTAGTGAGGACAAGGCAATTCTTTCGCTGGTTCTCGACAACCAGCAAGAATTAACAGAACACGATGTGCTTAATGCTGAAGGCATTCTACTGAAAGAGGGTGAAGACTTAGGAGAGTTAGCTGACTCAATGCAAAAAAAGCAGACAACTATGAACGAAACGGTGATTTGAAATCTGCTCTTGTAGCACAGAATGCATTGATTAGATTAAGGCCGGACAATCCGTTGGCATACTTATTTAGAGGCAGAGTTAACCTGAAGCTAGGCGATAGCGAACAAGCAATTGAAGATGTTATCAAATTCTCAACACTCGATCTCAACGAAGACAATAATAGTTTCGGGAGAGGGGTGCAATGGATGCTTGGTGCAGCAGTGCTTGCAGAAACTGGAAATCTTGAAATGTTTACTGAATACAGTAAACGATCACTGAAAAAATTCGCCGGTCAAAGGCATGAAGTTGTGGTAAAGGGATGTTTAATCTTACAAACAGACACCAAGCTAACCAGAGAATCCCATGCCTATGCGATAGAATCAATAGAGTCCACTACGGAAAAAAACTGGGTATACATTTGGGGGACTTTCACAGCCGGTCTCGCTGAATACAGAATTGGAAACCTAGAAAAAGCAGAGTACTGGTGCCAAAAATCCTTGTCTAAGATACCCGAAAACAACATCGAACTCTTAGCCATGAATAATACAGTGCTCTCACTTACCTATGGAAAAATGAAAGATAAAAGCCAGAGTGTTTCTTGCTTCAACAAAGCTAAATTACATTATGAAAGCCTCCACGACTGGATAAAGTTAGCAGCTTTCACAATGTCCTACTCGTTGGCCTGCTGCTTAGAGAATGCGAACAATTGATTTTAAAGGACTAGGCATCATTCAGAACACCCCTTGTTCACTGATTTTGCTCCATTCTGAAGCTTGAAATCCAACTAACTGAATTTTAGATGATATTAACAATGGGCGCTTGATGAGGTTTCCGTTTTTTGAGAGGAGATCGATGGCTTCCGCATCGCTCATGTCGGGGAGTTTTTCCTTCATATTCATGGCCTTGTAGTCGCCGCCGGAGGTGTTGAAAAGTTTGCGGATGTTGCCTTCGCAACAAGATAACATCGTCTTGAGTTCCGACTTGCTCGGAGGCTGTTCCCGGATGGGGATCAGTTCATATTTAACCCCCACATCATCCAAATATCTTTTTGCCTTTCGGCAGGTGTCGCAGTTGTTGTAGGCGTAGACTTTCAGTTTCATCTTTAGATGCAACCCGCAAAAGAAAAAAGGCGACCGTATGGGTCGCCTTAACAAAAGTTAAACGCTGGTTATTCCACTGCTTTTTGATGAACTGAGCAGGTCGCTGCTGCTGTGACAGCCCCTATGGTGTAACTCCCCCCCCCGGGGCAGGACGGCATTATTTCACCTTTAAAAAACGCGCCCAATTGAGACTCACTGGGCGTGTCGCTGTCCGCCCGTTTTTCCTGAGTCGCCCACATTTCCTTGAAACCATCGATCGACTGTAACTGCGCATGGCATGCCGTCTTCTGGGCGTCCCTGCGCATCTTGCTGAAGTTGGGCACGGCCACGGCGATCAGCAGGCCGATGATGGCCACCACGATCATGATTTCCACCAGCGTGAAGCCGCCGGCCCGCTTTGGCTTGATTCTCATTTTGTTCAATGTGTTCACCTGTTTAAGCCGGGCACTTGGTAACAAAACAGCGCCGTTTGTCAACCAGCGAGTAAACCCCGTACCGGCAAAATAGTTGCGCTTGGCCAAGCGCCCCGGTCACTGCGCCGGCTTGGCCAGACTGTAGCAGACGATTTCCCGGTCGTTGCGGAGATAAACACTGCGGTTGGCAAAGGCAGGATGGGACCAGACCAGCATCCGCCCCGCGACCCGGTGTGTCGGCTCGATCAGCTTGGCCCGGCTGAGTTCCGAATACCCGCCGGCGTTCAGGTTGGCGATGATCAACTCTCCGTAGTCGTTGGCCAGAAAGAACCGGCTGCCGTTCCGGATCGTGAACACGTTGGCCCAACTGGCCGGGCGACTGCCCTCCGCCGGGGCAAAAGTCGACCACACGGTTTCGCCGGTGGCCAAGCGGGCGCAGGCGTATTTGCCGTTTGGCCCACAGGCATAAATCAGGCCGTCCTGGATGAAGGCGGTATTGTGAACCCCGGCAATGCCGCGACGAGTGGTGCCCTTCCACAGCAGGCTGGCCGTTTTGCCGTCATCGCCCACCTCCACGCAGGCGGAGACGCGGTTGAAGGCCATCACGTAGACCCGGTTGCCCTCCACCACCGGCTGGCCGATCGACATGGCGTAGGTTGGCTTGATCGGCACCGACCAATAAACAGCACCGTCTATGGGGTTGAGCGACTCCAGCGCATCGCCGTGCCACACCAGCAGTTGCTCCCGCCCGGCAATGCGGCGGATGATGGGCGGACAGTATCCCGGCTGTGCCGCACTCAACGCACGCCACAACTCCCGGCCGGTCAACTTGTCGAAGGCCACGCAAACGCTCCCCTCGCCCCCGACGATGCAGATCAAGCGGTTCCCGTGAACGAGCGGGTGGGCCGCCGTGCCCCACTCCGGGATTGTGAGGTTGTAATCCTGCTTGAAATCCCGCTGCCAAATCACCGAGCCGTCGGCCGTGGAAAGACAGAACAGGTTGCCCTCCGCCCCCAGCGCATACAGGCGGTCACCGTCCACGGTGGGAGTGGCGCGGGGACCGATCGCGTAGGCGGCCACGGTCGTGTAAGGGCTGTCCCAGTCGTGCGCCCAAAGCAGCTTGCCGTCGGCCTCGTTCAGGCAAACCAAACGCTCCCTGCCGGGCAACAGTTTGCGGACGAAATTGATGTTCCGGGGCGGTGCCCCGTCGTGGAGCAGCTTGGCCTTGGCGGGATCCGTCCCAGCGACCAAGCGATCCATGACAAACACCCTCCCGTTCGCCACCGCCGGGCCGGAATACCCCCCGCCCAGCTTGGCCTGCCAGCGCAGCTTGGGACCACCCTCCGGGAAGCGGTCGAGAATGCCCTCCTCGCGCCAATCGGCATCACGGTTCGGGCCAAGCCACTGCGGCCAGTCGTCCGCTTGGCCAAGCGATGCCAATGCCAGGCAGAGAGCCGATGCCCGCATCATTGCGACGCTCAATCCGATGGCATCCATTCGTTACCCCTTCTTAAGCAAATGCCTGTCAAACCAATCACCGATCATCTTCAACTCGGCCGGTTCCGCCTCCCAGCCGTGATCCTTTCCCGGCATGACGAGCAGTTCCGCCTCGACGCCCGCCGACTTGAACCGAGCCATGATGCGGTGCGCCTGTTGAATCGGCACCAGTGTGTCGGCGTCCCCGTGGATGATCAGCGACGGCGCATCCCCCTCAGAGACGTGGGTGACGGGTGCGGCCTCGCGGAGTTGCTCCCGCACCTTGGCCACGTCGGTGATGCGCTCATACCAGTTTTGGTCACGGTCATGGCTGTGAAAATCCAATGCCGCCAAGTACGGGTTCTTGCCGTCGAGCAGTCTGCGGATGTAATGGTCGAAGTGTTCGCCTTCACGTCCGTAGTTCAAAAAATCCGTGGGTGGGAAATAGGCGACAACAGCCTGCACCCGGCTCGACTGTCGCTCAATCGGATCGTTGGCGTTCGACTCGCCATCACGCCCGGCGGTGCCCTGCATCAACGACAGGTGTCCCCCGGCAGAACCGCCGATCATCCCGATCTGCTTCGGGTCGATCCCGTAACTTTTTGCGTTGTGACGGATGAAGCGCACTGCCCGGTGCATGTCCTCCCGGATCTCAGGGATCGTGAATTTCGGTTGGCTGCCGTGTACCACGGCAAAGAGGGTGTACCCGCGCTTGATAAGTTCGCTCCAATTGCCACGCTTTGCAAAGCCGTCAATGTTTCTGTGGGCGCTGAACCAGCCGCCGCTGATGGCAAACACGATCCCCCGTCCGTTGTGCTTGGCCAACGGCTGGAACACGTCGAGCGTCATGGCCAACCCGTGTTTGCGGCCGTAGATGACTTGGCTTTCCCGCTTGAAAAGCGGTTCCTCCGCACAACTGAGAGTGGCCTCAGCCAAGCAAATGAACAGGATGACGTGCAGACAATGTTTCATGGCCGGGGCGACAATTAAAACCGTGCCCCCAAGAACGCAAGGTTAAGTCGGTTCGCTGAAAAAAAGACCCAGCGACGAATCGGCGGAGTCGTCACTGGGCCGGGAGGAACTGAGGATAAAACCTCAACCAAATTTCTGAAAAGAATGCCGAGGCAAAAAGTAGTGTCAATAAAAAATCGTCAACACGGTGAGTTTTTTTGCTCAAAAGCATGTTGACCTAAAACTGTAACGTTACAGAGTTCCCGGTTTTGGTGTGCATGATTTGTTAATAATGTGTGAAAACGTTGAAAATAACTGGGTTAATTGTTAGTTTTTCCTGTTGATAACTATTCGGTATTGATTGGCCCGGGTGGTTCCTCTGGTTGCGCGTCCGGATTGGGTTCGTTGTCCGTACTCTTTCTGCGGCGAAGTGAAGGAATCTCTTCATCGATTGCTGCCTCGAGTTTTTTCAGGAGTTTCTTCGAGGAGGCGGATGCTGAAAGACTGCGCAGGCCGTGGACGCGCATGATCTCCAGAATTCCAGGCTTGATGCTCTTCCAAGTCGCATACAAATCGGCTCTCTTTTTAAGTGACAATTCATCCCGGTAGGCTCGCTTGAAAAACACGTCGATCCCCTCCTCTGTCTCGATGGAGCGACGGAGGTTTCGCAGGCCAAGCGAAAGAATCCACCAAAACGTTGCAGCGAGAACGATCCCAATGCCAAGGGCGATCCCGGGTTCGGACAGGTCCCCCCAGTTCCGTTCGTTCAGCGCCGTCTTCCATTTCGGCTTGAACCACCCATCCCGTGTCAGCCAGCCCGCTCCGGCCCCCAAAAGGAGAATGCCGCTGAACCCCAGCCAAAGCCGGCTCACCAGTTTTCGGTAGGCCGAGACCGCCTCAAGGCAGACCTTCACGTGCACCGACAGCCGGTGCGCGTGGGAGAGCAGCCCGCTGACGAGGTTGTCGGCCCGGCGGGCGGGGGCGCGCATAATTTCTGAGACCACCTCGTCGCGGGAGATGTCGAAGTCCTCCAGCGGGATCGGCTTGGCATTCTCCTCGAGTGGCCGGGTGGCGAAACCGGGGAGATAGGTTGTGTAAATGCGCGGCGTGTCCTTGGTGGGGATGGTCTTGGAGAGGTTCCAGCAAAGTGTGCCGTAGGTGCGGGCGAAATCGCGGATGTTGTCAAACAGGTCGACCTTGTTGAGGACGAGCAGCAACTTGTGGTCGAGCCCGACCAGTTCGCTGGTAAAAATGGAGATCGCCTCACCGGTGGTGCCCGGCTTGTCGGGATCGAAAAAGAACAGGATCAGGTCGGCGCTCTCGGCGAAGCGGCGGATGCTCTCGCGGAAATCGTAGCTGCGAAGCTGGTGGCTGCTCGCCGAGTCGATCATGCCCGGGCTGTCGATCAGCGTCAGTTGCCGGAGGTTCTCCGACGGATGCGTCTTGAATCGCAGCTTGGAGAGAAACTCCGGGCCGAGGCTGGCCAGTCCCTGGTAGTCCAGTTCGGGGTGCGACACCAGCGTCTGGCCGTCGAGCATTTCCCCCGTCTCCCCGTGGGTGACGAGGGTGAAGCCGTCGTCGGTCGGGGCCATGCCGGATTCCTGAATGTCGGCCCCGGCGATGTAGTTGATGAACGACGACTTGCCGGAGGAATGGTTCCCGAGAAACAGCACCTTCGGCGATCCCGGCACATCCTTGTCGCTGACCGGGAGGTTGAAGCGGTAGCGGCTCGCCAGCAACGACAGTTTCCTAGCATAGATCGACCGGACGTTGCGCTCGAGTTTTAACAGGTCATCCATCGCGGTCACCGGCCAAGCGGATGCGCAGTTATAATCGATGCCCCACCGCGTCCAAAGCAAAATGCACCGGTCGCCCATGGAAATGGGATTCACACCGGCTTGGCCAGCCGGTAGCATGGCCGACGCATGAGTTTGACGGAAGAAATGACCGCCTTGGCCAAGCGCGCCCGGCTGGCCTCCCGCCGCTTGGCCAGCCTGTCCGGTGCGGAGAAGAACGAATGTCTCGCCGCCATGGCCGGAGCCATCGAGGCCAACGCGCCGTTCATCCAGGAGAAAAACATGATAGACATGGCCGCCGGCACCGAAACCGGCTTGGCCAAGCCGATGCTCGACCGCCTGTTGCTGGACGAGGCACGCATCGCCGGCATGGCCACCGGCTTGCGTGAGGTGGCGGCCCTGCCCGACCCGGTTGGCCGGGTGATCGAGGAGCGCACGCGGCCCAACGGGTTGAAGCTCTCCAAGGTTGCCGCGCCGATCGGGGTGATCGTCATCATTTACGAGTCTCGCCCAAACGTCACCGCCGATGCCGCGAGCCTCTGCTTCAAGTCTGGCAACGCAACCATCCTGCGCGGCGGCAAGGAGGCGCTTCACTCAAACCAGGCCATCGCGAAGATCATGGTCGAGGCCGCCGCCGAGGCGCTGCCCGCGTTCCCGCCGGACGCCATTCAGGTAGTCCCGACAGCCGACCGGGCCGCCATCCCCGAGTTGCTCTCGCTGACTGGCGAGGTTGACCTGTGCATTCCGCGGGGGGGCGAGAGCCTGATTCGCGCCGTGGCGGAGTGCGCGCAGGTGCCGGTCATCAAGCATTACAAGGGCGTCTGCCATGTCTACATCGACGGTGCGGCCAAACTGTCGATGGCGGAGGAGATCGCGCTCAACTCAAAAGCGCATCGCCCCGGGGTTTGCAACGCCGCCGAGACGCTGCTGGTCGACCGGGCCATCGCCGCCGAGGCGTTGCCGCGCCTGGCCAAGCGCCTGGCCGGGGCCGGTGTCGAGCTGCGAGGCGACGAACCGACCCGGAACCTGTTGAATGGCAGCGGGATCGAGGTCACGCCCGCCACCGAGGCGGATTGGGGCGAGGAATATCTTGATCTCGTGTTGTCGGTGAAAGTCGTCGATGGCGTCGGCGGGGCGATCGAACACATCAACACGCACGGCTCGGGCCACACGGAGACGATCGTCACCGGCGACAAGTCGTCCGCAAAGCGCTTTCAGGTCGAGGTCGATTCATCGACGATTTTCTGGAACGCCTCGACCCGGTTCACCGACGGCGGGGAGTTTGGCATGGGCGCGGAGATCGGCATCAGCACCGACAAGATCGGCGCACGCGGCCCGATGGGTCTGGAGGAGTTGACCAGCTACAAATGGCTGGGAGTGGCCGACGGGCTGATCCGCCAATGACAGCGGGCGAGGCGCTTCGTGACGCGGTGCTCTGCCTTGGCCAAGCCGGCGTCGAGTCGCCACAAGCCGACGCCGAATGGCTCATCGCCGACCTGCTGTCCTGCAGCCGCTCCGAGATCCCACTCCGCGCCGAGACCGCATTGGCTCCGAAAGACCGGGATCGCCTGGCCGGATGGGTTGAACGGCGCGTTCGCCGCGAGCCGTTGCAGCACATTCTCGGGACCGCTAATTTTCTCGGTTACGATTTTCAGGTTTCCGCTGAAGTGTTGATTCCCCGCCCGGAGACAGAAATCTTGGTTGAGATGGCTCTCCAGTTTTTAGAACCTCTCCCCCACCCGTCCGTGTGCGACTTGGGCACGGGAAGCGGCTGCATGGCCGTCGCGCTGGCCAAGCGCTGTCCCGGCGCGACTGTCATCGCCTCGGATCTGTCCGAGGCGGCGCTGCGCTTGGCCAAGCGGAATGCGGAGTCGCTGGGTGCGCTTGGCCAACTGGAGTTCCGGCACGCCTACGGGCTGGCCGCCTTGCCCAACGGCGAGCAGGTGGATTTGATCCTCTCAAACCCGCCGTACATCCCAACTGCGGAGATCGACACCCTCCAGCCTGAAGTCCGGGATCACGACCCGCGGCTGGCCCTGGACGGGGGAGCGGATGGACTGCGGTTTTATCGAATGCTCGCCGACGGGGGCCGTTACCGGCTCAGGCGCGGCGGCAGGTTGATGGCGGAGTTTGGCGACGGACAGGAGCCGTCCGTCACCGGCTTGTTCCGGCAGGCCGGTTGGCCCGGCTTGGAGGTCGCCAACGACCTGACGGGCCGCCCGCGAATCGTGGTTGCCTCCGCTGGCCAATAGCGCAACACTCCGCGCGACAAACGGTTATGGATTGCCTGGTCATCAAGGGAGGCACCCCGCTCAAGGGCGAGGTCAGGATCAGCGGCGCGAAGAACGCCGCGCTGCCGCTCATGGCGGCGACGCTGTTGACAAAAGAGGAGTGCGTTTTGCGCAATCTCCCCAACCTGAGTGACGTCCGGTTCATGGCGCAGATATTGGAATCCCTCGGCGCGGAGGTGCAAATGAACCGGGGAACCCTCCGTGTCCGCGCAAAAAAAATCGAGGGCTACGGGGACTACGATCTCATCCGCAAAATGCGCGGCTCGATCTGCATCCTCGGGCCGCTCATGAGCCGGCTCAACAAGGCCAAGGTCTCGATGCCGGGCGGCTGCGTCATCGGTGCCCGGCCGATCGACCTGCATCTCAAGGGCATGCGCGACCTCGGCGCAACGATCCGGGTCGAGGCTGGCTACGTCCACGCCAAGGCCGCCACGCTGACCGGCGGGGAGACCTTCCTCGGCGGCCGCTGCGGCCCGACCGTTCTCGGCACCGCCAACGTGATGATGGCGGCCGCGCTGGCCAAGGGAACCACGGTCATCCACAGCGCCGCCTGCGAGCCGGAGATCGCTGACCTGGCTGCGTTTCTCAACGCGATGGGCGCGAAAATCTCCGGCGCGGGCAGCCCGACCGTCACCATCCACGGCGTGCGCCGGTTGCGTGGGGCGGATCACCGGGTGATCCCCGACCGGATCGAGACCGCCACTTACGCCCTTGCCGGCGCGGTGACGGGCGGCGGCGTGACGCTTCGGAACTGCAACCCCGCCCACCTTAGCGCGGTGCTGGACAAAATGGGCGAAGCCGGCGTGCGGTTCGACACCGGCCGCACCACCCTCCGCGTTCGCCCCGCGAAACAACTCCGCTCGGTGGACATCACCACCATGCCGCACGCCGGTTTCCCGACTGATGTACAGGCGCAGATGATGGTGCTCATGCTCAAGTCGCCCGGAATCAGCATCATCACCGAGCGGATTTTTGAATCGCGCTTCATGCATGTGAACGAATTGGCACGGATGGGAGCCGACATCTCGATCGAGGGGCCAAGCGCCATCGTCAAGGGTGGCCACCCTCTCAGCGGCGCCGACGTCATGGCGAGCGATCTGCGCGCCTCCGCGGCGCTGATTCTGGCCGGAATGGCGGCCAAGGGCACCACAAGGGTGAACCGCGTCTACCACATCGACCGCGGCTACGAGAACATTGACGGCAAGCTGCGGGCACTCGGCGCGGACATTTCACGCGAACCCGGCCAGTAGCCAAGCGCGGCGCAAAACCCCGTCCTGTTGACTCATTAAGAAAGGACACCGAAGGGGAGGCGCTAGACTGTGGTTAGC
>JACNJE010000057.1 GCA_014382705.1 Verrucomicrobiota bacterium | reverse complement strand
CGCGCCGGCGCCGCGATGCGGGGTCTGCCATCCTGGCCGGGGGCCGGGTCGATCGCGGCACCGAGCGCGACGACTGGGACAGCTTTTTCCATAATGCCCGCGGTATCTACGACCGCCGCCCCATCGTGCCGGCCATCGGCAACCACGAAAACCAGGGGGGTCACCCCGGCATGTACCTGCAAATGTTCGACCTCCCGAAAAACGGTCCAGAAGGCGTCGAGCCGGAGCGGGCGTACACCTTCAAGTACAGCAACGCTGAATTCTTCGTGCTCGACACCAATATCACGCCGGAAAGCCAGTCCGCCTGGCTCGAGAACGCGCTGAAGAACAGCACGGCGACGTGGAAATTCGCCGTCTACCACCATCCCGCCTACTCCTCCAAGCCGGAGCGGGACAACCCCGGCATCCGCGACCACTGGACGCCGCTGTTCGACAAGTACCACCTCGACATGGCCCTGCAGGGCCACGATCACGCCTACCTCCGCACCTACCCGATCAAGGATGAAAAAAAGGCCACCAGCCCCGCCGAAGGCACCGTGTACATTGTCTCCGTCTCCGGCACAAAATATTACGAGCAGGGCCAGCGCGACTACACCGAGTTTGGACTGACCAACGTCTCCACCTTCCAGGTGCTCGACATCCAGATCAGCGGCAACCGTCTCGTGTACCGCTCCTACGACGCCGACGGCAAACTCCGCGACAACCTCGTCATAGAGAAATAACCGCTTGGCCAAGCGGAGGTCAGTTACGACAGTTCGTCGCGAACAGTCTCCAGCAATTTCTTGGTGGCAAGGATGCCGTCGGCTTCGCTGAGTTTGCCGCCCTCGTACTCGATCCCGACATAGCCGCGATAACCGGCAGCGAGAACGATCCGCATCATCCGGCGGTAATCGGTGTGCGTCTCGTTGCCCTCTGCGTCGAAGTCGTGTGACTTCGCACTGACCGCCTTGGCAAACGGCATCAACTCGGTCACGCCCAGATAACGGTCGTACTGTTTGCCACCGCCGATGTGGAAGTTTCCAAAATCCGGCAGCGTGCCGCAGTTGGGCAGATCGACGATTTTCATCACACCAGCCAGCCAAGCGCCGTTGGAGGACAAGCCGCCGTGGTTCTCGACGATGATGTTGAGCCCGTGCTTTGCCCCGTACTCGGAGAGACTGCGCAAGCCGTCGGCGGCCAGTTTCTGTTTCTCTTCGTAGCTGCCATTGCCGGTTGTCGCGGCGTTCACGCGGATGGAGTGGCAACCAAGGAACTGGGCCGCATTGGCCCACTTGTGATGGTTCTGCACCGCCTTGTTGCGCTCGGCCGTATCGGCGTGGCCAAGCGAACCCTCGCCGTCGACCATGATCAACAGGCTCTTCACCCCGTGATCGGCTGCGCGCGATTTCAATTGGCCAAGGTAAGCCTCGTCGTTGGCCTTGTCCTTGAAGAATTGGTTGACGTACTCGACCGCGTCGAGGCCGAACTCCTCGCGAGTGGCCTTGGCGAAGTCGAGCGGATCCAGTTTCTTCGCGAACAGCGTCTTGTGCAGCGACCATTGTGCCAGCGAGATGTCATACAGATGGCCACTGCAGCAGGTCACGGTCCGGCAACCGGTCAATGCCGCCGCAGCCACCGCGCCCACCGCCAAAGAGGCGTCCTTCAAAAACTCCCGTCGATTGGTTTGGTTAGTCATTATTCTGATTTTTTGCGTTGCCGTTATCACGGAACAACAGGACAAAAAGCACCATGATCACGGCCGCGAAGAGGGCCGGCTTCCCCCAGATCGACATCCAGCCAAGGGATCTCAGGTCGCTGATGCGACGGGAACCGACCTGCTTCTGCACCGGGGCCTGCTTGGCCTGCCATTCGGCCAGCTTGGCGGATCTGGCCTCGTTCAACTCCGCCACCTTGCCGGATAGTTGGGCGAAGTCCCCGTTCGACTGGCTCAGCGCCACCATGGCGAGGGCTTGGTCGTCGAGCGCCTCGAGTACGGCAATTTCGCCGTTGATCGCGTTCAATTCCGCCGTGAGCCCAGGCATGTCGTCCGCCGCCTCCAACGCCTGCTTGGCTTTGGCGACAGCAGCCTCGGCGTCCGTCTTGGCGCCCTCGTCGGCTATTTGCAACGTTTCAGTTGCCTCGGCCAAGGCCTCCTGCGCGCCCTTGATTTCAGCCAGTTTGCTCCAGTTGGCCACGATCAGCTCGGCTTCCTCCTCCCCGAACGCGGAAGTCAACCTAGCCAACTGGGCCTGATCCGCGGCCATGGTCTTAAGTTCCTCTGATTTCGGGGTGTGCTGTCCCTCGATGGAGCCGGCCACCTGCGCCCCGATGAACATTCCCAAGCCGAGCGTGAAGAAAACGAGCAGCCCCTGCGCCTGGGCTCGGATTGGCTTGGGTGCCGCTTGGTCGGTGTAAATCTGCCCGGTCACAAAAAAGAAATCGTAACAAATGCCGTGCAGCACAATGCCGGCGATGATCATCCACCGGATTTCATCCGGCGCCCCGATGGCGAACAACCCGTAACGCGCCACCCACGCCAGCATACCCACCGCCAGCATCCACTTGACCCCGAGCCGCGCGAAGAAGAATGGCATCACGATCATGAAAAAGATCTCGGACATCTGGCCGTAGCTCATTGTCTGGCCAATCGGCAGGCCGCTCATCTCGACGATGCGGCTGGCGATCATGTAGTAAAACGAGAGTGGGATGCAGATCAGCGCGGAGGCGATGATGAAGAACAGATAGGAACGGTTTTTGAACAGCACCAAGGCATCCAGCCCCATGATCTGGCGGGCGGTGACTTTGCCCTCCTGGCTGGGCGGTGTGTCCGGCAACAGGAAACTGAGCAGTCCGAGCACCAGGGCCGAGACGGCGGTGAGCTCGAACATGCTGATGTTTGTCTCGTACCCCAGCCACGTGAGGGCCAGCCCCGCCGCGATCCAGCCGATGGTGCCCAGCACGCGGATGCCGGGAAACTCCCTTTGCGGATCGCTCATGTTTTTCATGGCGATGGTGTTGGTGAGCGCCAGCGTCGGGAAATAGGTGAGCATGTAGCCGAAGAAAATCCAGTTGATCTCGGTGGGCGTGCCGCCGGAGTTCATCTTCTGTATGGCCAACCACATCAGGCCTGCGCCCAGCAGGTGCAGCACGCCGAGCACCCGTTGCGCCGAGAAGAAACGATCGGCCACCATGCCGACGAAGAACGGCGTGATCATGCCGGCGATCGGCCCGACCGAATAGGTCCAGCCAAAGTCCCCGGCCCCAAAGCCAATCGTGCCGAGGTAGTTTGGCGCGGTGACGTACCATGCCCCCCAGACGAAGAACTGAAGGAACATCATGACCGAGAGTTGCAGACGGATGGACGGCTTCATTTGGATTGTTGGGTTGGTTTTTTTTGCCGCTTGGCCAGACGCTGATTGCAGGCAGCCAAGCGGAACGGGGCGGAGCGTAGCCGTTGGCCAAGCGGGCGACAAGGTTTCCTTTTGGCCGCCCGGCGCTTGGCCAAGCGCACAAAAAAGGCGGGCCGCTTGGCCCGCCTGAAATGCGTTTAACCGCCTGTCGGCTTATTCCTCGGAGTCGTCGCCCGAGTCAGGGCTGTCGCCCTCTTCATCGTCGCTGAACTCGGCCTTGCGCTCCTCCATCGCGGCTTTGCGCGACAGCTTGATGCGGCCCTTGTCGTCGACGCCGATGCACTTGACCCAGATTTCATCGCCGTCCTTGACAATGTCCTCGGTCTTCTTGACGCGGAAGTTGGCCAGCTCGCTGATGTGCACGAGGCCGTCCTTGCCGGGCAGCACCTCGACGAAGCAGCCGAAATCCTTGATCGAAACGACCTTGCCCCGGTAGAGCTTGCCGACCTCGACCTCGGCGGTGATGCCCTCGATGCACTCCTTGGCCACTTCCAGTCCCTCGGCGGACATGGAATAAATCAGCACGCGGCCGTCGTCCTCGATGTTGATCTCGCAACCGGATTCCTCGACGATGCGCTTGATGTTCTTGCCGCCCGGGCCGATCAATTCGCCGATCTTCGACGGGTCGATCGGGATGGTGACGATCCGCGGCGCAAACGGGCTCATCTCCTCGCGCTCCTTGGCCAGGCAGCCGTTCATGTTGGCGAGAATCGCGGTGCGGGACTTCTTGGCCATGGCGATGGCCTCCTCCATGATGGATTGCGGGACGCCCTGCAGCTTGAGGTCAAGCTGGAATCCGGTGATGCCATTGTCGGTGCCGGCGATCTTGCAGTCCATGTCGCAGAAGGCGTCCTCCCAGCCGATGATGTCGGTGAGCAGCTTGTACGCCTCGATCTCGCCGCTGCCGTTGCTGCGCGTGCAGAGGCCGATGCTGATGCCAGCGACGGAGCGCTTCAGCGGGACACCGGCGTCGAGCAGCGCCAGCGTGCCGCTGCAAACGGCGGCCATCGACGTGGAGCCGTTGGACTCCATGATCTCCGCCGTGATGCGCACCGCGTACGGGAAATCCTCAAGGCTCGGGATGACCGGCGCGATGGAGCGCTCGGCCAATGCTCCGTGCCCAATCTCGCGCCGGCCCGGGCCCATGATGCGGCCGGTTTCGCCGACCGAGAAATGCGGGAAGTTGTAGTGCAGCATGAACCGCTTTTCGCTCGGGCCGCCGGTGTAGGCGTCGTACGACTGGGTGTCGTCGGTTGTGCCGAGCGTGACCAGTGACAGGCCCTGCGTCTCTCCCCGGGAGAACAGGCCGGAGCCGTGTGTGCGGGGGATCATGCCGGCCTCGCTGGTGAGTTGGCGCAACTCCTCGAAGCCGCGGCCGTCGAGCCGCTTGCCTTCGTCGAGCACCAGCTTGCGCACAGCCGCCTTTTGGATCGCGTAAAACGCCTCGCCGACGATGAAGCCGGTGATGTTATCCTCGCCGAACTTGTCGATGAGTTTTTCCTCCATCTCGTCCTTGAGGGCGTTGCAGGCGGCTTCGCGCTCGAGCTTGGCCTGAATGAGCAGCGCGTCGGTGATGCGGCCTGAGATGATCTCCTCCGCCTCCGCCTGCACAGCCTCCTCGACCACTCGCGGGGTGAACTCGCGCTTGGCCTTGCCGACCGCCGCGCACAGTTCCTTTTGCGCCGCGATGACCGGGGCGATCGACTCCTGCCCGAACTTGAGCGCCGCAAGGAAATCGGCCTCCGGGATTTCATCGGCCGAGCCCTCGAACATGACCATGTTCGACTCGTTGCCGACGTAGACGAGGTCGAGGTCGCTCGACTCCATCTGGGAGTGGGTCGGGTTGGCGGCGAACTCGCCACCAATCCGCCCGACGCGCACCGCGCCGATCGGCCCGGCGAACGGCAGGTCGCTGATCATCAACGCCGCCGAGGCACCGTTGATCGAGAGGATGTCCGAGTCGTTCTCCCCGTCCGCGCTGAGCAGCAGCGTCTGGATCTGCACCTCATTGAAATACCCCTTCGGGAACAGCGGCCGAATCGGGCGATCCGTGACGCGGCAGGTGAGGATTTCCTTTTCGGAAGGCCGGCCCTCGCGCTTGAAGAAGCCGCCGGGGAAACGCCCTGCGGCGGCGGCCTTCTCGCGGTAATCGACCGTGAGCGGGAAAAAGTCCAGGCCCGGACGGGGCTTGGAGGAGCCGCAGGCGGCGACCAGGACGATGGTGTCTCCGAGTTGGACGGTGACTGAACCGTCCGCTTGTTTGGCTATTTTGCCGGACTCAATATGAATCTCAGCGCCGCCAACGTTGGCGGTTACTTTGTGTGACATGTTTATCTTTCCGTAATGTCACGCTCGTCGGCACGGAGAACTTCACTCAATCTCCCGACCGGCCGGGGGGCTGAATGAAATGCTCAGAACCAACGAACGCAACGATTCACGCGGCTCAGTTTCGGGCAACAGGGGATCGGGCCGCTATTTCCAATCCGCCGGGAGGAGCTATTGTCCGCCGGCATGGCGTTGCCAAAATTGCTTTCGTTGAAGAAAAAGGGGGGACGTGGCCCTCGCGAGCGCTAACGCCTCAGCTTGAGGCGCTGGGTCAGTGAGCGGTAGCGGTTGGCGTCGTGACGGTGAACGTAGTCCAGCAGTCGGCGACGGCGCCCCACCATCATGAGCAGGCCGCGCCGTGAAGCGTGATCCTTCTTGTTGCCCTTCAGGTGCTCGGTCAGGTGGTTGATCCGCTGCGTCAACAGCGCTACCTGGACATCCGCGGAACCGGTGTCCGTCTCGTGAAGGCGGTATCCTTCGATTGTATTGGCCTTCTCTTCCATTCCTCTCTGTGTCGTTGCCTCTCTTCTCTCCTCGAAAAGGCGGGGCAACGTAGCAGCAAAAACCGGCTTGTAAAGCACTTTTACCCGGTTTTTTGCCATGCGCAGGTGCCCCCTGTTTTTGGCGCTTGGCCAAGCGAAAGGCGACTTTTTCCCGCATTTTGCCAAAAAGACAACATTGACCCCGGCCAAGCGATTCCTACACTCCGCCCCGTGCCGTTAATGCGATTGACATTGTGCGGGTTGCTTCTCATGGCCGTCTCGGCCCGGGGCGAGAGCCTCGTCAGCGATTATTCCACCTGGAAATACCTCGAAGGGACGAAAGAGGCCTCCGACCCGCCCACCGCATGGCGGATGCTGGATTTCGACGACGCCCACTGGAAAGAGGGCCGCTCCGGCTTCAGCATCGGGTTTGGCAACTACGACGCCCCGACCCAGCTCTGGGGCATGCCCCGCAACTACCCGTCACTGTTCCTGCGCAAACGATTCTCGCTCGAGGAGACCGACTGGATTCAGTCACTGGTGATGCGGGTCGACTACGACGACGGCTTCGTCGCCTATCTCAACGGCACCGAGATCGCCCGGCGCGGCTTGGCCGGTGAATCGGACCAACCGGTGCCGTTCAACACCCCTGCCGCCATCCATTCGCGCGGCAACCCGGAACTGATCGACCTCACGCCGTACAAATTGCTGCTCGAGCCGGGGGAAAACATTCTCACCGTGCAGGCCCACAACTCCACGCTCCTCAGTTATGGGTTCGCCTTTCACGTCGAGTTGCTGGCCAACGTCGTGCGCGGGCCGGTCATCTCCGCCACCACCTCCACCGGGACAACGATCGCGTGGCAGACGCTTCACCCGACCACCTCGGTGATCGAGTACGGCCCCACCCCGGCGCTTGGCCAACGGGTGGGGAGTGATGCATTGACCACCGACCACGCGCTGCAACTGACCGGCCTCGAACCGGGCACCGAGTACCATTACCGGGTCGGCGGCGTGGCCGACGGCACGCCGCGTTACTCCCGGCCGGCGGCATTCCGCACGTTCACTCCAAGCGGCCCGGTGAAGCTGCTGCTGATGGGCGACACTGGCCGTGGTAACCTGATCCAACACAAGATCGCCACGCTGCTCCGCCGGGAACAGCCGGACGCCGTCATGATCGCCGGCGATGTCGTCTACCCGGATTTCACTCCAAAATACGAGGATTTCCGCCACTTCAGCGTCTACAAGGAGCACTTGAAATCGACCCCGTATTTCACGGCGATCGGCAACCACGACCTCTACGACGGCGACACGGCTTACCTCAACGCTTTCCACCTGCCGACGAACAACCTCCCCGCGCTTGGCCTGAAAAATCCAACCGTGGATTATCCCTTTTCCGGCACGGAACATTTCTACTCGTTCGACGTCGGCGACGCCCACGTGTCGGTGCTGAACAACCCGTGGTTCGCCCATCACGTCATCACGAGGGACACGAACCAGCTGCATTGGCTGACGAACGACCTGGCGACCACGACCAAACCGTGGAAGTTCCTGCTGATGCATTTCCCGGTGGCCTCCTCCAGTGCGCATGGCTGGAGCAGCTACGATGGCAATGGCGTGCCGGACACGGTCGACTTCGGGAACGCAATTTACCCGATCGTCGCCAAGTACGGTGTCGACCTCATGCTGGCCGGCCATGCGCATGCGTTCGAGAAACACAACCCGGTCGCCGGTTGCATCTCGGTCGTCAGCGGCGCGGGCGGCGCCAGCCCGTATTCCTTTTTCCGCTACTTCCCCGGCTCGTCCCAGTATTGGGCGCGCAACAACGCTGCCCGCATCTCGATCGACGGCGAGCAACTCCGGCTCGAGGCGCTCGACCCCGACGGCAAGGTGTTCGACTGGTTCGTCGTGAACCGCGAGATGCCGGAGCGCGACTCGTGGCCGGCGTCATGGCACACGCCGCTCATCGAGACGCAGCCGGCCAACGACACGCACGGCAACCTGCTTGGCCAAGCGTTTGACCTCATCGGCGAGCCGATCCCCGCCATCAACGGCTCAAGCGCGAACCTTGGCCAGGCGCGGGTCAACAACGACCACACCCACCTGTACCTCGGCTTCGAGCAAGCCATGATCCGCGCCAACCAGAATATCTTTTTGTTCATCGAGTCGCCAAGGCAGCAAGGCGTCAGCTCGCTCGACGGCCTGGGCGACGGCAGGGCGCAAGTCGATCCGTCAAGCGAGGGCGCCGACGGGCTCGACTTCCTTCAAAATCTAACCTTCACCAATTTCAAGCCAAGCGTGGCGGCGATCCTCGGCGACGAGCAGGCCGACACCCAGTCGCGGCACTTCGCCCGGCCCGGCTTCACCGTCCAGATGATCGAGGGAGAGCCGCCGAACCAGACCGCCCAGGTCGTCCCCTTCCCGCTTGGCCAAGGGGTGTTTCAACTCGACCAAACGTTCAGCGATGCGGACGGGGCGCGGTTCCAGCAGTTCAACCGGTCGCCGCAACAGTTCAGCCAACCGGAGGAGACCGACGCCGGGTTCATCGAGGTCGCCATCCCGTACACCGCGCTGGGCGGCCTGCAGCCGGGCGACGAAATCACGATCGGCGCGGTTGTCGGCGCGGCCGGCATCGACACCCGGTCGCAGTACCAATATCGCCAACTCGACACAACCCACCTCGGCAACAACCTGACGCTGGAGCAAAATGTGTTTTACCGGCTCGAGGGGCTGAAGGTGCGCCTGGCGATCGACCCCGACCCGGATAACGACGGGCTGACCTCGGAGCGCGAACGCGAACTCGGCACCAACCCGGCCAAGCGCGACACCGACGGCGACCACCTGCCGGACGGCTGGGAGGTGGCGCGGGGGCTCGACCCCCTCCAGCACGGCGGCGCGGCAGCGCTGGCGCTTGATCCCGACGGCGACGGCATGAGCAGCGCCGGCGAACTGCTTGCCGGCACCGACCCGAACGACGGCAGCTCCTATTTCACCCTGCAGGCCGAAGCAACCGATGACGGCATCCGTCTCCATTGGCGTGCCGTCCCGGGCGCCGTCTATCGGGTCGTTACCGCCGGGGAGGCGTCCGGCCCGTACCAGCCGCTTGGCCAAGCGCAGCAACTCGAGGGCGAAGCCGCCGCCGGGATGGAACATCTCCTCCCCGCTGATCAGCTCAACAACCCCTCCTCGTACTACCGGCTGCAAGTGTCGCCCAAGGAATGAAGCCGTCACCCACACCACGACTCGCCCAAGCGCTGGGATTCGCCGTCCTGCTTTTGGCCGGCGGTTGCGATAAGGAGAACCCCGCCATGCCTCCCGACCCCGACACGCCCAAACCAACAGTCCAGCCCTCCACCGGGCTGGCGCAACCAAGGCTCGAGACGATCAAGCTCTACCTCGGCGCAACCGAGCTGACCGCCGAGATCGCCGACGAAAACCCAGAGCGCCAGGCCGGCATGATGCACCGCACCTCGATGCCGGAGACCGAAGGCATGCTCTTCGTCTTCCCGTACCCGCACCGGGCCGGTTTCTGGATGAAGAACACCACCGTGCCGCTGTCGATCGCCTACATCGACCCGGCCAGCCGCGTGATCGAGATCCACGATCTGCAACCCGGTGACACCCAGCCGGTCGAGTCGCGCTCGGCCCGCGTCCAGTACGCGCTCGAGGTCAACCAGGGCTGGTTCACCAGAAACGGCATCAAGCCCGGCGCGGTCATTGCGACCGACCTCGGCTCGCTCGCGGTCTCGGTAAGCGGGCATTGACTTGGAGCCGGTTTTCGGCAAAATCCCCCCCGGATGGACGACGACATCTCAAAAGTCCTCGAAAACTGGGACTACCGCCTTGGCCGCGTGGACGCGCGCAGGGTCAAGGGCGAGGGTGGCGTGGATAAACTGCAGCTGCGGATCGACCTCGGGCTGCTGCAGATGAACGCGCAGTTCCGCCCCGACGGCAAGCGGCCGTTTGGGCACCCCACCCTGCTCGACCATTTCCTGATCCGCCTCGAGAGGCACCGCGAGAAACACGGCGGCGAGGACGACGACTTCAGCATCAACCCCGACGAGTGCGCGAAGCTCCAGCAGGAGGCCATCCAGTATCACCACCGCAGCATCTGCAATTTCGAACTGGAGGATTACGAGGCCGTTGAGCGCGACACCGAGCACATCCTTGAGTTGCTCGACTTCGTGCAGGACTACGCCGTGGAGGAGGAGATCGGGCAGAGCTTCCAGCAGTTCCGCCCGCAAACGATCATGATGCAGATTCGCGCCATCGGCACCGAGCTGATCGCCGAGAACAACTACAACGCCGCCATCGATGAAATCACCGATGCGATCGAGGAACTCAACCAGTTTTACACCGAGATGGGACGCGAAGAACTGGTCGACAGCAGCATGGAGGTTCACTCCCTGCGCGAATGGCTCAAGGACGTCGAGAAGGAGGCCGCCGAGAAAAAGCCGATGACCCAGGGCGAAAAACTCCAGCACAAGCTCAACAAAGCCATCGAGCGGGAGGATTACGAGGCCGCCGCCAAGCTGCGCGACCAGCTCACCAAGCTCGCCGACATCCCGAAGAGCTGAGCGCCGGCGCACGGTTCCCATCCGTCTCAAGGCCGACCCCCCAAAAAAACTTGCCCGTTCCCGGAGCTTCCCCGAAGCTGCCGCTCCCCGAACCGTCACAAACAGCATGAGCGCAGACGCCAAAATCCAGGAACTCGGCCTCGAACTGCCGCCCGCCCCGGCGCCAATGGGCGTGTACAAGCCGATCGTCCTCACCGGCAACCTCGCCTACCTCTCCGGCCACGGCCCGGTGCGGAGCGACGGCACGCTGATGAGCGGCCGCGTCGGCGACGACCTCGACCTTGAGGCCGGGTATCAATCCGCCCGGCAGGTCGGCCTCACCCTGCTCGCCACGCTGCGGGCCAACCTCGGCAGCCTCGACCGTGTCCGGCGCGTCATCAAGGTGCTCGGCATGGTCAACTGCACGCCCGATTTCCCAGACCACCCGAAGGTCATCAACGGCTGCAGCGAGTTGTTCGCCGAGGTTTGGGGCGAGGAGAACGGCGTCGGCGCGCGCAGCGCCGTCGGCATGGGCTCGCTGCCCGGCAACATCCCCACTGAGATCGAGGCTATCTTCGAGATCGACTGACCGCGCATGGCGGACAACTGGCACACGCTCGCCAGCCCGGACGAGATCCCCTCGCCCGCCCTCCTCGTTTACCCGGATCGTGTCGCGGAAAATATCCGGCGCATGATCGCCGCGCTTGGCCAAGCGGAGCGGCTGCGGCCCCACGTCAAGACCCACAAGATGGCCGAGATCGTGCAGATGCAAATCAAGGCCGGCATCGGCCAGTTCAAGTGCGCCACCATCGCCGAGGCGGAGATGCTTGGCCAAGCGGGCGCGCGGGACGTGTTGCTGGCCAACCAACCGGTCGGCCCGAACGTGGGCCGGCTGCTCCGCTTGGCCGGCTGGTTTCGCGATGTTCGTTTTTCCACCATCGCCGACGACGCCGGGGCCGTCGGTGCCTTGGCTGAGGCCGCCCTGGCGGCCGGCATCACCCTGCCGGTCTGGCTCGATCTCGACGCCGGCATGGGCCGCACTGGCATCGCGCTTGGCCAAGCGGCCGTCACGTTGTACAAGCTGATCGACCAGTTGCCCGGCGTCGAGCCGGCGGGATTGCATCTCTACGACGGCCACCTGCACGACCGCGATCCGGCCGAGCGCCTAGCCAAGTGGCAGGCGATGATGGACGCGGTGCGCCCCTTCCGCACCGGCCTCGAGGCCGCCGGACTCCCGGTGCCGGGCGTGGTCGGCGGCGGCACGCCGACCTTCCCGTTTCATGCGCAGCACACCGACCACGAATGCAGCCCCGGTACCACGCTGCTGTGGGACTTTGGCTACCGCGACAATTTTGCGGATCTCGATTACCAGCACGCCGCCGTGCTGATGACGCGCGTCATCAGCAAACCGGGCAGCGACCGCATCACGCTCGACCTCGGCCACAAGGCGGTCGCAGCGGAGAATCCGCAACCGCGCGTGCAGTTCATCGACCTCGACGATGCCGAGCCGGTGGTGCACAGCGAGGAGCACCTCACGCTCCGCACGACCAAGGCGTCGAACTTCAAGGTCGGGGACTGCCTTTACGGCATCCCGCGGCACATCTGTCCAACCGTCGCGCTGTACGACCGGGCGCACGTGATCCGCAGCGGCGAACTCACCGACCAATGGCAGGTCACCGCCCGCGCCCGCAAATTGACGTATTGAAATGAACGACCCCGCCCAACCCGAAGCTAACAGCCTGCGCCAAAGCCGGCGGGAGTTGTGGCTGATCCTGCTGGCCTGGCTGGGGTGCGCGGTCTGGGTGATCAGCTACTGCTCCATCAACGGCTACCACCTCGCGCCGGAGGAGGTGGCCACCGTGCTGGGGTTTCCCGACTGGGTCTTCTGGGGAGTCGTGACACCTTGGATGATCGCGAACGCCTTTACGTTCTGGTTCTGCCTGCGCGCCCTGAAAAATGACGAGGACGAGGAGGCGGCCCGATGAACGAAGCCGCCGCCGGCAGCACCGCCAACTCGGCGCTCGTCACCTTTGCGCTCTACCTGTTCGGCGTCTTTTTTCTCGCGTGGCTCTCGAGCCGTGTCCGGCAAAAGAAGGAGTTTGTCGGCGAATATTTCCTCGGCAGCCGCAGCCTGGGCCTGTGGGCGTTCGCGCTGACGTTTGCGGCGACCAGCTCGTCCGGCGGCAGTTTCATGGGGTTCCCGTCGCTGATCTACACGCACGGCTGGGTGCTGGCGCTGTGGATCGCCAGCTACATGGTGGTGCCGCTCGTCGGCATGGGCCTGCTGGGCAAGCGCGTGAACCGGCTCGCCCGCCAGTCCGGCGCAGTGACGATCCCCGACCTCATCAAGGCGCGGTTCAAGTCGGGGACGGTCGGGATGATCGCCACGCTGCTGGTGCTCTTCTTCATGTTTTTCTACCTGCTCGCCCAGTTCAAGGCCGGCAGCAAAATCATGACCACCCTGTTGCAGGACGTGGCCGTTTACCAATCGGCCGTCAACGCCGTCGGCAGCGCGATCGACGGGGTTTGGTGGATCGGCAACGCGGAGCCGGACTATGTGCTGTGCCTGCTGGTGTTCGCGTTCTCGGTGATCGTGTACACGGCGTTCGGCGGCTTCCGCGCGGTGGTGTGGACCGACGTGATGCAGGGCATCGTCATGGGGGCCGGGGTGATCATCCTGCTGTTCCTCACGCTGAGCCAAGTGGGCGGACTGGCCAAGGCCACCGAGCAACTCAAGGAAATGACGCCGCCCGAGACTGGCACCGGTCTCATCACGCTTGGCCAAGCGCAAGCCAAGCCGGTGACACTGCCCAAGGGTGCCTGGTTACGCTTGGACGATGGCGGCATCGCGCGGCTGGCTGAACAAGTCAGCTTGGCCAAGGGTATCACCAAAGCCATAGTCAAGTTGCTCAAGATCACGACACCGTCGGAAGTGGAACGAATTGAACCTACGGATTTCGGTTTCACGGTCAGCGCCAAGTTCAACGCAAACGCAACCACCGGCTACGGGCGGGGTCTCAAAGGCGTTTACGTCAGCGCGCCGGGGCCGCACCCGGAACGGAAGGACGGCTTCCTGAACGTCTGGCTGGCGATCAGTTTCTTTTTCTTCTGGGCCTTCGCCTCCGCCGGGCAGCCGAGCAACATGGTTCGCCTTATGGCGTTCAAGGGCACGAACGTCCTGCGCAACGCCATCCTCGCCGTGTCAGTCTACTACACGGTCATTTATCTGCTGCTGGTGGTGATCTTCTGCTGCGGCCGCCTCCTGCTGCCCGGCATGGAGGTGGACTCGGATCGCATCATGCCGGAGCTGGCCGCCAAGGTCACCCGCGACGCCGGCGTGCCGTGGCTGGCGGGACTGCTGCTCGCCGCACCGTTCGCCGCCGTGATGTCCAGCGTCGACAGCTTCCTGCTGATGGTCTCCTCATCGGTGGTTCGGGATATCTACCAAAACCGGGTCAACCCCAGCGCCAGCGAGCGACGGCTCAAGCGCCTCTCCTACCTGGTCACTGCGGTGGTGGGATCGCTGGCCATGCTCGCCGTGCTCAACCCGCCGCAATACCTGCAGGACCTGATCGTGTTTGCCACCAGCGGCTTGGCCGGCTGTTTCCTGATGCCGGTGCTGCTGGGGCTGTATTGGCCGGGCATGACCTCGCGGGGCGCGATCGCCGGGATGTTGGGCGGCCTCGGCTGCCATTTGGCCCTGTACATCGCCGGGTACGCCGTACATGGCAACTTCGAGGCCTACAAAATGCCGGTTTTAGAGTTTGACCCCTTTATTTGGGCGCTATTGGTCTCCGGCCTGCTCGGCTGGCTCGTCTCGCTTGGCCAAGCGCAAACACCGAAAAACACCTAAAAAAAGGTTGCCTCCCAAGCAGACAAGTGGCAGCGTGTCCGGCCGTTTTCAGTCATTTTTGCCATGAAAAAAAACTTGAACAAAGGCTTCACCCTCATCGAGTTGCTGGTGGTCATCGCGATCATCGCCATCCTCGCAAGCCTGCTTCTGCCGGCCCTGGCCAAGGCCAAGAGCAAGGCAACCGGCATCCACTGCCTGAACAACAACAAACAGCTGGGCTTGGCTTGGTTGATGTATTGTGAGGATCACGATGGTTATATGCCACCGAACCAAAACGGCGGAGGTTCCCGAGGCTGGGTAAACGGCTGGATTACCTTTAACGCCAACGCAACGGACAACACCAATATCCTGTGGCTTGTTGGAACAAGGAAGCAAGTGGGGCGTATGTACCCCAAACTCGGGCCGTACACCTCGGCACCAGGAATTTATAAATGTGCTGCGGACAAATACACGTGCATGATGAGAGGGAAAAGGGTGCCCCGGGTTCGGAGTAACTCAATGAACGGATTCATTGAGGGCGGGGCGTATGGGGGGGGACGCGGGAGCGTCTGGTATGGCGGACACAAGCCCTACAACAAACTGGGGGATATCACCGGTAAGGATACGGCGGGGCTATATGGCGGGGGTGTAACGGCCCCATCAGAATTGTGGGTGTTTGTGGACGAACATCCCGACAGCATCAATGATGGCTGGAACATTATGAATCCAACCAGTGACGGCAGCTGGGTCGATCTGCCTGCCAGTTATCACAACGGAGGCTGTGGTTATTCGTTCGCCGACAACCACGCGGAAATCAAGATTTGGAAGGACAAAATTCCGAAGACTGAACCGGTACGCCAATCCTCTCGGAACGGATTTTCAAACGCCGGTAAACGCAAAGGCTACAATGATTACTGGTGGGTCATTGAGCGTTCGACGTCGAAACTCTAAGCTGTAATCAATTTGGCTGAAAAACGAGTATCCGGTTAATCGCCGTAGAGCAATGCAACAAAGGCATCTGCCTTACAACTCGGTATTAGGAACTAAATCTGATGAAAACATATAAAAAACAGGCCTTCACGCTGATAGAACTTCTCGTTGTGATCGCGATCATCGCCATTCTGGCCGCCCTGCTCCTGCCGGCCCTGGCCCTAGCCAAGGAGAAGGCGAAAGGCATCACCTGCATGAATGGCAACAACCAGTTGACCATGGCTTGGCGATTTTATGCCGATGAAAATGATGGTAGATTGGTCGCTTCAGGTCGTCCCGGCCCGCACCGCCCTGAATGGGTTGGCGGCAACTGGCTGGACAAGAACAACCTCAGAAAATCTGACAACTGGGACGTGAACTTATGGATTAAGGGAACCAACGCGAACGGGAGAAAGATTGCCGGGCGAGGGAATCTCCTTTACCCGTATGCCGGTAATAGCACTGAGATTTTCAATTGCCCATCCGACAATAGTGTCGGAATCAACAACAAGGGCCAGAAGGTGCCCCGGCTCCGGAGCCGATCAATAAACAACTGGGTGGGGGGGCCTGCCTGGGGCAGCGCCGGTGGACCGTATCATGTTTACTTGAAGGATACGGACATGAACAACCCGGGCCCCTCCAACACCTTCGTGTTGCTGGATGAACGGGAGGACAGTATCAACGACGGCTACTTCGTGGTGGACATGGCCGGCTGGCCAGACCGCTCCCAAAAGATGGTGGACTTCCCCGCCAGCTACCACAACAACGCCGCCGGGTTCTCCTTTGCCGACGGCCACGCCGAGATTCACAAGTGGCAGGACAAGCGGACGTACCCAGGGATCAACAAGGGCAACATGGCACTGAACGTCTCCATGGTAAATAACCCGGATTTGTACTGGATGATGGAGCATGCCACCCGCCCGGTACGCAAACGCTGATTTTTCTAGGCATGAAAAAAACACAAGCATTCACCCTCATCGAGTTGTTGGTCGTCATCGCGATCATCGCCATCCTCGCAAGCCTGCTTCTGCCGGCCCTGGCCAAGGCCAAGAGCAAGGCAACCGGCATCACCTGTATGAATAACAGCAAGCAATTGATGCTGGCATGGATCTCCTACTCCGGCGACTTTGATGGTGAGTTGGTGCATAACACGCACGGTGGGGAGGCTCAAAGCAACAGCCCACGCTCCCGATACGCCCAATGGATCATGGGCTGGCTGGACTGGGGCCTGCGTCCCGACAACACCAACGTGCTTCACGTGACGGATAAGCGTTATGCCAAGCTGGCTCCCTATCAGGGCAACAGCAAAAACCTCGTCCACTGCCCAGCGGACAAGTATGTCAGCAACGCACAAAAAAGGAAGGGGTGGGCCAAACGGATTCGAACCTTCTCGATGAACTCCAACATGGGACAGGGTAATGGCAAGCTTTGGTACGGCCCTCAGAATCATCAGATTTACCTCAAGGAGGGTGACATTACTGATCCATCCAACAAATGGGTGGTGGTGGATGAGCATCCGGACAGCATGAACGACGGCTGTTTTTTCACCAATATGACGACCCCCAGCCCGAGTTATGTGGATCTGCCCGGCACAATGCACAACAACGCCTGCGGATACGGTTTCGCCGATGGCCATTCAGAAATCAAGAAATGGAACCACGAGATGAAGAGCGGGATCAATTTCAGTCGCAGCTGGTCGCCCAGCGGAAAAGGAGCCAAGGCGGACTGGTTGTGGCATCAGGAACGATCTTCTGCGCCAAGAAAATAAAGCGTTCCCTCCCCTCTACATCGACTTAGCCAAGAGGAACGTAATAAGGAAACGGCTCCGCCATTGACGATTGTCGGGCGAAGCCGCAGTCTCTCCCCCGGTATATGGCGAGTACGATCCTGTTCATCTGCACCGGCAACGTCTGCCGCAGCCCAATGGCCGAGGGCCTGTTCAGGCACCTGGTCGAGCAACACAAAGCCGACCTCATCGTGAAATCCGCCGGCGTGGGTGCCCAGGACGGCCAGCCCCCCAGCGAGAACGCGATCCGCGCCATGCAGGATCTCGAGATCGACATCTCCGCGCAGCGCAGCCAGATGATGAGCGCCGAGCTGGCCGCCGAAGCTGACATGATCATCGGCATGACGCACGGCCATACAGAGATGGTCAACCTCATGTTCCCGCACGCGGCGGAGAAGACCTTCCTGCTCCGGGAATTTGACGACTCCCTGCCCCTGCACGAGCGGGAGATCGCCGACCCCCTCGGCGGTTCCCTTGAAATCTACCGCCAATGCCGCGACCAGATCCGCGAAGGCATCGATTCGCTCCTCGAATCCATCCAGAAAAAAAACGGGTTCGCCCTTGGCCAAGCGCCACCGGTGATGGAATTGGCCCTTGGCGCAGACCACGCCGGCTACGGACTGAAAAAAATATTGGGCCATTATCTTGGCGAAAAAGGCATCCCTTACGCCGACTTCGGGTGCGACTCAGAGGAGAAAGCCGACTATCCGGACCACGCCCTCGAGGTGGCCCGAACCGTGGCCAGCGGGCAGTCCCGGCTTGGCCTGCTGGTCTGCCACACCGGCGTCGGCATGAGCATGGCCGCCAACAAGGTGCCGGGCGTCCGGGCCGCGCTGGTGAGGGATGAGGAGACGGCCAGGCTCACCCGCCAGCACAACAATGCGAACGTCCTCTGCCTCGGGGCCGCCTCAACGGACGAGGCCTTGGCCAAGCGCATCATCGACACGTTCATCGGGACCCGGTTCGAGGACGGCGGCCGCCACGAGCGCCGCGTGAACAAGATGGAACCCGGGGACGCCCCCGATGGCCAGCGGCTTGGCCAAGTGGATCCCGAGATCGCGCAGGTGATCCGGGCCGAGACCGGTCGCCAGCAGGAAAACATCGAGCTGATCGCCAGCGAGAACTTCACCAGCCCGGCCGTCATGCAGGCCCAGGGCTCGGTGCTCACCAACAAATACGCGGAGGGTTATCCGGCCCGGCGCTGGTACGGTGGCTGTGAGCACGTGGACGTCGCCGAGCAGTTGGCCATCGAGCGTGCCAAGCAGATTTTCGGCGCCGAGCACGCCAACGTGCAGCCCCACTCCGGCAGCGGCGCCAACATGGCTGTCTATTTCTCCGCGCTCCAGCCGGGCGACAAGATCCTGACCATGGATTTGTCCCACGGCGGACACCTGACCCACGGCAATAAGGCCAACTTCTCGGGCCGCTTCTACGCCGTCACCCATTACGGCGTGAATCAGGAAACCGAGCAGATCGATTATGACAAACTGGCCGAGGTGGCGGCGCAGGAAAAACCGGCGATGATCACGGTCGGGGCCAGTGCCTACCCGCGCGTCATCGACTTCGAGCGCATGGGGCAGATCGCCCGCGGAGTGGGTGCGCTGCTTCTGGCCGACATCGCGCACATCGCCGGGCTGGTCGCCGTCGGCCTGCACCCCAGCCCGGTCGGCCATGCGGACTTTGTCACCACCACCACCCACAAGACTCTGCGCGGTCCCCGGGGCGGGTTGATCCTGTGCGGCGCGGAACAGGCCAAGGCGATCGATTCGCAAACCTTCCCCGGCATCCAGGGCGGCCCGCTGATGCACGTCATCGCGGCCAAGGCGGTCTGCTTCAAGGAGGCTCTCGACCCGGCCTTTGCGACCTATCAGGCCAAGGTCGTGGTCAACGCGGCAGCCTTGGCCAACGGCTTGGCCCGGAACGGCTTCCGCCTCATCAGCGGCGGCACGGACAACCACCTGATGCTCGTGGACGTCGGCTCCCGCGACATGACCGGCAAGGAGTGCCAGGCCGCCCTGGACGCAGCCGGCATCACGGTCAACAAGAACACCATCCCGTTTGAGACCCGTTCCCCCTTCCAGGCCAGTGGGATACGCATCGGCTCCCCCGCAGTCACCACACGCGGCATGGGCGAACCGGAGATGGCCGACATCGCCGACATGATCAGCGAGGTGCTGCTCGACATAAATAATGTTGACAAGCAGTCCGCAGTCAGGCAGCGTGTCCGGCAACTGACCGCAGGATTCCCCTTGCCGTATTAAAAACCCCCACTGGAATGAATTCCGTGGGCCTGTCGTGTTTGCCGTAGTGTGCAAACATGGACAATCCGATGAACGATCCCTTCAGCACCCAGTGATTTGACCGGGAAGTGCGTCTTTCGTTTACAGGAGGGTTCTTGCAACAAAATGAAAAACACGGACCGCAAAAGCAAGGGGGGCAAGGGCTCCCGCAAGAAAAAATCCATTGGGCTGGCTGCCACCGAGGCTGCCGCCATCCGGAACAAGTACCTCCGTGCCTACGGTGAAACTCCCCCCGAGGGCACAATCGATCCCGCTGACGAACCGGTAACGCCGGAGGAACCTGCCGCCACGGGCGAGCCGACGGGTGAGTCCGTGAACATGAGCCAGTTGCAGGCGCTCGAGATGCCTGCGCTGAACAAGATGGCGAAGGAACAGGGGATTCCCAACTACGGTTCGCTCCAGAAACATGAGCTGATCTTCCAGATCATGCAGCGCAACGCCGAGAAAACCGGATCGCTTTACACCGAAGGCGTTCTCGAGATTTTGCCGGAAGGATTCGGCTTCCTCCGGTCCGAGAGTTTCAACTACCTGCCCTGCCCGGAGGATGTTTACGTTTCCCCGTCACAGATACGGCGGTTCGACCTCCAGACCGGCGACATCATCGCCGGAGAGATCCGCCGGCCGAAGGACAGGGAGCGCTTCTTCGCCCTCGTCAAGGTGGCCTCCGTCGGTCACGAGGAGCCGGAGGTCGCCAAGGACAAGATCCATTTCGACAACCTCACGCCCCTCTTCCCGGAGGAGCGTTTCCTCCTCGAGAACGACCCGGAGGAATACTCCACCCGCGTGATGGACCTGGTCTGCCCGATCGGCAAGGGCACGCGTGGCCTGATTGTCGCGCCACCACGCACCGGCAAGACGATCCTGATGCAAAACCTGGCCAACGCCGTCATCAAGAACAATCCGGACGTCTATCTGTTCATCCTGCTGATCGACGAGCGGCCGGAGGAGGTCACCGACATGATGCGCACCTGCAAAGCCGCCGAGGTCGTCAGCTCCACCTTCGACGAGCCACCCGAGCGCCACGTGCAGGTGGCCGAGATGGTCATCGAGAAGGCCAAGCGCATGGTCGAGCACAAGCACGACGTGATGATCCTTCTCGACTCCATCACCCGGCTGGCCCGCGCCTACAACACTGTCCAGCCCCACTCCGGCAAGATTCTCTCCGGCGGCGTCGATGCCAATGCCCTGCACAAGCCAAAACGCTTCTTTGGCGCGGCCCGAAATGTTGAGGAGGGCGGCTCGCTCACCATATGCGCCACCGCCCTGGTCGACACCGGCTCGCGGATGGACGAGGTCATTTTCGAGGAATTCAAGGGCACCGGCAACATGGAGGTGCACCTCGACCGATCACTGGTCGACCGGCGCATCTTCCCCTCCATTAACGTCGAACTGTCCGGGACGCGTAAAGAGGAGCTGCTCTACCACCCGCAGGAACTGCCCCGCATCGTCACGCTGCGCCGCGCCCTCACCGGCGTGCCGGCTGTCGAGGGGATGGATCTGCTGCTCGGCAAGCTGAAGAAAACCGAGAACAACATCGAGTTCCTCCTCAAGATGACGGTGGAGTGAGGTTCAATTGCACCCAGTCGGGTGCGCTAGGTTAATGGCGTTCCTTGGAGTGCGTCGGCAGAGCACAGCGACGACGGCGCTTTGGGTGGGATCGTCCATTTTCAGAAAAGCGGTATCGCGCTTCGCGTGCCACCGTACTCCAATCTCCCCTACTGGATGCGGCCGAATTTTTTCTCCAGCTCGAGGTAGTTCATCTCGATGATCGTCGGCCGGCCGTGCGGGCAGGTGTACGGCATCTCGCAACGGCGCAGGTCGTCCACGAGTTGCTGCAGCTCCTCCTCCCGCAGTGTGTCGTTGGCCTTTACGGCGTGGCGACAGACGGTCTTGGCGATCACGTCCTCGCCAAGCCGCAGCACGTTGACCCCCTCACCAGCCGCCTGCAACCTGTCCACCAGCTCGAGGAGGAACTTCCGCGAGTCGGCCGCCTTGACAAATGGAGGCAGCGCGTCGAGCAGGAACGTCCGCTCGCCGAACTCGCTCAACCCCACCCCAAGCCGGTTGAGCGTCTCCATCGTCCCGTTGAGAAACCGCGCCTCCCTCGGCGGCAACTCCACCGTCTCCGGCAGGAGCAGTTTCTGCGAGGCGGCTTGGCCGTCCGACTCCATCCGCCGGAGCATCTGCTCGTACAGCACCCGCTCGTGCGCGGCGTGCTGATCCAGCAGCACCATGCCCTTGTCGGACTCGAGCACCACATACAGTTTCCCCACCACGCCGACGAGCCGCAGCGGCACGTGCAGCAGGGGCGTCGGCGCTTCTGCCGCCTGGCCAAGCGGAGTGGTCAGGGGCGTCGCCCGGGCAGGAACGTCCTGAGGCACAATCGGTTGCGCTTGGCCAAGCGCGGCGGATGGCGGCGTGTCGCCCAGCTCCTGCTGCGCCGGGATGGCCGACGACGAAGCAGGCGTCACGTCCACCGCCTCGTCTGTCGGGGCCGGGATCGGGGCTGCTTCGCGGCTGTGAAACGCCAGCAGCGTCTCCTGCACGGCCTGCGTGAGCAGCCGCCGCACATCCCGCTCGTGGTGGAACTTCACCTCGCGCTTGGCCGGGTGGATGTTGACATCGACCTCGCCCGGGTCGATCTCAAGGAACAGGCAGCAGAGCGGGAACTGCCCCTTCATCAGCGCGGTGTGATACCCCTCGATGAGGGCGTGGTTGAGGCTGCGGTTCTCGATCGGCCGGCGGTTCACGAACAGGTGCTGGCTGGCCCGGGTCGAACGCGACACACCCGGCGCGCCAATCAACCCCCAGGTGCGCACCGTCGTCTGCCCGTCCCATTGCATGTCGATCCCCGGTTCGTCCGGGATCGCCCTGGCCACGCGGTAGTCGCCGCTGGAATCGACGTCCAGCAGGCGGATGCCGTCGCCGTGCAGCGCCGCCATCCGCCCGCGCACGGCGGCCACTTCCGTGCCGGGTGTGCCATCCAGTTCGCACGGCGGTAGCTCCCACACCTTGCGCTGGTCGCTGCTGAACACAAACCCCACCGCCGGGTTGGCCAGCGCCGCCAGCGTCAGGAAATGCTGGATGTGGCTGCGCTCGGTCTCCGGGGTGCGCAGGAACTTGCGCCGCGCCGGCAGGTTGTAAAACAGCGAGCGCACCTCGATCGTCGTGCCGACGGCGTGGCCGGCCGATTCCACCGCGCGAATCTTGCCGGCGTGAATGTCGATGCGCGTTCCCTCGCCGGTCTCGTTGCCGTTGGCCAGCGTGGTGAGCGCCATGCGGCTCACGCTGGCGATGCTGGGGATCGCCTCCCCGCGAAAACCCATCGTGCTGATCGAGGCCAGGTCCTCCGCCTGCTGAATCTTGCTGGTGGCATGCCGCTCGAGGCAGAGCAGCGCGTCGTCGCGGTTCATCCCGATGCCGTTGTCAGCCACGCGGATGAGGCTGCGGCCGCCGGCCTGAATCTCCACATAGACGCGTGTCGCCCCGGCGTCGAGCGCATTCTCGACCAGCTCCTTCACCACGCTGGCCGGGCGCTCCACCACCTCGCCGGCGGCGATCTGGTTGGCGACAATTTCTGGAAGCAGGTGGACGGAACCCATGCAGCGCCGCCACTTTACGGGGTGCACTTGGCGGCCCCAAGTGTTTTTGCCAAGCGCTTGGCAAGTTGGCACCTTGGCCAAGCCCACCCACAGCCCCAACGGGGCGGCATGAGATAGCCCGGTGCAACGCGCCGGGCTGTCTCATTTTGCCCTTTCAGGGCACGTCACCCCATGAGACGCCAGTCATTTGAAACTCCAGCGAATCAGCCCTTGGCCAGGCGGGACAGTTTCACGACCTGGTCGAGGTAGCGCTGCACGCTGTCGCGCGGGCGCTTGGCCTGCGCCGACTTGAGCAGCGGCACCGCCTTGGCGTATTGGCTGCGGTGAACCAGGAACTGGGCGTGCGCGATCTTGGCCCGCACCTCGAAGTCTTCCAGTTGCTCGGCCCGCTGGAAAAACAGCTCGGCCTTCTCGACGTCGTCGTTGCGCCCGTAATAATCGGCCAGCAGCAGCAGCGACTCGCCGTCCAGCGGATCCCGGTCGACGATCTGCTCGAGCGTCCTGACGGCCTTGGCCTCCTCGCCCTTGGCCAACTGCACCCGTGCCTCGAGCTGCAGGATCTTCAGCCGGTCGGCCTCATCGAACTGATTCTTGTGGATCGACCGAATCTGCGCGAGCAGCGTGTTGCCGCGGTCGAACTCCCCGACCGAAATCAGGATGTCCGCCGCGCGAATCGGCGGGGCGATCTGGCGATCGTTGTCGCCTGCGGCGGCATCGCGGTACGCCGCGAAGGCGAGGTCGTACGTGCCCCCGTTGATGTAGATGTCCCCGAGTTGGTTGAGCACCTTGGCGTCGGCCTTGCCCATGCGCCGCACCACCTCGTAGTTGGTCGCGGCCTTGTTGGATTCCGCCAGGCCGAGGTAGGCGTTGGCCTGGTGCAGCCAGTAGTCGGCGTTGTCCGGGTCCTTCTGGATCAGCTCGCCGAACAGTGTCACGCATTCGCCGTACTTCTGCTGCTGCAACTGGCACTGGGCGATGCCGAGCTTCCAGTCGAGCTTGTCCGGCGAGAACAGGGTCGCCTTGCGGTAGGCGGCCTCGGCCGAGAGATATTTCTCCGCGATCAGGTGGCAGTAGCCGATGAGGCCGTAGATGTTGCCGTCCTCGCCGCCGAGTTCCAGCGTGCGCACCAGTTCCTTCTGCGCCTCCCCGTGCCGGTTGAGCTGGATCAGCACGACGCCGAGGTTCATGTGGGCGCGCTGAAAGTCCGGGAACTTCCTGATCGCCAGCCGGTAATGCACCACCGCCTTTGGGTAGTCGTTCGACTGCACGTACAGGTTGGCCAGCGTGAAGTCGAGCGCCGCGCTCGACTCCGGCGTGATGGCCCCGGTGAGCGTTTGAATCGCCTGCTTCGGGTCGGCCTGGATCTGCGGGATCAGCTCGTCGAACAGTTCCTTTTCCTCGGCGCTGATCTTTGGCTCCACCTCCGACTTGACGCCGTAGCTGGCCATGAACTTGTTGATGAACTCCGGGTCGTTCCAAAACTGCAACGTCTTGGCGAAGCTGGGCTGCGCTTGGCCAAGCGCCGGGGCCAGCAGGCCAAGCGCCGTCATCAACAGGCCAACCTTGGTCAGGGTGGGTAGATTCGTCGGTTTCATTATTGTCTTCCGAAATAGAAGGGTTGAATTTTCCTGACAGCCACCGCTCGGCCGTCCTTGATGGCCGGGCTGAATTTCCAGCGCCGGATCACCCGCGTGACCTCCCGCTTGAACTCGTCATGCGTGAAGGTGCGCACGGTGTAATCGGTCACCCGTCCCTCCTCGTCGATCACGATCAGCACGTCCACCCTCCCCTTAACCCGGTTGAGCAGCAGCTTGGGCGGGTACTGCGGCGGAATCCGCACCAGCGGACGCGGCTCGCGGTCGACCTCCGAGAGGTCGAAAATCTTCATCTCTGCGATGGCGTCGGTTCCCACCTTCGGGTTCAACCCGGCATAGATGCCCACCCCGCCCGCGCCGGGATTGAGCGCAAGCTCGAGCTGGCTCAGGTTCAGCAACTGCTGTTCCTCCTGAAGTTCCGGTTTCTCCTCCTCCTCCTCTTCCTCGGGGGGCGGCGGGGGGGGCGGCGGGGGCGGCGGGGGCGGGGGCAGGGAGACATCCACCTTGAGGAGGAGGTTTTTCGGGTTCGAGCCGGACAGTTTCTGCGTGAACGGCAGGATCAGGAACAGCAGCAGCGAAATCAGGATGCCACCGGCGAACCCCCACAGAACCCCGCTGTTTTTCGTCTCGACCTGGAATACCTTTCGCATGGCGTCTGGCTACGGCAAATCGGCGGAGAGGCTGATGCTCTTGGCGCCGCCAAGTTTCGACTCGTCGATGACCCGCACGACCAGCCCGGCATTGGCGCCCTCGTCCACCTGGATGATCACCGGCATGTCCTCCTTGGTGGTGAGGCGGCGAACGATCGCGCGCACGCCGTTCACCCCGATCTCCTTGCCGCCGTACACCACCTGCCCCTTGGTGGTCACGGCGATGAGGACGCTGTTCTTGTCGAGCTGCATCGCAGAGGCCGCCTCCGGTTTCTCCACCTCCACGCCGGTCTCCTCGACGAACACGGTGGTGACGATAAAGAAAATCAGCAGGATGAACACCATGTCGATCAACGGCGAGATGTTGATGTCCATCGCCTCCTCGGCGTCGGTTATGGATCGGCGCGCCCTCATGCCGCCCCCGCCTTTCGCTTGAACTGCTGCAGGGTCAGGCTCTCGAGCCGCACGAGGAACGCCTCGTACTCCTCCTTGCGGCGCTTGATCGCGTAGGCCATGAAGTAGCCCGGCACCGCGATCAGCAGGCCCATCTCGGTGGTGATCAGCGCCTCGGAAATGCCGCTGGCCACCACGTCCACCAGCTTGCCGCCGCCGACCGAGAGGCCCTTGAACGTCACCAGCATCCCCATCACCGTGCCGAGCAGGCCCAGCAGCGGTGCGGTGGCCACGAGGGTGTTCAGGAACACCAGCCGCCGCTCGAAAAACGGCAGCCGCGACGCGAACACTTCCGAGAATCGGCTGTGCACCTCGTCGAGTTTCCCGACCTCGTCCTGCGTGTAGCGGATGATCTCGCCGACTTCCCCCTCGCCTGTCTCGGGTGCTTTCACCCAGCCGGCCACGGTATCGTCCCGGAGATGGCGATAACCGCGCTGGCGAAAACTCAATAACAAGCGGGTCGCGACGGTGTAGATCAACAGCGCAACCAGCAACAGCGGAAACATCACCAACCCGCCGTCTTGCCAGACGTCAAAAATGAACTGCCAAGGGCTTTCACCGCTCGCGCTGAAACCGGTTGGTGAATGTTCCTCCATGGCAACGGGGTTATCCGGCCTTGACCGCCAGCCCGTTCACGAACCCGACGGCCGTCTGCTCCATGCTGGCGAGGATGCCCTTGGCCTTGCGCGACAGGAACGCGAAAAGCAGCAGGCACGGCACGGCGATGATCAGGCCGTACTCGGTGGTGACCAGCGCCTCCGAGATGCCGGAGGAAAGCCGCTTCGGATCGCCGGTGCCGAACACGGTGATCAGCTTGAAGGTGTTGATCATGCCGGTGACCGTGCCGAGCAGGCCGAGCAGCGGTGACGTCGCCGCCGTTAGCGAGAGAAACGGCAGCAGGCGCTCGAGTCTCGGCTTGGTGTGCAGCATTTTCTCGTAAAGAATCTCCTCGATCATCTCCTTGCTTTCCCCGGCGTTTTGGATGGCGGTCTGGAGCAGTTCGCCGGCCGGGCCCTTGATGCGCTTGGCCAAGGCCAGCGCCGATGCCGGGTCGTTGGCATTCACATGGTCGAGGATCGACTGCAGATCACTTGGCTGGATCCGCCGCAGGTTGGCCAATTGCACCCACTTGACCAGCGCCACCAACGCGGCCGCCAGCCCCAGCGCCAGCAGCGGCCAGATCACCACCCCACCCTTGTTGATGTGTTCCCACCAAGTCTCCTCGACCTGCTTGATCTTGAGCGCGTTGCCCAGCGTCGAGTCGAGTGGCAGTTGACCGCTGCCGTTGGCAATCACGGCGGCAATTTCGGCCTGATGCTCCTGTCCGATGTCAACCAGCGTCGCGTCCGTCGAGCCGCGCAACTGCTCGGCCAGGCCGGCGCTGCCGTCGTTGCCGGCAAACACCACCAACGGCCCAATCATGGCAAATTTGCCCCGTCCGGCAATGCCGTCGGCGTTCAGCGCAGAGCCGTCGTAGACGTGTCCCCCCAACAGGTTTTCGAGCCGGTCCAGCGCCGTCTGCACGACGGCCAACTGCTTGGTAAACACCGACCCGGCCGGGCTGGCCGGGTTGTCATTGATCTCGCGGGCCTCTTTGATGGCCGCCTGGTACTGCTCCTTCTCGCTGGCGTGAACGCGCGTCTCGAATCGCCGAATGTATTCCTCCAACAGTGTCTTGCGCAGGTAATCATTCTGGTCCGTAAACCCTTTCTCCTCCGCCTTCAGATGGCCCAAGTCAACGGCTTTGCGGTCCTCCAGCCGCTTGGCCTCGGTGTGTTCGCGGCGCTTGGCGATAACCTCACTCTCGAGCTTGTTCAACTCGCGGGCCAGGGGGATTTTCTCGTCGGCGATTTTTTTCTCCAGCGCGCTCAGCTCGGCCAACGCCTTGTCGAGATCCGACTTGGCGGAGCCGGCCGCCTCCTCGAACGTCTGCGCTTGGCCAAGCGCGACGGCGAAAAGAAGGGAGAGGGTCAATGCTTGTTGTTTCATCATCGCGGCTCCCTATTGAATGTTGACCGGCACAGGGACGAACTCCGCGCCGCGCTCGTTCTCGTAGATATCGATGACCTTCCGAATGGCTTTTCCAAGCGCCGCGTTGGCGCTCCACTCCCACCCCTTGGCAGCCGGCACGCCGGTCCCGGCGAACGTGCCGCCCTGGTCTGCGAAATACGCCTGGCCAACGCCAAGGTAGAGCACCTGCACCTGCCGATCCTTCCCGTCAGGATCCTTTCGCACCTCAATCGCCAGCGTGATCGCGGAGTTGAACCGATCCGCCTCGTTGAGCACGGCCACCACGTTCTGCATCCGCTCGGCGGCGGAACGGCCACGGAGATCCTTCTTCTCCAGCGGGATGCGGGACCGGACGTTGGAGATGCGGTCCCTGAGCGGCTCCGGGAAACGCGCGATCAACGCCAGCGTCTGGCGCTCCATCCCCCACAAGGCGATATCCACCACCTGGTTCGCCTTTTTCAGTTCCCCAAGGTTGAGGGTGATCCGTTTCTTCTCGGCGTCCGCCTCGGAGTCCACCTGCTCGCTCTTGTCGATCTCCGCCTTCAGTAGGTCGATCTCCCGCTGCAACAGGCCGATCGACTGACCGATACTCTCCCGCTCCACCCGCCAGTCAGCATCCCGGCTGGCGATAAGTTGACGGGTTTCAACCCATTTCTCAATGTGCGCGCGGGCCTCCTCGAATTTTGACTCCTGCGCGAATCCGGACCCTACTGTCAGCCCGGATGCAAGCGAGACCGACAAAAGCGCCCAAAACGGTACGCGATTCATTATTTGTACTGGATATGATTGCCGAAACCCTCGCCGAAGATGGACAGGCACGGCCTGTGGCGCAACCGCCGAGGCAGCGCATCGGGGAAATTGGCAAAACACCCCCACCCACGCAAGGCACAAAAACAGGAAACTCAAAAAAACGAGCGAAACCAGAGCCGGGCATTGAATGATAATGAATCCGCAACGTACGCAGAATATCAAAGATCAAATTAAATCCCAAGAACCCGTGTCATCCGTACCCCAATTGTAAAACAGGGACGGTGCAAAGAAAAACCCCGTCGAAGCACGACGGGGTTTCCTCAAAAAGATTAAAATCAGAGCGGCTTGTATTTCTTGTGCCGGTAACGCTCGTGTACCCACTTAAAGTCCGGGTTTCTTGCCGTACCGTTTGGCCAGAAAAAGCTGTTGACCCCCGCCGCGGAATTACGGGCTGCCTTCAAGGTCCCTTCATCCACCCACTTGTGATTCTCCGCATGACCGTCAGCGAAGCTGAATGAGCTATCGTTCCCGTGAGCCACGGCAAACGGATCCACCCAGCCAGTCGGGACGTTGATCACCCAGGTGCCGAGGTTTTCATTGCGAGGATCCTGCTCCTCAACGAACACCATCGACATGGCTGCGTCCCGGATTTCCGAGATCTTGGTGAAATACGGCTGGGGTCCGCCGGTCGCGGAAGAACCCTGCCACCCGCCACCGTTCATCGGGTTGGCCTTGGAGTAACTCACCCACGCCCAAAGATTGATGTTGCGCCCCTGCTTGGCGCGCTGATCCCCGGGGCAATGGTACACGCCCGCGCTGGGGCAGTACGGCCACAATGGACTGACTTTCAATCCAGCAATGGCTCCTTCCATTTTCTTCTGAATTGCAGTAGAGCCCCTGGAATAACCATCCTTTGGACGTGTCGCACCATGCCAAAACCCACCTCGATTCATCCCTTTGCCTTTCCAAGGAGCACTGGGGATGATGTCGCCCATCATCTTGTTCGAACCGGCCACGGGTGACGACCCCTTGTTGTCATCGGAGAACATCACGAAGCCCAGGCCCAGTTGTTTCTGGTTGTTCAGGCAGTTGGCCCCCAAAGCCTTGCCTTTGGCCTTGGCCAGAGCCGGCAGCAGAAGAGACGCGAGGATCGCGATAATGGCAATCACCACCAGCAATTCAATCAACGTAAATCCCTTTGAATATGAAGATTTTGCTTTCATTTTAAGAATTGATACACCCGGAAGCTACCCGCTTGGCCAAGCATGGCAAGCCCTTTTTCATCGCTTGGCCAAGCGTTTATCGGGCGCCGCACAAAAAGAGGCCGGGCAATAATGCCCGGCCCCTGGTGTGTGTTCTCTTTTTTGGTTAAACCAACCAAATTGTTATTTGACCGCTCGGCCAAACACCTGTTCCTGATCCGGATTCAGGGTGTAGGGACTGTCCCCATCCACATCCTGCCACGGGCCGTTCACAGTTGGCGCTGCCTGCAGCTTGCCATCGAATGTCACCGTCAAACTGCCATCGGCATTGCGAACAACGCTGATCGATGGCGCACCACCTCCACCTGCCCCTGCAGCAAGCGCAGCAATTTCAGCATCCGTCAGTGCGACATTGTAAGTAGCCCATTTGTGCATGACACTTCCTGCACCCATCGGGTCTGTATTCGCGCTGATTCTCGCACCCATGACCTTGCCTTCTCCTGCTAGCTCAAAGTTCCCAGCCAGCACACCCACATGGTCACCATCCACATAAAGGCGGGTTTCCTCCGCGACCGTGTCATTCACAACCACGACATGCACATCACGATCGAAGACAGATGCAGCACTCTTACCCTCGAGTGCCGTGAAAAGATTGTCGGCAACGCCAAATACAGTCGTACCGAATACACCTTGTCTATTCCATTGATCCAGCTTAATTGCAAAGGCATTGCTTCCTGCTATCGCCGTTGATGCCCCTGAGGTCTCCTTGACTGCATTGAAGTAGAACTCGTAACTGGCATCCCCTGACAAATCACCAAAGTCGACAACCGTTGGTCCATCCAGGGATTCAGTCGAAGAAGCCACACTGGCAGGTCCACCGGGTGCCTCTCCGACCAACGTCACCAGTCCGGTCGCAGCCGCTGTCTTGCCGTAC
>JACNJE010000050.1 GCA_014382705.1 Verrucomicrobiota bacterium | reverse complement strand
AACTTATACACAATAAGTTAAGTCGCCGAAAACCTTTTTTGATGAATAATGCAGGTTAGATATAGCCATCGAATTTGAACACTCCGAGATCGCCGACATCCTGCGTAAAAACGGAGCCAAGACTGCCATGAAGAATTAATAGCTGAAGGGAATTGAAACACAGTAAAACACAAAGCTACTGGTTAAACCTCACTAAATAACCAAGTAGGAACTTTTGATCTACCATGAAGCGTATAATATTAGCCATCGTTGGGGCAGCTTTGGGCATTGTAGTTCTTTTGATTGGCTACTTCATGATTGGCTTAACCTTAGATTCTTTTCGTTTAAGCGGTATCCTTCCGGGCAAAGGCCCCCCAATGGTTCTAGGGCCTTACGCCGATATTCCATGGTTTCTGCTGTCAACGATTGGAGGGATTATTGGCTTTATAGTTAGCTTGAAAATTTTCTCACGGCTTTCTAAACACGACGCTAAGACCAGTAAAGAACAAAAAGCTGAAGGGAAATGAAAAACACACTTAAAGGAGTCATCCCAATAATTGACAATTGACAGGTGGTTACCCGATGACGGGATGACGTTTGAGCAGATGAACGGTCTGGATACCGTGCTGCCGGAGACACCCCCAAAAGTTGATTTTTGGGGTCGCATTTTTATCGAAGCGGCCTAGCCTTTTGGGCGTCCTGATTTTCGCATGAACAGAGGAGGTTCCATTTGCAGCGGATACGACGCCCCGCCGATCACTCGACGGGAGATGCTTCAAAAGTCGAGTGCCGGTTTCGGGGCTCTGGCTCTTGCGGGGTTGCTCGGTGAGGAGGCCCAGGCGGCCGCTCCGGACGATCCCCTGGCAACGCGCAAGCCGCATTTTCCAGCCAAGGCCAAACGGATTATTTTCCTGTTCATGCACGGCGGCGTGTCGCAGGTCGACTCGTTCGACTACCGCCCCGCCCTGCAGCGCGACACCGGCAAGCCGTATCCCGGCAACAAACCGCGCATCGTCTCCAGCGCGACCGGCAACCTCGTCGCCTCGCCTTACAGCTTCAAGCAGTACGGCCAGTGCGGCCAATGGGCATCTGATATTTTCCCGAACATCGCGTCGATGTCGGACGAGCTGTGCTTCATCAAGTCGATGTACGGCTCAAACTCCCGGCACGGCTCGGCACTACTTGAGTTGCACACCGGCTCGGACACGTTCATCCGGCCGTCGATGGGGTCGTGGCTCAACTACGGGCTTGGTTTTGAGAATCAGGATTTGCCCGGCTACATCACGTTCAAGCCGACCGGCTCGCACGGCGGGATGAACGCGTGGTCGTCCGCGTTTTTGCCGGCGCATTATCACGGGGTGCAGATCGGCACCAAGGCGACGCCGATCGACAAGGCGAAGATTCCGTTCATCGATCGCAACGGCAAGCCGCTCTCGCATCAACGCCGCGAGCTCGACCTGTTGGCGAAGATGAACCGCGAACATCTCAGCCAGCGCGGCCACGACGACAAGCTGGAGGCGCGCATCAATTCGTTCGAGCTCGCCTTCCGCATGCAGGCCGCCGCACCGGAGATTCAAAATATCGACAACGAAACCGAGGCAACGAAGAATCTTTACGGCTTGGACAATCCGAAGACGCGCGACTTTGGCCGGCAATGCCTGATGGCACGCCGCTACTCCGAGGCCGGCGTGCGGTTCGTGCAGTGCAGCCAAGGTTACTGGGACGCCCACAGTGGGTTGAAGAATAATCACCGCGACATCGCCGGCAGAGTCGACAAACCAATCGCCGGGCTGCTCACCGATCTAAAGTCGCGAGGGTTGCTCGAGGAGACGTTGGTGCTCTGGGGCACGGAATTTGGCCGCACGCCGGTTGGCCAAGGCAATGACGGGCGCGACCACAATCCGCACGCGATGACATTCTTTCTCGCCGGGGCCGGCGTCCAGCCGGGCATCGCCCACGGCAGCACGGACGATCACGGCTATTACGCCACCGAGAACCGCGTCCACTTTCACGACCTGCAGGCCACGATCCTGCACCTGTTCGGCCTCGACCATAAACGGCTGACCTACCGTTACGCCGGCCGCAACTTCCGCCTGACGGACATTTACGGCGAGGTCATCCACGACATTCTCACCTGAGAGTCCGGCCTTTTTTTCGTTTAACCGGCTTGAACCTGTGATAACAGTCGCCGCCGCGCCATGCCCGATTCGCGTTACAAAAAACTTGCCGAAGTGCTCACCGGATACTCGACTGCCCTAAAAAAGGGCGACACCGTCCTGTTCGATATCACCGACACGCCCGAGGCGTTTGCGGTGGAACTCGTCCGCGCCGCCCGCCGGCGCGGTGCCACGCCACTGGTCGAGACGCGCAACAGCCGCATCGTCCGCGAGCTGCTCGTGGGTACGAACGAGGCGCACGCCAAAACGGTTCGCGACGTCGAGCTGAGCCGCATGAAAAAGTGCGACGCCTACGTCGCTGTCCGCGGTGCCCACAACGCAACCGAGAACTCCGACATCCCGTCCGACAATCTCTCGATGTACTCCCGCACCCTTCGGCCGGTGCTGAATTACCGCGTCAACAAGACCCGCTGGGTGGTCATCCGTTGGCCCAACGGCGCGATGGCGCAGGGCGCCGGCATGAGCACCGAGGCGTTCGAGGAATTCTTTTTCCGCGTCTGCACGATGGATTATGCCAAGATGGCCAAGGCGCAAAAGCCGCTGATTCGCCGCTTGGCCAAGGCCGACCAGGTGCGCCTCACCGCGCCCGGCACCGACCTGACGTTCAGCGTCAAGGGGCTTGGCGCGGTCGGCTGCGCGGGCGACCGCAACATCCCGGACGGCGAGGTCTTCTCCTGCCCGGTGAAAAAGTCGGTCAACGGCGTGATCCAGTACAACACCCCGACCCTCTACGCCGGGACACGGTTCGAGAATGTGCGGCTTGAATTCAAGAACGGCAAAATCGTCGACGCCACCGCGAGCGACACCAAGCGGCTCAACGAGATTTTCGACACCGACCCCGGCGCACGCCACGTCGGCGAGTTCTCGCTTGGCTTCAACCCCCATATTAAAGAGCCGATGTGCGATATTTTGTTCGACGAGAAAATCGCCGGTTCGTTGCATTTCACGCCCGGCCAAGCGTACGAGGAGTGCGACAATGGCAATCGCTCCGCCGTCCATTGGGACATGGTGCTAATCCAGCGACCGGAGTACGGCGGGGGCGAGGTTTGGTTCGACGGCGAGCTAATCCGGCACAACGGCCAGTTCGTGCCGAAAGACCTCAAACCACTGAACCCAAGTCGCCTGAAATAGCCGCGCTTGGCCAAGCGCTTGGCCAACATCCCGATTTTTTTTCGGCGAAAAGCACTTTTCTCAAACAAAATGGTTGTGTCCCGTCGTTTTTTTGGCATAAAGCCGTTCCGCTTTTCTGGAAGCGGCACCCCTCTCTGGGGTGAGTGAGCAGCCTTTCCACGGTTTTTTGGATGAATTTCCGCCGCTTTTTACTCGCAATAACATTGTTTGTCGCCGTGCCGTTCCCGGCCTTGTCCGCAACGGAAGGGGTGGCTTCTGCCGAATCGGCATCGGCCGGAGATTCCCACGGGGACAGTCACGAAAAACACCACGGCCTACCCAAACCAGCTCCGATATTATTTCATGGAATCGGCGGCGATCCCGAGACCGGTGCGGTCGGCCCCTTGGCGATCACCAACTCGATGGTGGTGATGCTCGTCGTAGCAGCCGGGATCATCCTCGTGGCACAGATCGCCACGCGTAGAGCCGCGCTGATTCCCTCCGGTGTTCAAAATTTCGTCGAATGGCTGGTTGAAAGTCTTTATGAATTCTTCGAGGGCGTCCTAGGCGCTCACATGGTGAAAAAAACGTTTTGGTTTTTTGCCACCATTTTCATTTTCATCCTATTTTCAAACTGGTTTGGCCTGATCCCTGGACTGGGCTCGATTGGCTGGGCGGAACAGGGACATCATAACGAACACATCACCAGTCCGCTGTTGCGCGGAGTGAACGCCGATCTGAACATGACCCTCTCGATGGCTGCCATTTTCATGGTGCTTTGGCTTTTCTGGTGCATCCGGGAAATCGGCCCGGGCGGATTCGTGGGGCATATCTTCGACGTCAAAGGACACGGCTCCGGCTTTTTCGGGATTTTCCTCGTAGCCGTGTTCGTTTGTGTCGGCGTCATCGAGGTTGTCTCGATCTGTGTACGCCCGGTGGCACTAACTTTCCGGTTGTACGGAAATGTTTTCGCTGGAGAGAACATGCTCGAATCGGTGATGATGATGGGCAACCAACTGGTACCCTACATCGGGGGAGCCATTGCCGTCCTGCCGTTCTATTTACTGGAGATCCTTGTGGGGCTGGTGCAGGCTCTCGTCTTTGCCCTGCTCACGTCGGTATTCACCGCCCTGATGTGCGAACACCATAGCGAGGAACACGCCCACTAGAAAAAGAATTTCGGTGATCGGACCATGCACGTCAGTGGAGGTCACCGAGGAAACTGGAACAAAGAAAAACAAAAACAATGACAGGAAGTATCCAAGTAGGTCTGGCAGCACTCGGCTCCGCAATTGGCGTGGGTTTGGTGGGTGCCAAAGCCGCAGAAGCCACCGGGCGCAACCCGGGCGCTGCTGGGCCCATCCGCACGCAGGCGATTATTTTTGCCGCGCTGGCCGAGGGTATCGTTTTTATCGCCCTGTTTTTGGGCTAAAAACACTTCATCGCCGGGCGCTCTTCGCCCGGCTCACTTTTTAGGTTATGCAAAATCTGATCCTATTAGCCGCAGCTGGAGAAACCGCCGACGGGAACGCCTTTGAAAAAATCGTCGATACCTTTGGCGTCAATTGGCCGCTATTTATCTCCCAGTGCATAGCATTTCTGGTTGTAGCCTTTTTACTCAAAAAACTGGCCTACAAGCCGGTGCTCGAGATGCTCGAGAACCGGCGGCAGAAGATCGCCGAGAGCATGGACAACGCCGAGAAGATCAAGGCCGAGTTGGCCGAGACTCAGGCCGAGCGTGACAAGGTAATGGCCGAGGCTAACCAGAAGGCCGAGAAGCTGATCGCCGACGCCAAGGAAGCGGCCAAGCAGGTCGGCGAGGCCGAGGGCCAGAAGGCGGTCAAGCAGGCCGAGGAAATCATCCGCAAGGCGCGCGAGGCCACCGAGGCCGACCGCGACCGGATGATGGCCGAGTTGAAGGCGGAAATCGGCCGGCTGGTGGTGGACACCACCGCCAGGGTCAGCGGCAAGGTGCTGACCGCCGACGACCACCAACGACTCATCGACGAGACGAACAAGGAACTGGCGGCATAAGGGATGCCTGGGATGGGTGCTCAATGACACCATCACAGCCTCCCCTGCCGCCGGGCCGGAATTGTAATTTTGAAGATAACAAAACAGGCACGGCGCGAGGCCAAGCAGCTATTCCGAAGCTGCCAGGTCGACGGACAACTTGAAGCCAACCGGGTGCGACAGGCCGTGCAACTGCTCATCGAGCGAAAGCCGCGCGGCTACTTTGGCATCCTTCAGCATTTACACCGCCTGGTGAAGCTGGACGAAGCCAGCCGCACCGGCCGCGTGGAGAGTGCTGTGGCGCTTGGCCAAGCGCAGGAGCAGGCCGTCCGGGACGGCTTGAACCGCCTCAAGGGCGGCGACGTGACGGTGGAATTTGCCGAGAACCCCGGCCTCATCGGGGGCATGCGCGTGAAACTCGGCGACGACGTGTTTGACGGCAGCGTGAGGACGCGCTTGGCCAAGTTGAGCGAGACTTTTTAATCCGACTATTTTTACCAACAAGACATGAGTAACCTACTGCAGGACATTGAAGCCCAGATCGCCGGCGCAAAAACAGACGTCGCCCGCGAGAACGTGGGCGTGGTGCGCGAGATCGGTGACGGCGTGGCCAAGATCGAGGGCCTCACCGGTGCAATGATGAACGAGATGCTCGACTTCGGCGGCGGCGTGATGGGCCTCGCGCTGAACCTCGAGGAAACCGAGGTGGGGGCGGTGATCCTCGGCGACCACACCGGCATCGCCGAGGGTGACGAGGTAAAAACCACCAACAAGCTCCTCTCCGTGCCCGTGGGCAAGGCGCTGCTCGGCCGCGTGGTCGACGCGCTTGGCCGACCGGTGGACGGCAAGGGCACCATCGCCGCCGAGACCAGTTATCCGGTCGAGAAAATCGCGCCCGGCATCATCAAGCGCAAATCGGTCAGCCAACCGGTGCAGACCGGCATCATGGCGGTGGACGCGATGATCCCGATTGGCCGCGGCCAACGCGAGCTGGTGATCGGCGACCGCCAGACCGGCAAGACAGCGGTGTGCATCGACGCCATCATCAACAACGCCCGCATCAACCGCGAAGGCCTTGAGAGCGGCGATCCCGATTTCCGCCCGCTTTACTCCATCTACGTGGCCGTCGGCCAGAAACGGGCCAACGTGGCCAAGGTCATCCAGGATCTCGAGGAGAACGACGCGCTGGAACACACCATCGTCGTGGCCGCCACGGCGAGTGACTCGGCCACCAACCAATATCTCGCGCCGTTCGCCGGCGCGGCCATGGGCGAGTGGTTCATGGACAACAACATGGACGCGCTGATCGTGTACGACGACTTGTCCAAGCACGCGGTGGCCTACCGGCAGGTGGCCCTGGTGCTCAAGCGGCCGTCCGGCCGCGAGGCGTTCCCGGGCGACGTGTTTTACCTGCACAGCCGGCTGCTGGAACGCTCAGCCCGGTTGTCCGGCGACGCCGGCGGCGGCTCGCTCACGGCGCTGCCGATCATTGAGACGCAGGCCGGCGACGTGTCGGCCTACATCCCGACCAACGTCATCTCGATCACCGACGGCCAGCTCTTTTTGGAGACCGACCTGTTTTACCAGGGCGTGCGCCCGGCGATCTCGGTGGGACTCTCCGTGAGCCGCGTCGGTTCCGCCGCGCAGGTCAAGGCGATGAAACAGGTGGCCGGCACCATCAAGCTGGATCTCGCGCAGTTCCGCGAACTGGCGGCGTTTGCCCAGTTCGGCAGCGACCTTGACGACGCCACGCGCGCCAAGCTCGAGCGCGGCAAGCGCATCGTGGAGGTGTTCAAACAGGGGCAGTTCCAGCCCGTGGCAGTGCCGGTGCAGGTGGCCATCCTGTGGGCAGTGCAGAATGGCTACTTTGACGACGTGGAAGTGGACGAACTGAAAAACGACCAAGCCTCCATCGCCACATTCCTGCAGGATCGCAAGGCCGACCTGCTGAACAAGATTACCACCGAGGGCCAGGTGAACGACGAAGTGAAAGAGGCCCTCAAGGCCGCCCTCGACGAATACAAGTCGGCGAACAAGTAACGCGTAAACAGGATGTTCATGGCCAACGAACCCAGCATCGGCACAGCCCGGATTGAGGAGACAATTCACCTCATCCGAGGGCAACGCGTGATGCTCGATTCGGATTTGGCAGCGGTGTACGGCACAACGACCAAACGGTTGAATGAGCAGTTTAAACGCAATCGAAAACGTTTCCCCGTGGATTTCGCGTTTCAGTTGACCGCTGCGGAATCCACCCGTTTGAGATCGCAAACAGCGACCTCAAAAAAACAAGGTGACATGCGGTCGCAAATTGCGACCGCATCGAGACGCAACACGCGTTATCGGTCATGGGCTTTCACCGAGTATGGTGCCATCATGCTGGCCAGTGTTTTGAACAGCAACATTGCCGTCGAAGCCAGTGTGCAAGTGGTGCGGGCGTTTGTGAGACAACGGGAATTACTGGCAACGCATCGTGTGCTGGCGGGTAAACTGGCGGACTTGGAAGAGAAGATCACTGGTCACGACACGGACATACAGCATTTGTTTGAAACCCTTCGACAAATGTTGCAACCGGCGCAGCCACCCCGGCGTAAAATTGGATTTCATATCGAACCGGCCAAGACGGCTAAAAAACGCAAGCAAGCAAAGAGTCGAAAGTAATGCCGAGCACCCGCGACATCCGGCGGCGGATCGTTTCCGTCAAGAAGACCGCGCAGATCACCAGCGCCATGGAGAAGGTGGCGCAGGCGAAGATGGCGCGCGCCCAGCAGGCAGCCACCGCAGGGCGGCCATATGCGGAGCTGATGAACCGCGTGCTGGCCGAAGTGGTCACGCACGCCGGCGATTTCGATCACCCCTTCATGAAGGAGCGCGGCGGCGAGAAGCGCGCACTGATCCTGGTGACCACGGACAAAGGCATGTGCGGCCCGATCAACTCCAACCTCCTGCGCAAGGTCAGCGACGAGTTTGTCACCGACCACACCCGCGTGATTGCCGCCGGCAAGAAGGGGGCCCAGCACGCCACGCGCGTCGGCTGGGATTTGGCTGCGGAGTTTTCCTACAGCGACACGCCGGTCTTCGCCGAGGCACGGGCCATCGCCCGGTTGGCTGCGGAGCTTTTCGAGAATGCAGAGGTGGATCACGTCGACATCGCGTTCACGAACTTCGTCAACACCCTCACCCAAAAGCCAGAGGTGCAAACCGTGCTGCCGATCACCGAGATCAAGGGCGTCCAGGCCGGTGTCGAGGGCGGGGAGATGGCGGCGGAGCTTCCCGGCGGGACGGCGGAATTCCTGTTCGAGCCATCAGCCGGTGGCGTGCTCGGCGCGTTGCTGCCGCACTACATCAATTTTCAGGTGCACCAGATTCTGCTCGAGGCGCGGGCCAGCGAGTTTAGCTCAAAGATGGTGGCGATGAAAAACGCCACCGACAATGCGAACGACCTGATCAAGGATTTGACCCTCGAATACAACAAGATGCGCCAGGCGGCGATTACCAGCGAGTTGCTGGAGATCACCACCGCCCAGATGGCGCTGGGCAACTGATTTAGCAGACCAGAAGAAAATGAACAAAGGCAAGATTGTACAGATCATTGGGCCGGTGGTGGACGCGGAATTCACCGACGGCCTGCCCGGCATATACAATGCACTGACCGTGGAATTCGACGTACCCGGCGAGGGCGCCACCAAGCTGACGCTCGAGGTGCAGCAGCACTTGGGCGACAACTGGGTGCGGGCCGTGGCGATGAGTTCCACCGAGGGGCTCAAGCGCGGCATGGAACTCACCGACCAAGGCAAGCCGATCAGCATGCCGGTTGGCGAGGCCGTGATGGGCCGTGTGTTCAACGTGACCGGCGAGGCCGTGGACGAACAGGGCCCGGTGCAGCCGGACAAAGACAAGGACGGCAACGATATTTACTACCCCATCCACCGCGCTGCCCCGGCGTTGACCGAACAGTCCACCAGCCCGCAGGTGCTCACCACCGGCATCAAGGTCATCGACCTCATCTGCCCGTTCCTCAAGGGCGGCAAGGTCGGTGCGTTCGGCGGTGCCGGCGTTGGCAAGACCGTCGTCATCATGGAGCTGATCAACAACATCGCCAAGCTGCACGGCGGCATCTCGATGTTCGCCGGCGTGGGCGAGCGCACCCGTGAGGGCAACGACCTTTACAATGAGATGATCGAGGCCGACGTCATCAAGACCGAGAAGGACGAGAACGGCCACACGAAGCTGAACGAGCGCGGCCTGCCGGTGCTGGCCGAAGGCTCCCGCATCGGCCTGGTCTACGGCCAGATGAACGAGCCGCCCGGCGCGCGTTTGCGCGTGGCCCTCTCGGCGCTGGCTGTCACCGAGTATTTCCGTGATGAAAAGGGGCAGGACGTGCTGCTGTTCGTGGACAATGTCTTCCGCTTCAGCCAAGCCGGCTCCGAGGTGAGCGCCCTGCTGGGCCGCACGCCGTCGGCCGTGGGTTACCAGCCGACACTGGCCTCCGAGATGGGCGACCTCCAGGAGCGCATCACCTCCACCAAGAAAGGCTCCATCACCTCCTTCCAGGCCGTGTACGTCCCTGCGGATGACTTGACCGACCCCGCCCCGGCCACGACCTTCGCACACTTGGACGCCACCATCGTGCTGGAGCGGTCCATCGCCGAGCTGGGCATTTATCCCGCCGTCGATCCGCTGGCCTCCACGTCACTGGCGCTCACGCCGGACATCGTCGGCGAGGAGCATTACCGCGTCGCCCGCGGCGTGCAGGCGGTGCTGCAACGCTACAAGGAATTGCAGGACATCATCGCCATTCTCGGCATGGACGAGCTGTCGCCGGACGACAAGCAGACCGTGTTTCGCGCGCGCAAAATCCAGCGCTTCCTGTCGCAGCCGTTCAGCGTGGCAGAGGTGTTCACCGGCACCGCCGGCAAACAGGTGGACGTCGAGGACACCGTGAAGGGCTTCGCCGAGATTCTGGATGGCAAACATGACGAGGTGCCCGAGAGCAACTTCTACATGAAGGGCGGCATCGCGGAGATTCAGGAAGAGAAGTAACAGCATGGCCGACACCCTCAAGCTCGAGATCGTTACGCCGGAGTCGAAAATCTACTCCGAGGACGTCGAGATGGTCACGCTGCCCGGCAGCGAGGGCGAGGCCGGGATCTACCCGAACCACGTGCCACTGATGACGAAGGTGCAGGCCGGCGAGATCATCGTCAAGCGGGGCGGCACCGAGGAGGTCGTCGCAGTCGGGGAAGGCTTTGCCGAGGTGACCGGCGACCATGTGGCCATCCTCACCGACAACGCCGCCAACAGCGCTGACATCGACGAGGCCGCCGCCGAGGAGGCCAAGGCCAAGGCTGAACAGCGACTTGAGGAAGGCGGCGACATCTCCGAGGACGAAGCCAAGGCCCTGACCCAAGCCATCCTCTACTCCCAAGCCCAGCTCAAGGCCAAGCACCGCAAGCGCGGCTAACCGCTTGGCCAAGGCCAACACGCAACACTTCCCGAGGCGAACGGCTCCCGTTCGCCTTTTTTCTGCCTAAAACTTGCGAATGGGCGCTTGGCCCGATAGGCTGCCGAACCGGCTCGCGGCCAAGCGCTTGGCTCGGGTCACCCTCCCCTTCCCTCCGCTTGGCCAAGCGGCAACGGAACACAAACATTTTTTATGGCATACAACGACATCACCCCGCCCGAGGGCGGAACCCTCACCATCGAGAACGGCCGCCTGCAGGTGCCCGACGCCCCGGTCATCCCGTTCATCCGCGGCGACGGCACCGGCCCGGACATTTGGGCGGCCAGCCAGCTCGTCTTCGATGCCGCCGTGGAGAAGGCCTACGGCGGCTCGAAAAAAATCGCCTGGTTCGAGGTGTTCGCCGGGCAGGCGTCGAAGGATCGATTTGACGAATGGTTGCCGGACGACACGGTGGCTGCGTTCCGCGACCATCTTGTCGGCATCAAGGGGCCGCTGACCACGCCGGTCGGCGGCGGCATCCGCTCGATCAATGTCGCCCTGCGGCAGATCCTCGACCTGTACACCTGCCTGCGGCCGGTACGCTGGTTCGACGGCGTGCCGAGTCCGGTGAAGCAGCCGGAGCTGACCGACATGGTCATCTTCCGCGAAAACACCGAGGACATTTACGCCGGCATCGAGTTCCAGCACGGCACCGAGGAGTGCGACAAGTTCAAAAAACTGTTCACCGAAGCCTTCCCCGGGCAGGCAAAAAAAATCCGGTTCCCCGACACCGCCGGCATCGGCATCAAGCCGGTGTCCGAGGAAGGCACCGGACGCATCGTGCGCGCGGCCATCGAGTACGCCATCGCGAACAACCGTGACAGCGTCACGCTCGTGCACAAGGGCAACATCATGAAGTTCACCGAGGGCGCCTTCCGCGACTGGGGCTACGCCTTGGCCAAGCGCGAGTACGGGGCGACCGACCTCGACGGCGGCCCATGGCAGGTCATCGAAAAAGGCGGCCAAAAGATCGTCGTCAAGGACGTCATCGCCGATGCCTTTCTGCAGCAGATCCTGTTGCGCCCGGCCGAGTACGACGTCATCGCCACGCTGAACCTCAACGGCGATTACGTCTCCGACGCGCTCGCGGCATGCGTGGGCGGCATCGGCATCGCACCCGGCGGCAACATCAATTACGACACCGGCCACGCCATCTTCGAGGCCACCCACGGCACCGCACCAAAGTACGCCGGGCTGGACAAGGTCAACCCCGGTTCCGTCATTCTCAGCGGCGAGATGATGCTGCGCCACCTCGGCTGGCTCGAGGCCGCCGATCTCATCGTCAAGGGGATGGACGGTGCCATCGCCTCGAAAAAGGTTACCTACGATTTCGCCCGTCTCATGGACGACGCCAGCGAGATTCCGTGTTCCGCCTTCGGCCAAAACATCGTCGACCACATGGGCTGATTCTGTTAGCCTAGATTCGTGGATGGCAACCCAGACAGACAGCCGGACGGCAGCGAGGCGGCATTAAGCGCCGTTGCTTTGAGCCCGTTCAAGGCCGATGCCTGGCAGCGCCTGACCCCGCGCGAACGCCTTCGCCGCAGTTGGGCGATGCGTGCCCGGCTGAAAGACCCGCAAGCCGCCCATGATCGCAAGTTTCTTCTCCAACCTTAAGGCGGCGGGAACCGACTATCTGCTCATCAGCGGCCAGGCCGCCCTGCTTGGAATGTGTTTGCCTGTGACCAACCGCCTGCTCATCACGATCGCCTTGGCCTGTTCGGCCACCTTGGCCAAGGGCGCGGTGGTGATCAATGAGATTCACCACGATCCCGACGTCAAGACCGAGCTGGCTGAGTTTATCGAGTTGCACAACACCGGCGACGCGCCGGCCGACCTCGGTGGCTGGACGATTGGGGGCGCGGTCGGTTTCACGTTTCCCGACGGCAGCAAACTCGACGGCGGCGGCTTCGTTGTCGTCGCGCACCATCCGGCGCAGTTCAAGGCCAAGTTCGGCGGCTCGCCGCTTGGCCCATGGCTGGGCAAGCTCGACAACGACGGCGAGCGGATCGAGTTGCGTGACGCCACCGGCCAAGTCGTCGATCGTGTGCGCTACCGGCTCGGGTTCCCATGGCCCATCGTCGGCGGCCCGCCCGGCTACTCGATCGAGCTGATCCACCCCGACCTCGACAACAACGACGGACACAACTGGCGGCCGTCCGTTCGCGGCGACGCCTCGACCAAGGCCAACACGCTCGTGGCCAAGGGCAGTTCGTGGAACTATTTCAAGGGCAAACGCGAGGCGTCGACTCCGCGCGACGCCTGGCGCAAAGCGGCCTTCAACGAGAGTGGCTGGCTGACCGGGCGCACGCCGATCGGGTACGGGGAGAATTTCATGAAGACGACGCTGGGCGATATGCGCAACGGCTACACGTCAGTTTATTTCCGCAAAAAAATTACGGTTAAGGACGCAAAGAAAATCGGCGCGCTGAAATTGGCGTTGCAATTTGATGACGGCTTCAACATGTGGATCAACGGCCGGCACGTCGCCGGCAGCAACCTCGCCACCAAGGAGCCGCGATTCGGCACCAACGCCAGCTCGGCGATCGAGGAACACGACTATGTCGAGTTCGACCTCCCGTCGCCGGGCGGCTATCTCGTTGAGGGCGAAAACATCTTGGCCATCCAGGCGCACAATGCGTCGAGAGGCGGCAGCAGCGACTTCTTCATTGACGTGGAGTTGAAAGCGAGCGTCGGCCCGGCCAATCGTGGGCCGACTCCGGGCGCTCGCAACTCGGTTTTTACCGCCGAACCGCTGCCGCGCTTGGCCAAGGTCGGGCACGCGCCCCGGCAGCCGAAGGACGGCGAGGCGGTCGTGATCAGCACCGTGCCCAGCATAGCGGTGGCCGGCTCGGAGGTTTATGCGGAGTACCAAGTCGTGAGCCCCGGCAGCTACGTTCATATCGACGACGCAACGTACGAGCGAGGGTGGATCAAGCTGCCGATGAACGATCTTGGCCAAGCGGGCGATGCCCGCGCCCGGGACGGCGTTTTCTCGGCGACCGTGCCCAAATCGGCACAGCGGCACCGGAACCTGATCCGCTATCGTGTCTCGGTGAAAACCGCGCTTGGCCAAGTGGCCACCGCGCCGTACCCCGGCGATCCGTCGCCCAACTTCGCCTATTTCTGCTACGACGGCGTGCCAAGCTGGAGCGGCAAGGCCAAGCCCGGCGCGAAGGTGGTCGAGTTCGACAGCCAAGCGCTCACCCGCGTGCCGGTGTACCACTTGATCTCGAAAAAAACCGATGTCGAGAACTCGACGTGGAACGAGCAATACCGCGGCGACAACTACAAGTGGAAAGGCACGCTGGTATACGACGGCGAGGTGTACGACCACATCCGCTACCGCGCCCGGGGCGGGGTGTGGCGCTACGCGATGGGCAAGAACATGTGGAAGTTCGACTTCAACCGCGGCCACTCGTTCCAGGCGCGCGACCCGTACGGCCGCGAGTACGACACGCGCTGGGACAAGCTGAATTTCTCCGCCTGCATCCAGCAGGGCAATTTCCAGCACCGAGGCGAGCAGGGAATGTTCGAGGCGGTCGGCTTCAAGCTGTTCGAGCTGGCCGGCGTGGAGGCACCCAAGACGCACTGGGTGCATTTCCGGATCATCGACGAGGCGGCAGAGACCGGCGCGACGCAACACGACGGCGACTTTTGGGGGCTTTACCTCGTGCTTGAGCAGATGGACGGCCGGTTCCTCGACGAACACGATTTGCCGGACGGCAACCTGTACAAAATGGAGGGCGGCAGCGGCGAGTTGAACAATCAAGGGCCGACCTCCGTGACGGACAAGTCCGACCTCAACACGTACCTGAACCGGTACAAGGGCAACCCGCCGGAGAGTTGGTGGCGGCAAAACATGGACCTGCCGCGCTACTACAGTTACCGCACAGTCGTCGAGGGCATCCACCATTACGACATCGGCTACGGCAAAAATTATTTCTACTACCTCAACCCGGAGACGCAACAGTGGTCCACGCTGCCGTGGGATCTTGACCTGACTTGGGCGAACAACATGTACGGCAACGGCAACGACCCGTTCAAGGGCAAGGTGCTCGGCAAGTCGGTGTTCAAGGTGGAGTACGGAAACCGTGCAAGGGAAATCCTCGACCTGCTGTTCAACGACGACGAAGGCTACAGGCTGATCGATGAATTCGCGGCGGTCATTGACGAGCCGACCGGGCGGCTGCCGTCGATCGCCGATGCCGACCGCGCGATGTGGGACTATCACCCGATCATGGCGTCCGGAAAGGTCAACGGCAGCAAGGCGGGCAAGGGGCGGTTTTACCAAAAAGCCGGCACGAAGGACTTCCCCGGGATGGTGAACATCATGAAAAATTACATCCGCACCCGCCGCAATTTCATCCTCAAGTCGGCCGCCCGCGACACAAAGCATCCCGACCAGCCGACGATCACGTACGTTGGCGGCGGCGGCCATCCCGTCAACGGGCTGCGGTTTCGCAGCTCGGCGTTTGCCGACTCGAGCGGAAAGTTCGCCGGGATGAAATGGCGCCTGGCCGAGGTCAGCGCGCCGGACGCGCCGCCTTACGACCCGGCCCACCCGCGCCCGTACGAGATCAACGCCACTTGGGAATCAGGCGTGCTGACCCAGTTCTCGCAGGAGATCGCCCTGCCCTCCGGCTTGGCCAAGGTCGGGCATTGGTATCGGGCACGCGTGCGGATGCTCGACGACACCCAGCGCTGGAGCCACTGGTCCGCACCGCTTGAATTCCGGGCCGGCGAGCCGGACACGCTCGGGAGCCTGAAGGCGCATCTCGTGCTGAGCGAGCTAATGTACAACGCGCCGAGCGGACCGGACTACGATTATCTCGAGCTGCACAACCGCAGCCCCGACACGACACTTGACCTCGGCGGCGTGGTGCTCACCGGCGGCGTGCGGTTCACCGCGCCGGCCGGGTTCACGCTGGCACCGGGCCAATACGCGCTCCTCATCGGCCACGATGACGAGGCGGCGTTCCGAAAGCATTACAAATTGGCAGACGAGGCGAAGATCCTTGGCGCGTACGGCGGCAAGTTGGCCAACAACGGCGAGACGATCCGGGTGCAGGCCGCGGCCGGCGGCGAGATTCTTGTCACTTTCCATTACAGCGATGACGACAACTGGCCACAGGCGGCCGATGGCGGCGGTCGTTCGCTGATCCCCACCGAACTCGATCCGGCGAAGCAGGCGCTCGGCGCGCTGGACCACCCGGCCAGTTGGCAACCCAGCGCCGCCGAGGGCGGCTCGCCCGGTGATGCTGAGGCCAAGCCGACCGAGGACACCGACCGGGATGGCCTGCCCGATGCGTGGGAATTGGCCCATGGCTTGAATCCCGCAATCGATGATTCCGCGGCGGACCCCGATCTCGACGGTGCGAACAACCTGCACGAATACTTCGCCAACACCGACCCGGCAAACCCGGCCAGCCGGCTGGCGCTCGCGCTCGCGCTTGGCCAAGCGGGCCAGCTCGAGGCCGTGTTCACCCTCCGGGCCGGTTGCTATTACCTGCTGGAGTCGGCCGAGACGGTCGCCGGCCCGTGGGGCGCGATGCCCGGCGACGTGTTTTTCCCCGAAAAAGGGGTCGAGTCGGAAACCCGGCGGGTGCCGGTTGGCCTGCCGGGCGGCGGGGGGAAACGGTTCTTCCGGCTGCAGGTTAAGCGTTTGGCCGAATGAGGTTTTGTCGCTATGTTCCCCAGCCGTCTGGGGCGGGAAATGTAACAAAGCGGCCGATTTAGCCGTAAAAGGCGTACTGATATATGGACATACAGGTAGCGGTGCTGTGCGACGCGGCCACGGATCAAAAGGGCAAGTTGAACCTGCTGGGCACGTTCAACACGGTCTACACGCGGGAGTTGCCAGCCAACTACCCGCAATGCTCGATTGTCCTGCGCGTGGTGTTCAAGCGCGTGGAGGAAGGCTCGCACAAGCTGCGGATCAACTTCGTCGATGAGGACGGCAAGTTCGTGATGCCGAGCATCGAGCTGCCGTTCGAGGTCAACATGCCGGGGGAGGACAGTTTTCTGTTCCGCAATTTCATCCTGAACATCCAGCGGCTGAAGTTCGAGAAATTCGGCCAGCACGCCGTGGACATCGCGATCGACGGACGGCAGGAGGCCAGCATTCCGCTGGAGGTCAAACAGCTCCCCGGGCAGGAACCGGACTGCGACGAAGCGTCATGAACCGCACACGCCCCCTCTTCCAGGGAGTCGTGCCGAGCGCGCTTGGCCAAGCGGCGTCGAGTCAGATTTTGAGCAGCATGAACAGACATTACGTGATAATCGCACTGGCCCTGTCGGCGTTGATGGCGCCTCGACTGGCCAACGGCATCGACCTCGTCAAGGAGGGTGTTGTCTTCAAGTATCACAAGGGCACCAAGGAGGCCTCCTCTCCCCTCACCGCGTGGACCCAGTTGGATTACTCTGACTCGGCCTGGTCGCAGGGCCGGCAGCCGTTCTACAGCAACGAGACCGTCGATGGCGGCACGGAGCTGGACGACATGAAGAGTGGCTACTCCACCGTCTACCTTCGGGTGAAGTTCCGGGTGGCCGACCCGTCGGTCTTGAGCACCGCCACGCTCGAGGTCCAGGCGGACGACGGCTACGTGGCATGGCTCAACGGCGTGGAAGTTGCCAGCCTCAACAAGCCGACGTCGACCCTGCGCTACAGTTCCAGATCAACGAAGTCCAACAAGGAGCCGCTCAACTGGCACAAAAGCGAACTTCAAAACTTCGGCGGCGTCGCGGAGAAGGGCTGGAACGTCCTGTGCATCATGCTCCTGAACTTCAGCAAGGCCAACTGGGATGCCTATCTGGACGTCCGGTTGACGGCCAAGGAGCGCGAGTTCGTGCCGCCCGAGATCGTTTCCATCTCCCCCAAGCCGGGCGAACTGACTGAGTTGAATACCATCACGGTCACCTTCAGCGAGCCGATGTCCGGGGTGAATGCCGGCGACCTGATAATCAACGATTACCCGGCAACCCAGTTGGAGGAGAACGGAAACACATTCACGTTTCAGTTCGACCATCCCGCCGCCGGGAAAACCGATGTCTGGTGGGCACCAGACCACGGTATCGGGGACCGAGCCTCCCCTCCGAACGCCTTTGACCCGGAGGGAAACACCGGAAACCACAAGCCCAGCTGGAGCTACGACTTGCTCGATCTGGTTCCGCCTGGCCTTGCCAGCCGGATGCCGGGCAATGGCACGGTTCGCCAATTCAGCCAGGCGGAGATCTGGTTCAACGAGCCGGTGCAGGGCATCAACGCGGCCGACCTCATGGCCAACGGCATCTCGGCCTTGGCTGTCGACGGGTTTGGTGCCGGGCCGTATCTGTTTCAGTTTGACAACGTCGCGCTTGGCCAAGTGGAGTTGATCTGGGCGGATGACCACGGCATCACCGACTTCAACAAGACGCCCAACGCCTTCGACGGCCAAGCGTGGTCGGTCCAGGTCGACCCGGCCCACTCTCCCGGCGACGTGGTAATCAGCGAGTTCAGCGCCGCATACAACAAGGCGTACAAGCGGGTGGAGGGTGACTGGATCGAGCTGCACAACCGCAGCGACGCCGGGGTGAATCTCGAGGGATGGTCGTTGACCGATGACAAGGAAAACCCGGCCAAGTGGATTTTCCCCAACGTGACGCTCGGTGCCGGAAGTCGCATGGTGGTTTTTGCCACCGGCGAGGACACCAAGAGCACCAGCTTGGCCAAGCCGTCGCACACGAACTTTAAGCTCAACCCCAACGGGGAATACCTCGCGCTGTGCAGCCCGGAAATGCCAAGGCGCGCCGTGTCGGCGGTTCGGTTCCCGGAACAGGCCGCCGGTGTCAGCTACGGGCTCAACAAAAACGACGAGTGGGTCTATTTCTCGAAGCCGACGCCGGGCGCGGTCAACGACAACGCCACCGTCTCGAGCCGCGTGAACCCGGTGCACTTCAGCCTGCCGCGCGGTTTTTACGAGCGGAAGGCGATGACCCTCACGCTCTCCACGGACACGCCCGGCGCAACCATCCGATACACTCTCGACGGGGATACCCCTGCCTGCTGCGGCGACGGAACGTACGAGACCGTGGGCAAGGTTTACACCGGGCCGATCTCGATCACAAAGACGAGCATCGTGCGGGCCATCGCCCACAAGGCGGGCCAGCTTCCCTCGACCGTCCGCACCCACACCTACCTTTACGGGATGCCGAGTTCGCGGAGGAATCTCCCCGCCCTGTCGCTGGTGACCGATGACCGGCATCTCTGGGGCTCGAAGGGCATCCAGAAACAGCCCAACGCCACGTATCACGGCATCGCCTGGGAACGACCGGTCTCGGCGGAGTTGATCCGGCCCGACGACAACGGCGGCTTCGCGGTGGACTGCGGCATCCGCATCCAGGGAGGCGGCTATGTGCGCCCCCGCTACAATCCCAACGGCGGCCTGCCGTTCAGCAAGTACTCGTTCCGCCTGTATTTCCGTGGCGACTACGGGACCGGCCGTCTGGAGTATCCGTTGTTCGGCGACATCCCGGTGCAGTCGTTCGATCGCCTTGTGCTGCGGGCCGGCATGAACGACCACACCAACCCGTTCATCAAGGACGAATGGGCGCGGCGGCTTTGTTCCAACGTCGGCCAGGTTTCCCCGCGCGGCACGTTTGTGAACCTGTTCATCAACGGCCAATACAAGGGCTACTACAACCCGACCGAGCGCATCGACACGAAGTTCCTCGCCGACTGGTACCAGACGGATGAATCGTACGACCTGATCGCGCAGTTCAACGAGGTGCGGGCCGGCACCGTCACTGCCTGGCGCAACTTGCTCAATTACGTCAACCGGCATGACATGCAGGATCCCGAGCATTTCCAATTCGTTGAACAGCAACTGGACATGGCCGCGATGGCCGACTACCTCCTGCCGCTCATCTACGCCGCCAACGACGACTGGCCGCACAACAACTGGCGTGTCGCCAGCCACAAGCCGGACGGCCTGTTCCGCTTCATCAACTGGGACGCCGAATGGACCTTCAGCAAGAGCACCAGCCACAACACCATCAAGAACCAGCTCTCGAGCACCTCACCCCCCTGGGGCAATGCCGACATCGCCAATCTCTTCAACCGGCTGAAGGTCAGTTCCGAATACCAGATGATCTTTGCCGACCGGGTTCACAAGCATTTCTACAACGGCGGCGGCCTGACCGATGCGGAGATTCGGCGCGTCTTCGACGAGCTGTACGACTCCGTGAAGGGCACGATCCCCGTCAGCCAAAGCTGGGGAACCAACTGGATCCGGAACCGGCGCGCGCCCGTGTTGCGGCACCTGAAGGAGGCCAGCCTGGCCGCCTCCGACAACGCGCCCAAGTTCAACCAGTTCGGCGGCGTGGTGCCGGCCGGGTTCAACCTCAAACTGTCCGCCTCAAGTGGCACGGTCTATTATACCACCGATGGCTCCGACCCGCGTGTCCGGTTCGCCGGCTCGATCACGGCCTCGGCCAAAAAGTACAACTCGGCAAAAGGGGTCGTCCTGAACGACGGCGCACACGTCAAGGCGCGCACGATGACTTCCGGCAAATGGAGCGCGCTGACGGAGGCCTCGTTCATGGTCGGGGACGGCGACGTGCCGGTGCGGATCACCGAGATCATGTACAACCCGCAGGGCGGCGATGCGTTCGAGTTCATCGAGCTGCAGAACGTCGGCGACACCGAGCAGGATCTGTCCGGCTTCTCGTTTGACGGCGTCACCTTCCGGTTTGCCGAGAGCAGCCCCCCGCTGGACGCCGGCGCCTACCTGTTGCTGGTCAACGACGCCAACGTGCAGGCGTTCCTCGCGCGTTATCCCGGCGTGCGGGTCGGCGGCCTGTATGAGGGCAGCCTCTCCAACAAGGGCGAGCGCCTGGCCCTAGTCGACCGCAACGGCGAGACGGTGCTGTCGGTCGACTACGACGACGGCGGCGCTTGGCCAAGCGAGCCGGACGGCGACGGTTACTCGCTGGTCTTGGCCAACCCGGCCGGTGACCCCGACTCGCCGGCCAACTGGCGCACCAGCCTGGCCAAGGGCGGCACCCCCGGCCGGCCCAGGCCCAGCGGCCCGCAGCCGCTCGTCATCCTCAACGAGGTGCTCGCCGAAAACGTCGCTGCAGTGCAGAACGGCGCCACGTTCCCCGACTTTGTGGAGTTGAAAAACGTCGCCGGAACCAATGTCTACCTCCAAAACTGGAGCCTGAGCGACAACCCGGCCAAGCCCCGGAAATTCAACTTCCCGGCCGGCACCCTGATCCCGGCCAACGGCTATCTCGTGGTGTGGCTGGATGACGCTTCGGAAGCACCCGGCCTGCACGCCGGCTTCGCGCTGGACAACGACGGCGACGCCATCGCGCTGTTCAATCCGCAGGGGGAGCGCATCGACGTGTTGGGCTTCGGCCTGCAGGTGGCCGACCACTCGGTCGGGCGAGGCAGCGACAGCGCCGACTGGACGCTCAACCAGCCCACCCCCGGCAAGGCGAACCAGGCCGCGCCGGTCGCCGACCTGAAAAAACTCAAGCTCAACGAGTTCGTGGCCGCCGCGCCACCGGGAGGGGACGACTGGGTCGAGCTGTACAACACCGACAGCCGCCCGGCTGCCTTATTCGGGCTGGGATGGGAGGCCGGCCTGGCCCGGTTCACCTATCGCAACCTCTCCTTCATCGCACCGCACAGTTACCAGGTGTTCCGCGCCGACGAGCGGCCGGGCGTGCGGCACCTCGACTTCCGCCTGCCGGCCGCCGGCGGCACCCTGCTGCTGCGGGATCCGGACGGGGCCGAGCTGGACGACCTGAGCTACCCCACGCAGAAGGACGGCGAGTCGCGCGGCCGCTACCCGAACGGCACCGGCTCGTGGAAAACCTTCACCACCACCATCAGCCCGGGCCAGGCCAACTACCTGCCGGAGACCGGCGGGCTGCAGTTCAGCGAGATTCTTGCCATCAACGACGGGGCGGTCATCGACCCGCTGGGCCGGACGAGTGACTGGATCGAGCTGTGGAACAACTCGGCGGCGTCCATCGACCTCACCGGCATGAGCCTGAGCATCAACCGGATTGAGCCGGGACAGTGGAGCTTCCCCGGCGGCACCCAGCTCAACGCCAAGGGCCGGCTGGTCCTCTGGTGCAACGGCTCCCGCGACCCCGCGCTTGGCCCTGCCAATTATTTGAACACCGGCCGCTCGCTCAACGGGACCCACGGCACGGTCTATCTGTTCAACGCCAGGGAGCAGATTGTCGACCGGGTGAGCTACGGCTTCCAGGTGCCGGACCTCCCGATCGGGCGCGACAAAAACGGCGACTGGGCGCTGCTCAGCGCGACCACCCCCGGCGGGGAAAACAAGCCGCCCGTGTTGCTCGCCTCCTCCGGCAACATCGTCATCAATGAGTGGATGGCCAACGGCCGGAACGGCGACTGGATTGAGCTGCACAACCCGCTTTCGCTGCCGGCCAAGCTGGACGGCATGTACCTGACCGACGACCTCAGCTCGGTCGGCCGCACCAAGTTTGAGGTCCCGGAGCTGACCTTCATCGCCCCGGGTGGGTTCGTCAAGTGGATCGCCGACGGCGACCTGTCCAACGGCGGCGACCACGTGAACTTCAGCCTCGCCAGCCTGGGTGAGCCGATCGCCCTTTACAGCCGGACCAAGTCGCTGCTGGACAAGCGGGAGATATCACAGACGACCCCCGGCGAGTCGGAGGGCCGGTTGCCGGACGGCGCCCCGAAAATCGTGAAATTCCCCGACACGTCCACCCCCGGCAGGTCGAATTACCTGCCGCTGGACAACGTCGCCATCAACGAGGTACTCACGCACACCGACCCGCCATTCGAGGACGCCATCGAACTTAGCAACCTCTCCGGGGAGCCGGTGGATATCGGCAACTGGTGGCTGAGTAACTCGCGATCGAACCTGAAAAAATTCCGGATTCCGTCCGGCACCACGCTGCCGGCCCGCGGCTTGGCGGCGTTTTACGAGGGCCAGTTCAACCCGGCGCCGGGAGCCACGCGGAGCTTCGCGCTCAACTCCGCCCACGGTGACACGGTCATCCTCTCCGAGGCGGACACGGCCGGAAACCTGACCGGCCGCCGCGCGATCGTCGAGTTTGGAGCGGCGGAAAACGGTGTCTCCATTGGCCGGGTGATGACCAGCCTCGGCGACCAGTTCACCGCCCTGGCCTTGCCGACGTTCGGCGTGGACACCCCGGCCTCCGTGGCCGACTTTCGACAGGGCGGCGGTGACGCCAATGCCTCGCCAAAGATCAGCCCGGTCGTCATCCATGAAATCCTGTACCACCCCGCCCGGCTGCCGTTCGGTGCCGGCACACCGCACGACGAGTTTATCGAGCTTCGCAACATCACCTCCACGACCGTGCCGCTGTACGATCCGCTGCACCCGGAGAACACCTGGCGGATCGGCGGCGGGGCGACATTCGAGTTTCCGCGCGGCTTCCAGCTGCCGGCCGGCGGCTACGCAGTGTTGATCGAGTTCAACCCGGCGAAGGAACCGGACAAGGCCGCGAGCTTGGCCAAGCGGCTCGGCATCCCGGACGGCGTGCCAATCCTCGGCCCGTTGCGGGGGCAGTTGGCCAACAGCGGCGACACGGTCGCCCTGTACCGGCCGGACACACCGCAGGGCCTGCACCACGACGACGCCGGGTTCGTGCCGTACATCCTCATGGACCAGGTCGCTTTCGGGGACACGGCCCCTTGGCCAAGCGAGGCCGACGGCCGGGGTGCCTCGCTGCAGCGCGTGTCTGCCGGCAGGTTCGCCAACGACCCGGTCAACTGGAAGGCCGCCGCGCCGAATCCCGGCCGTGACAACCGCCACCTCGAGGCGGACGACTCCGACAACGACGGCATCCCGGACGACTGGGAGACGGCCCACGGGCTGGATCCGCTCGCCGCCGCCGATGCTGCCGCCGACAACGACCAAGACGGCCTGAGCAACCTTGCCGAGTATTACGCCGGCACCGACCCTCGGAATGCCGCCAGCGTCTTTCAGCTCCTGGCCAAGCGCTTGGCCAACGGGCGGATCGGGCTGCACTTCGACGCCGCCCGCGCCGGGCAATTGGTGGAGGTGCAAACCACCCGGGCGCTTGGCCAGACCGCCTGGCAAACCGTGATGGAACAGGTCGCGGAGGAGGCCGGCCCGCAACAGGTCGAGGTTGACGTTTCCAATTCGGGTGGCCAGTTTTTCCGCCTGCTCCTCGCGGAGTGACCCGAATGGAAAGCGCGCTCACCAACGCCGCCAGCCAGACTAACTTCGGCCCCATCGACTGGGTGATCGTGGCGGTGTACCTGCTGCTCTCGGTCGGCATTGCGTTTTTCGTCAAGCGTTACGCCGGCAACATGACGAACTTCGTCACCGCCGGGCGTGCGGTCGGCACGTGGCTCGGCATCGCCACGCTGACCGGCACCGAGATGGGCCTCATCACGGTGATGTACAGCGCGCAAAAGGGGTTCACCGCCGGCTTTGCGGCATTTCACATCGGGGTGATCGCCGGCTTGGTGGCGCTGCTCGTCGGCTTGACCGGCTTCATCGTCGTGCGGCTGCGCGACCACAAGGTGCTGACGATCCCGGAGTATTACGAAAAACGATTTGGCCGCCGCACACGCATTCTCGGCGGCGTCATGCTGGCGTTCGGCGGCCTGCTCAACATGGGGCTGTTCCTCAAGGTGGGTGCGATGTTCATCGTCGGCATCACCGGCATGGATCCCAGTGGCAACGCGCTGAAGATCGTGATGGTGGTGCTGCTGGCGTTGGTGCTCGTTTACACGGTTATCGGCGGGATGATCTCGGTGGTGATCACCGACTACATCCAGTTTGCCATCCTGTCGGTCGGCATCCTCGTCACCGGCTGGCTGGCGATCGCCAGCGTCGGCTGGGAGAATTTGTTCGAAACTGTCCAGACCCAGTTCAAGGGGGATTCCGGCTTCAACCCGGTGGCATCGGAGAGCGACTTCGGGTGGGAGTACGTTGGGTGGATGTTTTTCCTCGGGATCGTGAACTGCGCGCTTTGGCCCACCGCAGTCGCCCGCGCGCTGGCCATGGAGAGTACCGCCGCGCTCAAGCGGCAGTACACGTGGTCGTCCATCTCGTTCGCCATCCGCATGATCATCCCGGCCCTGCTCGGCATCTGCGCGTTTGTGTTCATGATAACCAAGGCGCCGGATCTGCGGGAGCATTTCATGCCGACGGATGCCGACGCTCAGGCGGTGGACAATCTGTACGCCATGCCGATCTTCCTCGGACGCATCCTGCCGGCGGGGCTGATCGGGCTGATCACCGCCGCAATGATTGCCGCCTTCATGTCCACGCACGACGGCTACCTGCTCTGCTGGAGCACGGTGATCACGCAGGACATCATCGCGCCGCTGTTCAAGGGGCGGCTCGACAACCCGATCCGCATCAAGATCACCCGCATCCTCATCGTGCTGATCGGCCTTTACATTCTTTATTGGGGCCTGTTTTACACCGGCGAGGAGGACATTTGGGATTACATGGCGGTAACCGGCGCGATCTATTTTACCGGCGCATTTTCACTGCTCTTTGGCGGACTGTATTGGCACCGGGCCAGCTCAACCGGCGCAGTGCTGGCGCTGCTCGTCGGCGTCACGGCGGTGTTTGGCCTTGGCCCCGTGCAGCAGGCTGTTCACAAATGGATTCCCGGCAGCATCGCTGCTCAAACAATCACCGCCATCGACGACGACACCATCGAGTTCGCGGCGTTTACGGAACCGGAAGCCAAGGAAGATTCCTTCCTGCGTGACATGGTCGTTGATTTTGTGATGACCCCCTTCGAGCAGGCCAAGCCGTGGGGGTTCAACAAGTTGAAGGGATGGACGGCCGTGGTGCGTGACACGACCGGCCAAGCGCAAGCTGCTGAAATCCGAACCAGCGACGCCGATGCGCTCAAGCTCAGCCTCAAGAAATATTGGGAAGCAGAAGCAACTGTTGTTAAGCAATCAGGATCCAAAAAAACATCTGCAAAGGTTGTTCAACTTGAATTCGGCTACGAACCAGACGAGACCGAGGCGGTTAAATCTTTTGAAAAAAAACACCCCCACTTGAAGGTCGAGCGCATCAATTGGATTCGTGAAAAGCAATGGCCGGTTTTTGAACCGCAGGTCGGCGACACGGTGTCGGCCTACAAGCCGCTCTCCGGCGCGCGGGTCGGTTTGATGACAATCGGGTTCACCCTGTTTGTTTTCATCCTCGGTTCCGTGATTTTCCCGGATCGCAAACCAAGGGAGGCCACGGTGACACCAAAGTGGGTGTTCGTGCTAGTTAGCTCGATTGCGATTCTGGTGCTCATCATGAACTTGGAGCAAATTCCATGGCTGGGTGAGCGGATCGCGCAACTGAAAGATCATCTTAAAGACTATTGGGAAAGTTTTTGGAATTATTTTGAGGAGTATTGGGAAAATTTATGGAAGTTTGTGCTCTTGTGCACATGCGGGCTGTTTGCAATTCTGTCTGTGCTGGTGATCGTTGGCGGCGCGATGGACATCCGCAAACTGTTCCGCCGCCTCCGCGAACGAGAGGCCTCCGGCGACCCCGACCCCGGTGACTGACCGTTCTTTTGATTTTACATCCGTCCGGCCGGGGTTATCGTTCCCCCAGCACCCATGGAGTTGACCCTCGAGACATTCCGGCGGGAGATCGACGCGGCAATGCAGTCGTACGACCGCCACGTGGTGTGCGTCTTCAAGACGCCGGACGACTGCCTCGAGGCGATCGAGCGGCTCATGCTCAAGGCGATCAAGGCATATGAAAACCGCGCCGACGGCATGCGCCACGGCATCGCACTCGACAAGGAGGTCACCATCATGCTTAGCCAGGGCGAAGGCGACCCGCCGCTCTGCGGCATCTACTTCAACCTGCACACGCCGTACAGCCGCGAACACGGCGGACGCAACATCCGGATCGCCGGTGCGAAGGCAAGAGCCAACCCGGCTGACTAGCCGCGCTCACTTCGGCCGGGCCTCGTCGCCCATCCAAATCTCCCCCTCGACAATGTCCGCCACCGCGTAGGTGTCCCACGCCGGGCCGGACACGCGCACCTGGCCCACCTTTTTCCCAAGCCGGTAAATGGCGAACTGCCCGCCGACCGGCGGCAGCCCGTGCAGCCCGAAGTCCAGCACCACGAAATTGAGCCGGACATTGGTGCGCACCACCCGGCCCTCCTGCCGGAATGCCCCCGGCGTGACCACCGTCCCGCCGCCCGGCTTGGCCAACGGCTCGCCGCCCCTCCTGCCCGGCACGGCGCACCCCGCCAGGGCAAGCGCCACGACCGTTGTCACCCAGTTCCGCACCCCCGCAGCTTACCGCTTGGCCAAGCGCGCGCCATGAAAAACAGTTCCGCCTTCGCCATGGCCAAGCGCCCTGTTACGCTTGGCCAGGCAGAACGAATCATGAGCGACACTCCCATCATCGAAGTTTGCATCGACTCGGTGGCCTCGGCCGTCGCGGCGGAAGAAGGCGGCGCGGCCCGCGTCGAGCTGTGCCAAAACCTGTTCGAGGGCGGCACCACCCCCAGCATCGGCACGGTGTACCATGCGCTGCAGCGGGTCGGCATCAAGGTCAACGTCATCATCCGGCCGCGCGGCGGCGATTTCCTCTACTCCGACGACGAGTTCGCCGTGATGCAGCACGACATCGTCGCGCTCAAGGAGATGGGCATCAACGGCGTCGTCATCGGCCTGCTCAACGCCGACGGCACCATCGACACCGAGCGCTCCAGCCAATTGATCGAACTTGCCCGACCGCTCGAGGTGACCTATCACCGCGCGTTCGACGTCACCGCCGACCCGTTCCGCAGCCTCGACGACATCATCGGGCTCGGCGTCGAGCGGCTGCTCACCTCCGGGCAGGAACCGTCGGTGCTCGAGGGGGTGGAACTGATCGCCGAGCTGGTGCGCCGCGCCGGGGACGACCTCGTCATCATGCCCGGTGCCGGCATCACCCCAAAGAACCTGCCGCGCATCATGCGCGAAACCGGCGCGAAGGAATATCACCTGACCGGCAGCGCGCCGGTGAAGAGCAACATGGAGTTCCGCAATGAGCGCTGCTTCATGGGCAAGGCGCTTTACCCGCCGGAGTTCTCGCTACGCGTCACCAGCGCCGAAAAAATAGGCGACTGCGTCCGGGTGTTAAACGGCGGGGAGTAAACTCGCCCAAGCGCCACGGCTCACATCTTCGAGCGGGCCTTGTCGAGGATTTGGCGTTCGCGCTCAGTCAGGCTGTGGATGCCTTGCTTGGAAATCTTGTCAAGGATCGGGTCCACCTCGCGGCTCATGAAATCCCCCCCGGCCACCTCGGCGGCATCGACCACCCGGGGTTTGCGCCAGTTGCGGCGGCGTGTGGCCCCCGAGCCCTTGGCTGGTTTATCGGAGACGAAACGAATCTTGGGTATGCCGGGTAAAAACCGCATCAGCCCACCCCGCCGCACCAGCGCCGCCACGTAAAACGCCCCGAACAACAACCCGCCCAGATGCGCTGCGTGAGCGACTTGGCCGCCTGTTTCCGTGCGGATCGCAACCAAAATGCTCACCAAAGCGATCGCCAGACTGCCCCAGAAGATCCAGTGCAGCTTCAGCCGCAGGGGCAGGACAAAAAACAGCAGCAAATAAACCTCCCGATGCGGGAACAGCCGCGCCAAAACCCCCATGAACCCGAACACCCCCGCGCTGGCCCCCACCATCGGCCCGGCAAATTGTGCCGGGAACAACGCAGCAAATCCCAGTTGGAACATCGCCCCGATGACTCCGCTGATCAGGTACAGCCCGACCACCTCCCGCCGCCCGATCGCCGGTTCCAGTGCCCGCCCGATGAAAAACAGGCCGAGGCCGTTCATCAGGAGATGCATCACGCTGCCATGTAAAAACTGGTACGTGATCAACTGCATCGGCAACAGCACGGTAATCTGGCCCGAGTCCAACGCAAGCCATCGGCCCACGATCGACTTCCCGAACAGCCCCATCCGCTCGGACAAACTGTTGGGATCGATGAGGAGCTGCAGCAGGAACACCACGACGTTGATCGTCAGCAGGATGGCCCACCCGGTCCACGGCTGCTGCATCGATGGCGCGCGGAACCGCGGTTCCTCCGGCCTCATGTATGGACGATCATCTAGCATCGACAAGCGACAGCCTAACACGCAATGCATCCCCGGCCAATCCTATCGCATGCTTGGCACAGACCAACCAAGGCGTGCACCATTCCTTCTCCCTCCGGGAGAAGGTGGCCGATGCCGGATGAGGGTGAACGATACATTTCAACTGTTTCGTTTCAAGCGAAGGCAACAGGGGAGGGGCGAGTACCACCTCGCCTCCAATGATCCTGTTCATCCTGTCCATCAATGTTCGTTTCGTGCCGCCCCTCCGGGGCTTGTTCGTTCTTGCGGGCGTTGTACCCGGGGCTGACGCCCTGGGCTATTGCCTACCGCCCCTGCGGGGCTTGCGCGTTGGCCAAGCGCGGCCCCTCTGATTCCTACTCCCTAAGAGAGGGTCTCCCGGCCAATCCTATCGCTTGGCCAAGGCGGCGGATGCCTTCGCGAATGTCAGCTTCCGACGCTGCGCCGAAGCTCAGGCGCATCTCGTAGCCTGGCTTGGCCCGCGCCGGGTCATCGACGTAGCACAGGCCGCCCGGCACGTAGAGCACGTTGCGCTCGAGCACTTGTTTGAAAAAGCGCGACTTCATCCCGGTGTTCACTTTGCGCGGCAACGCCGCCCAGACGTTCAGGCCGCCCTCCGGTGGCTCCCACCTCACAGTCGCGGGGAAATGTTCGGCGATCGCGTCGGTCATCGCCTTGGCCTTGGCTCGGTAACGCCGCTGCACCTTGTCCAAGTTTTGCTCGTATAGGCCGGACTGCAATGCGCGGACAACGAGTTGCTGCGTCAAGTGGCTCGTGCCGAAGTCGTGGTTGCCCTTGATCCGCAGCACCGGCGAAACCAGTTCCTCCGGCAAAACCCCGAACCCCACCCGCACGCCGGTCGCAAACGGCTTGCTGTACGTGCCGGAGTAGATGACACGATCCGCCGCGCCTTTGAGCGCCAGCGCGGACGGAGCCGGCTCGCCGGCAAACCCCAATTCGCGGTAGGCGGCGTCCTCCATCAAATAAATCGGATGCCCGGCCGCGCGCTCGTAACGGCGCAACAACTCCAGCGCACCCGCCTTCACCCGCAGGCGGGTCGAGCGGCCGGTCGGGTTTTGGTAATACGAAACGAGATACAATATTTTCAGCCGGGACAGGCTGCCATCGCGCTTGAGCGACTCGAGCACTTGCTCGAGATGGCCGAGGTCGATGCCGTCGCGGTTCATTCGCACGCCAAGACCGGCGACGCCCCGGCTCTGCATGATGCCGAGGTACACAAAATAGGTCGGGTCCTCCACCAGCACAATGTCGCCCGGATCGCACAACGTCTCCGTGGCCATGTACAGAAATTGCTGCGAACCGTGGGTGATGACCGTGCGCTTGGCCTCGTAGCTCGCCGCCTGGCCACGGCGATCGCCGTCGAGTTGCCGGAGGCGCTTGGCCGTCAGTTGACGCAGCGTGGCATCGCCCGCCGTCGAGCCGTATTGCAGCGCCGCTTGGCCAAGCGCGGCGTCGCCGAGCAACTCGTTAAGCAGCCGGCGGCTCCCCGCCACCGGCAACGTCGCGTTGTCGGTGAAACCGGCCGCGAGCGATATCAGCCTGGGCCGCTCCAGCTTGACGCGCATCAACCACGAGATCGGCGGCGGCGCCGTGCGCCGCCCCATCGCCGAGAGCGCGCTTGGTTTTGAGTGTGATTTTGCCATTCGCGAAACAAACGCCGCGTGCTGTAACAAAACCTCGCCCTCGCGGAAAGCGATTTGTCACCGAACCTTACACGATCCACTTGGCCAAGCGCTTGGCTTGGATCAGCACCGGGCTTGTCGCCTGACAGGCGACTTCTCCGTAGCGAAGGGCAACGCCCTTGGATGATGGCCTAATCGAGGACTCAACCCTGTATGGGTTGTTCAATTACGACAAGACAACGACGGTTGAAGTGCCCTTACAGCAACTCTGTTTATCTGAGGGGGTCATGAAGGGTTGAAATTGGGGTTGGCGAG
>JACNJE010000060.1 GCA_014382705.1 Verrucomicrobiota bacterium | reverse complement strand
CTTTCGCTCGCCGTCGAATCTCCCCGCGCACCCGCGCGGGGAGCGGATTGAAACCGGATGATGCGCGCCATTTGTTTTTCCATGCTCTGATCTCCCCGCGCACCCGCGCGGGGAGCGGATTGATAAGGTGCGGACTGTAACCGAACATTTCCACTTTTAAGGCGTATGGTTTTTTATCGGAATCGGCGGGATGCCAGACTTGAGTTGACTAAAGGGCGCAGGGTCTGTTTCCCGATGGGGATGCCGTGTTCCGCGTTAGGCCGGACTGGTTCCATCTCGGGAAGGAGACTGTCCGCGACGGGAGTCATCTGTTCCTGAAGCGGGACGGCCTTTTCGGTATCTGGGTTGAGTTGTTCCTGGAACGGGATGTTTTAAACCACAACAAGAAGAGCCCGTTCCACAACCGGGACAATACATACCACAACCAGAACGATTCGTTCCATGAGTGGGACGGCTTCTTCCATGAGTGGGACGGCTTCTTCCGCGAGCGGGAGAAGCCATTCGTATACGGGAATGACGGGAGCCGGTTGTCGTCAGTGATCTGACGTAAGGCGTACTGGATGGGCGCGCTTGGCCAAGCGCGGGGTTATCCGCAGCAGCGGCGGAGGAGGAGGTGGAGGTGGATCAGGACCACCAGCGTCAGAGCGAGGCTGGTGTATTGGTGCAGGCCCATGAGCCATTCCTGCCCGTGGGTGCCGAAGATGGGGAACATGCCCAGTACCATGGATAGGCTGACCGGCACGACGAGGATCATCGCCAGCCAGAAGGTCAGTTTCCAGCCGAGGTCGGCCGTGTCGTCCGGGTTGGCACCCCTCAATCGCAACAGATTGGCCAAGCCCTGCCGGTCGTCCCCGTTCAGGCGGCATCGGTAGCCCCACGCGACCAACACCACGCCGGCGCTGATGACGAACACCGGGGCGAGGCCAACGTGAACCATGAGGGTGTAGCCGTGGATTGCCTCGTCCAGCAGCAGGCGGCCACCGAAGCCGGTGATGAACAGGACGATCAAGCTGCCCAACGCCACCGCGCAGGCCAGTCGGTTGAACTTGGCCAAGAGGGTGAGATTTTCCCCGCAACAGCTCCAGCATAGCCGGCCGTCGTCGCCCGCCGCGTCCCGCTTGGCCAAGCGCGAGCGGGGTGACGCGAGCCAATGCACCACGATCCCCGCGAGCACGAGGCTGAAGCTGACCCATGAAATGGTTTGAAACATGGCTAGAGTTTCAAGTTGTCACTGTTCCGTTTCAAGTGAGGTTCAGTTACCGTGAAACCGGTTTTGTGTTGCGTCCAATTTCGTGAAACGCGTTCTCCCTCTCCCCGGTCCTCTCCCGCTGGGAGAGGGAGTTGATAAGTTCGCCCTTCGACATTCCTTGTTCGGTGTTGGTTTCAATTGGGACAGAAATTTCACGAATCACTCATCATCGTTGGGTTTGTTAGCGGCTGCCTTGATGACGACGTCCAGGCCTTTCAGGGCATAGAGCAGCAGCACCAGCCCAAGCAGGGCGCAGGCGACGATCACGACACCCTTGAGCCAGGGGCGAAACAGGAAGGTGAAGGCGAACATCTGGTAATAGCCGCGATCGAGCCCCCCGAACCGGGTCATCGGCACGGCCTGTTTCCTGGCCGGCTTGATCGGGGTGTCGACCTCGACCTGGCCGAAGATGAAGGGGGAATTCTTGTCGTGGCAGTCGGCACAGCGGCCGTTTGAGCCAAGCGACTGGGCGGCGGGCCGAACGTCGTGCCCGATCGGCCACTTGTACGGTTCGGCCGCCTCGTGCGGTTCCGGAACCACGACCCCATTGCTGAGGCGGTACAACCGGCCACCTGCCACGTAGACCGGTTCCGGCTCAGGCTCGAGATAGCGAAACTCCAACCATTTCTCAAAAGCACTTACGTCTTCCACCAGTTCCCATTTATATTCATCAATTATGTTGAGAACTTGACCGATCTGTTCCTCGGTCAACGCGATCCAGTCGTTGACGCGTTCCGGATCGTCGACATCCAGCCCCAGTTCATCCGGGGCCAACTCGCGAACCATTTCCGGCGCGAGCGGCTTGACGACGTCTTTGGTTTGGGTGCCCCAAAACGACGGCCAAATCATGTTGTGCGGGCCGATCTTGCCGTTGGCCATGCGGGCAAACACCGGGGTGACGACGTGGGGCAACTGGGGCTGCACCCGCCCGTGCGGCCCGTGACGGCCCAGCTTGTGCATCCGGGCGGTGCGCACGCGCGCCGAGTTTTCTTCCGGCAGGCGGCCGGAGTGGCAGGCGGTGCAGGACAGTTTCTCGAAATGCACGGGCGGGATGCCGGTGTGCTCGGGGATCGGCGCGCCAAGGTGCCCTCCCATCCGTGCCGCCGGGTCATCGGCGTTGGGATTGCCCATGTGGCAGCCCTGGCAGGAATAGGAGGCGACTTTTTTCGGATTGTAGGCGTCTTGGTATTTGCCCGCGCTGCGGGGGGGTGTTGACGGCTCGATGTCGCCACGGCTGATCATGTGATCGGCGCCGTTGCGGTGGCAGTCGGAGCAACTCATCCCCGAGGTCATGTGAATGTCCTCGTTGTGCACCCATTCGTCGCTGCCGGGGGTCTGCAGGTCCTGCGTGGAGTGGCAGAAGTAACAGCGGTTGGAGGGCGGCTTGCGGACGATGTCGAGGAACACCTTGTTCTCGGTGTTGAACCGGCTCTTGTCGTAATGGGTGAAGATTTTTTGACCGTCAAATTGCGGGTCGTAAAAGTCATCCAACTCGGACGCGCTGCCCTTCACGGTGGCCAAGCCGCTGGCCACGGTCGCCGCCCATCGGTAATTCTGCTTGGCGGCCTCCAGGGCGGCATCGCTCTGGTTATGCTTGCGGTCGGCATGGTGGCAGGCAAGGCAGTTGATTTCATATTTGCCGGAAATCTTGGCACGCTCAACCACCGGGGACTCCCCGTCAAACTCCTCATCGGATGGCTCCATCTCGCCGTAGTTGCCGCCGGGGTAGTGGCTGCTGAATTTCTTGAGGAATTTCCAGGCGGTCAGGTCGAGGTCTTCCGGCTTGTAAGTGCCCTTCCAGCCCCGGTTGGAGATGGGGATCTGCGTGCGGATGCGGTTGTCGGTCAGCACCCACGGCTCCCCCACCCGGCCGCTCAGGACGTTGGTGCTGCCGGAGTGGAAATGCCAACCGGTGGCGATGGTGTCGTAGTCGTGGCACTTGCCGCAGGTGACGCGCATCGAGACGGGGCGCGGCTGGCGGTCGGTCGCCTTGATCTGGACATCGTTCTCATCGAACAAATCGATGAGATGCGTGATCGAGGCGCGGTTGCCGTCGTGGCCGTCCCCGAGTCCCTTGCCCTCCTCCGCCGCTTGGCCAAGCGCGACCGCCCCGAACAGAAGCACCGATGGCAGCGATGTCCGGATGGCTAGACTCATTAAATTGGCACCCGCGCGGAATCGGCCGGTCAGACCTTGAAGTCTTCCGGCTTCAATTCGATCTTGCGACCGGCGGCGATGGCCTCGTTGACCTTGAGAACCATCACAGCGGTCTCGTAGCCAATCTCGCCCGGGCAGTTCAGGGTCTGGTTGCCCCGGATGGACTCGAAGAAATTGACCAGGTGCGGCTGGTGATACGGCACCTTCATCTCGATCGGCATGCGGTACAACGCCGGGGTGGCCGACTCGCGGACGTCCACCTCGTCATCCCCCGCCTTGGCCTCCGCCTTGACGCTGGCCTTTTCGAGTGTCACCACGCCCTTTTGCACCCATGGATCCCACTTAGTCTCCTCCACCCAACTCTCCCGGTACAATTCGCCCCGGCCGGCGGATTCGGAAATCAACAGAGTGCCCTCATCGCCCATGAACAGCTCGTAATAGCCGTTGCTACTGTTGGTGGTCAGGGTCTCGTAGGTGGCACGGACGAGGCCCTTCTTGGTGGGAAACTCGAAGATGGCGATGGCGTTGTCGTACCATTCGTGGTCCTTCCAGTAGTCCACCCCGCCGCTGGCCATGACGGAAGACGGCACGGCGTTGTCGAGGAACCAGCTGTACACGTCGATCTGGTGAGAACCGAGGTCGACGATCGGGCCGCCGCCAAGGCCCTTGTACCAGCGCCAGTTGCGGAACTGGGACATGTTGTCAAAACCAAACTTTTTGAGTGTTTCCTTCGGAATTTCCGTGCCGTTGGGCCATTTGAGATCGACGCACGCCTCGCGGCTCCGGTGCCACTGGCCGGAGATGTTGGTGATACGGTTGAGCAGGTTGGCCTCGTTGATGACCTTGTCGTTACAATAAATGTAACGTGGGTTACTGCGACGTTGATGACCAATCTGAAGCAATTTCCCAGCCTTGCGTCCCGCCAAGACCATATTCTTTGCCGCCTCGATGCTGTTGGACATTTCCTTTTCACAGTAGACGTGAAGACCCTTATCGAAGCAGGCGATGGTGTGTTCGGCGTGCCAGAAATCGGGGGTCGCCACCAGCACTGCGTCCAGATCCTTTTCCTTGTCGAGCATCTCCTGGTAATCGACATAAGCCGTCCCCTTGTGTCCGTAGCGCTTATAGGCCGTCAGGGTTCGGGACACCCGGCGAAGGTTGCCCTTTTCCCAGATGTCGCAAACCGCGCGGAACTTGATGCCCGAGTCCCGGCCCAGCTTGAGAATCGCGTTCATGAGCCCCTGCCCCTGGGTGCCGGCCCCCAGCAGCGCGACGTTGATCTCCTTTTTGTCGCCCGCCTGGCCAAGCGCGTTGTTGGCCAGCATCAACCCCGCCCCGGCGGCTGCCGAGGACCTCATAAATTTTCGTCTGTCGATTTCGTTACTCATGGTTTTGTTGTCGATTTTAATTTATCGTTTTGCGTGTCGATCTGGTGCCATTGGCCAAATCGCAAGACTTCCGGACGTTGAGATTCCCCACTGACCGCGTGAGGCAGGATTATCGCTGCTGTTTGCGGGTTCGCCAAGCAATAATCATCTATTTCTTGCGGATCGAGCAACATGAAGGCCGTGGACAATGCGTCCGCAGCCACCGCATCCGGGGCCATCGACCACGCCGCCAAGCGGCCTTCCACCGGGCCGGCCTCGGCCTCCCTCGGATCGATGATATGCTGGCCCTTCTGTCGGCCCGAGCCGCTGAGCGCCCCCTTGGTCAGTTCGAACCGGGCCAAAACCTCGCTTGGCTTCGAAGGATTGCTCAGCCGGATCGGCCAGCCGCTCATGCCGTTCGGCACGGAAACCGATAACACCGAACTGGCTCCGGCCAACACCAGCGCTTGGTTCAGGCTCCATTCCCGAAGGATGCCAGCCACCTTCTCGGCGGCAAACCCCTTGCCGATGCCGCCAAGGTCCAGCTGCAGCCCCTCCGTCAACACCTCCACGCCAAACGACTCGGTGTCCAGTTTCAGGTGATTCATGCCGGTCAACTCCCGGGCGGAAGCCACCTCGTCCGCGCTTGGCCGACGCACGGTCTTGTCCTCATTGAGCCAGCATTCGTAGAGTGCCCCGACACTGATGTCGAAGGCGCCGCCTGTCTGTTCGAATATCTCCACGGCGCGGCCCAGGCAGTCGAACACCTCCATTCCGACTTCCACGACCTCGCCGGGGAGGGCGCTGTTGAGCCGGGCAATGTCGCTGTTCTCGATGAACCGACTCATCTCCATCTCAAGCCGGTCGACCTCTGCAAAAGCCGCCTGAGCCCCACCCCGGGCATAGCTCTCATCCTCCTCAACAATGTAAAGTTCGAACACGGTGGCCATCGCCTCATGCGCAAAATGATGGGCATCCGCGATGGAAGCGGCCTTGAAATCAACCACCTGTTCCCCCTGCGGCTTCAACGGCATTTTATTCGCCAATCCTCCCCTTCAGATTTCGACATTCCTTGTTCGATATTCGATATTCCATGTTCAAAACGAACCTCTCGGAGAAGGCGCTTGGCCAAGCGCGCCAGAGTCTTCGGGAATCCATTCAAACTCCTGCCCATCCTGTACATCCATGTTCCCCTTCATCTTCATTCCTGCTGTCCCTCCACCTTGGCCTGCTCGAACCGGTCCCACAGCGACTTGGCGACAAACCCGCGAATCTCCACCCCGGGCCGCAACTCCATCTTGGTCTCCCTGCCGCTCTCGTCGAAAAGGTGCATGTACAGTTCCTTCTGCCCCGGCGGCGGCAATTCGAACAACTTCCTCATGAGCGCCTCCTCCAGCGGCGGCTGGATCAGGATGACCGGGGCGGACTCGGGCTCATCCGGCACTGTGCTGCCGTACTCCACCGCAAGATCACGCAGATACCACGGCAGCGGCCAATAGTCGCCGCCCGGGCAGTAGACCTGGATCGGCGTGGCCAGGCGCGCCTCATGAGCCTGCGCCATCTCCCGGACACGGTCTGCAATATCGAAAATGTCCGTCCCGGTGTGCCCATACACGTACGGGTTGCGACTGTCGGCGCTGTAGCGGTCATTGGCGAATACTGACTGAACCGCCAGATGCCAACTGCCGACGAACAGCAAGCCTCCAAGCGCGCATAGGGCGAGTTTCGATTTCGACTGAAACAATCCGGCGGCCCCCACCCCGGCCAACAGGATGATCCCGTGGTAAAAACTTAACAGGCACCACGGCGTCTTGTACGGGATCAGCGAGTAACCAACGGTTAAAAACACCGTATACAGCGCGACAAAGCGAAGCAGCGCGGTGTCGCCCCGCACGGCCGCGCCCTTCACCGCGTAACCGATCCCGACCAGCGCCAGCAGGAGAATCATCACCTCGCTGAACACCGGCCCGTCCGCAAACTGATAGTAGCTGAGCAACCCGAGATAATAATGCCACGGATGCTCGTGGACATTCGCCTGGCCGGCGCGATCCAGATAGGTCCCGTAGGTGAGGATCGAATCCGTGATGCCGCTGGGGTTGCTGAAGAACGAAGAAAAAAACGTCACCGACACCGCCGCCGCCACCAGCAGCATCACCGCGCCGTGCGCCGGCGTGACCCGCTTGAGATCGCCGATCCACCGCCCCCCCCGCCGACGGGCGCACAACATCACCAGCAGCGCGCCACCCATCGCACCCAGGGCGATGACGAACGTCTCCTTGGTGGCGTGCATCAACCCGAGACCCATCCCCGCGAGCAAGGCCCACGACACGGACGGTTTTTTCAGGTACCGATAAACAGAAAGGATCACGCCGGCGGTGAAGACGACCAGCAGCATCTCGTGAATGAAATAGCGGCTGTAAAAACTCATCGCCGGCGACACGGCCGTGAACAGGGCGGCAAAAACCGCCGCCATCCGTCCCAAGCCGTCCCCGATCGGGAGCAGCAACAGCACCAGGAGCGTCCCGAAGAACACCGGCACCACCCGGAGGATGAATTCGCTCAACCCGGCATGAGTCCCGTCTCCGCCCAGCCAGGCCGGTATCCGGGAGAGATAATACAGCGTCGGGCCGTGGTATTCGTGTGGATCGTATTTGAACCCGCTGCCCTCGATCGTCTCACCGAGCTTGAACGCGTTTACGGCCTCGTCGCCGTGCATGGGGCGCGCTGACAGATCCGACAGGCGAAACGCCGTGGCCGCCACCGCAATAAGCAGGATGAGCGCGATGAAAATGGAGCGACTCACTGGATCGAGCTAATTCAAAACCATCCTGCGTCCCTGCACGCCGGCAGCCGCTCAAAGCCAGGGACAACGCTTGATGGCCGGTTGTATCTCGGTGAGTGTGAACCGGCCTACTTGCCGAACACTTCCACCTCAATGTAGTGGTTCAGGTCGCTCGCGTTGTTGCCGCCGCTGTAGAGGCGCACGTAACGGCCACGAACCCCCTTGGTGTCGATCAACCGGCCCTCGGAGGTCTCCACGTAGTGATTGTCCTTGCCGACACCCTGCTCGGCAGAGTTGTCGTGGTCGTTGTTGTAGACCGTCGTGAACTTCTTGAAGTCAGGATCGTCTGAAATCTGAACCACGACGTCAAAATAAACCCGGGCCTGCTTGTGGTAATGCCAGAACACCATTGCGTAGATGTCGTGCGTGGCCTCGAGGTCGATGGTGATTTGCTGCGTGAATGGGCCAAGCTCAACATAACTGCCGTCGGCCGCCTCCTTGTCGCCGTCGGTGATCATCTTCAGTTCACCCATGATCGGCTCCTCGTCGCTGCCGCTGATCTTCTTGCCTATCGCGAGGTTCTTCACGCCTTTCGGCGCGAAAAACGGCGGGCGCGGCTTGCCGAGCGGTTTCTCAAGTTGCTTCACCCCCTTGATGTTCTGCGGCGTGCCGACGAACATCGGCTTGGGCAGCTTGAGCGGCAGCGCCGCCATGCCGGCCGGCGCCTTGATCGCGGACTCCGCCGACGCGGCGGGCGCGAGGCTCATCAAGAGGAACAACATCAACACGCAGCCACCCTGCGCCTTCTTCCTTAAATCGGTTTTTACCATTTTAGTTTTGTGGAGTTCGCCCTGCACACGGTTGCACGGCTCGGGGGTATGCTCGTTCAACGGTCACTTCGCGTCAAGCTCCGAGCGGCACCGCTCATGACACGGACTCATACGGTTTGGCTTTCATTCAATCCGCGTTGACGCCCCGGCCCCTCCCGGCCTCGGCTCCATGCCGGCGAAACAGCTTGGCCATGCCGGACGCGCCGAGTTGCTCGGCCCAGTCCAGCGGGGTCTGGCCGTTATCCAGCCTCGCGTCCAGCGCCGCGCCGTTGGCCAACAGCAGTTCGGCAATCTCCCGGTGCTCCCAGTAGACGGTCGAGTGCAGCGGGGTCTCTCCGCCGCGGCTGGCGGCGTTCACGTCGGCCCCAGCCTCGATGAGCAGCGCTGCCACCGCCACCCGGCCGTGGAACGCCGCCCGGTGCAGCGCGGTCAACCCGGTGATGCCGCCCCGGGTGTTCACGTCCGTCCCGGCGGCCAGGTGCCGCCGGACGTCCTCGACCCGGCCCAGCTCGGCGGCGTCCCAAAGCGGGAGCGCCGGCGGGGGCGGCGCGGTGGCGCAACCCGCGAGCCAGACGGCGAGTGTCACTGGGAGAATCGATTTCATCAGTCGCAACGGGCCGCTTGGCCAAGCGCCTGGCCAAGCGCCTGGCAGATCAACCGGCGTGGCAGCAAGATTGGCCGTGCTTGGCCAAGCGCCAGTAATTGTACGGCCACGGCGCAAGAAAACCAGCCAGCCACATGAGCGGCAGCACCCAAAGCGTCAGCCGCGCGCCTCCAGCCAAAAAATAGTCCACCCCGTTCATCGCCGCCTCCATGCCGAGCATGCTGATTAGGCTCATGCCCAGCGCGGTGCGCAACGCCTTGGCCAAGCCCAACTGCTGCAACAGCAGAACCGTCTCCAGCAATACGCTCGTCGCGATCCCCGCCGCCATGGCGAGGCCCATCACCAGCATCGGCCGCGCCGCCGCCACCTCCGGCGCGCCAAACTGGAACCCGGCGATCACCCCCATGTCGCCGATGCTGCAGCCGACCAGGCACCAAAACGTGTTCACCGCCGAGCGGCGCCAAAGCTGCCCGTCCGCCCAGTTCATGATTAACTGACGGCGGCGAGGCGCGCGCCCTCCTCGCCCATCGACTCGGCAACGACCTCCTCGATCCAGCCGGGCAATCGGTCGAGGTATTCCCCGAGCAGTTCCGTGCATTCCCCTTCCGGCAACCTGCGGCTTTCCCTCGCGCCGTTGACCAGCCCGCTCCAGAGCCGTGTGCCGAACTGCACCAGCCCCTCCCGCACCGGCACCGAGTGGATCGACAGGAAGATGCCGAACACGACCGGGCTCCAGCCCCGCGCCTCGCCGGCCACGACACACTTTCGGAACCGCTGCACCATCCGCTGGTCGTACATCGGCTTGAGCAGCCGCAACTGCTCGCGGCCGACCGACAAGCTCGCGTCGGCAAACGGCATCAGCGCGGCGTTGGCCGACAACCCGGCGTCCAGTTGCAGCAACTCCCGGAACTGGCCGCGGTTGGCAAACCAATACGCCGACAGTACCGCCGGCAGCTCGACCGGCCGCAGGATCTCCTGCTCGTACCGGTCGAGGAACAGCCGCAGCCCGCGCAGGTCGCCCACCGCCTCGATGTCGATCGGTTGCGGGCCTGTGTTGTTGCTGGATGGCGTGTCGCGCATCAGTGAAGCCACGCTACGACGAACCGTTCCGGTGCCGCCAGAGAAAAAGTTTTTGCTCCCCGCCACTTTGTTCTTGCCATCAGTCCGACAGTCCGCTTGGCCAAGCGGAGGGGAGCACACGCGGCTCGCGTGTTCGTTTTGGCGGCTCGCCGAAATACGACTTGGCGAGCCGCCAAGCCAAGCACGCGAGCCGCGTGCTCTCCCCATGCACTCATCCCTCGCTCCGGCACCGGCGTTCGGATAGTCTCCCGCCAGTCATGCGGGCCGTCATCCAGAGAGCGAGCGAGGCCTCCGTCACCATCGACGGCCAGGTGCGCGGCAAAATCGGCGTTGGCCTTGTCGTGCTGCTCGGCATTGAGGAGGCCGACACCGCCGGGGACATCGAGTGGCTCTGCGGCAAGATCGCCCGACTGCGCGTCTTCAACGACGACGACGGCCTGATGAACCGCTCCCTCGCCGAGGTTGGCGGCGGTGTCCTGGTCATCAGCCAGTTCACCCTTCACGCGAGTACGAAAAAAGGCAACCGCCCCTCCTTCACCCGCGCCGCCCGGCCGGAGGTCGCCATTCCGTTGTACGGGCAATTCATCGCCACGCTGGAGAGCGAGCTTGGCCAAGCGGTGCAGGCCGGCGAGTTCGGCGCGGACATGAAAGTCGCCCTCATCAACGACGGCCCCGTCACCCTCACCATCGACACCCAAAACCGTGAGTAACAGTCCACCCACGAAGAACAGGAAGGTGGCTGATCCCGTTTCTTCCTGTTCTTCGTGATTTTCATGGTAAAAACACGAAAAGATTTTACTTGCGGGCAAGCACCCGAATGCGATCATTCAGCTGTTTTCTGAATGCGGCACGAACGTCAAGCTGACCCGCCGCAGGCGCAAAGGGTAATCATGAAATCCATCCAGACCCAAGTTGCCGCGCTGCTCTCTAGTGCGGCTTTGTTCACCACATCGATCCATGCCGGGCCAGGTGTGACGACCGTCAAACTCCCATACGGCGGCATCCGGCCGCAGGTCGCGATCGACCAGGCAGGCGTGGTTCACATCGTCCAGGCGAACTCAAAAATCAGGGGTGACTTAATGTATGTGAAACATACGCCCGGCAAAAACCAGTTTTCCGACCCAGTGAACGTTCTCCGCGAAGCCAAAGCCATGGCGGCGAGCTTCAACATGACCGTCGGCAAGGACGGCCGGGTTCATGTGTTCACGCGGCCGAATCCGAGGTACTCCAAAAAAGCGATGGGTGCCGAGGCGTATGACGCCATGTTCAAATCGAAGGCGCGGTTCTTTGTCCTGCGGTACATGCTGCACTCCCGGCTGAACGACGACGGCAACGGGTTTGAGGAGGAACGAAACATCATCGGAAAAACGATCGGGTTTGAAGGTGCCGGGGCGATGGTGGCCGATCCAAACAGCGCGAAAGTCTACGCCTTTTGGCCGGGCCAGACCGAGCCGGGTCCCGAGATGGGGCGTGACATGTACATGGCTGTCTCCGAAGACGAGGGCAACAACTGGGCCGCGCCGAGAAAACTGGACATCGACATCGAGGGCAACTGCCGATGCTGCCCGATACAGGCCATCATGGATCCAAAGGGCAACCTGTATGTTGTCTATCGAAACTCCGTACGCACCTCACCGGGGAGCTGGGACAAGGACACGTTCCTCATGGTGTCCAACGATGCCGGGAAATCGTGGAGCAAGAGGTTGGTGCAGAAGTGGGAGAAGTGCGGCTGTCCCGGCGCGCTTTACTCCATGGCCAGCGGAGCGGACGGCGTCTATATGGGATTCAGCACACGCGGAACCTCCTCCTTCGCCAAGGTCGCCGACAAACTGAAGATTCATCCCGCACCCAATTCCGGCAAGTCCAGCACGCGGCCGATGGTGGCCACGAACAAGAATGGCGACGTGCTGTTCTGCTGGGTGGAGGTGCAGGACGTCGTCTGGCAGGTGTATGACCGGAACGGCGACGCCTTGGCCACGGCCGGGGGGCGGCTGAACGGGGTCGCCGCAAAATGGAGCAACGCTGCGGTCGTCGCCACTCCCGGCGGGGATTTCATGCTGTATTATGATGGGCACTCGCCGGCCAAGGGCAAGGGAGGGTAACCGGGTTCCAGTCCGCGCCACGGTGTTGGCCGGATTGTATGCGTTGCTCCCCGGATGCGGGGAACCGGGCGATCCCCCGTCAGCTGACTTGGCTTCAACACTGGCACCGGCGAACACGCTGGAGATTCCGAAAAGTGAATCCGGGCGCAAGCTGGCCGTCGAGCGGGGACATCACGCCTTCTATACGTATGGCTGCTGGCATTGCCACGCCATCGGGGATGAGGAAGCCCCGGGGTTGCGCAACGAATTGGCCATGGGCCCCGACATGGCCGATGTCGGCAACCGCCTTGGCCCCGGGGAAATCCTCCAGTCCATCCTGGAGCCGAGCGCCGTCATCGCGGAACCGAGGGAACAGCACATGGCCGACGGCATCTCCATGATGCCGGCCTTCAACGATCCGCAGGCGAAGCAGGACATCCGGGACATCGTCCTGTTCCTGCACCAATGCCGGCTTCCGGATACTGCGGAACCGACAATGATCAAGGTGACCGATGAAAACTTCGGTAAAACGGTTGGGAACTCCGATGGCCTCGTGTTGTTGGATTTCTGGGCGGAATGGTGTTTTGCCTGTCTCGAGCTCAACCCGGTGCTGGAGGAGCTTGCCCCGGAATATCAAGGCCGCATCCAGTTCTGCAAAGTTGAAGTCGACGAGAACCCCGTGTTGGTCGAGAAGTACGTTCCGGACCTCATGTTCCCCTGTCTGGTGATCATGAAGGACGGCAACGTGATTGACAGAAAGTACGGTGTGGCCGCCGACGCGGAACCAGACTCTTTTCTCCAAGACTGGTTTGACAAGTTGACGCAATAACAGTTTTCGCGGTTGAAACTTGAAAACTGAACGGCGAGCCGTTTCTTCGCATCGCTTGGCCAAGCGGGGGCTTTTCACACGCGGTCGCCGGACGTATGGTTCCACCGGTTCGTTAACATGAAAGCATTCACGATCTCGATGATGGCGTTGGCACTAGTTTCAAACGCGGCAGCCCAAGGCAAGGAACAGCCGCTTTGGCCGGGCGACACCCCCGGGGCCAAGGGCGATTCTTCCCGTGACATCCCGACGCTGACGCCGTTCCTTGCCTCGGCCGGCAACAACTCCGGCTCGGCAATCGTCATTTGCCCCGGCGGGGGGTACGGCGGACTGGCATCGCACGAGGGGGAAACCTACGCGCAGTTCCTGCAACAGCACGGCGTCAGCGGCTTCGTGCTCAAGTACCGGCTTGGCTCGGCTGGTTATCGGCACCCGATCATGCTCGGCGACGCGGCGCGCGCGCTGCGAACGGTCCGCGCCAACGCGAAGCGGTGGAAGATCGATCCCGACAAGATCGGCATCATGGGTTCCTCCGCCGGCGGGCATCTGGCCTCGACGCTTTTGACGCATTACGACGCCGGCGATCCGCAGGCCAGCGATCCGATCGAGCGCGTCAGTTCGCGGCCAACTCTGGGGGTGCTTTGTTACCCGGTAATCTCGATGGGCGAGTTCACACACCGCGGCTCCAAGCGCAACCTGCTCGGCGACAAACCGGCGAACGAACTGGTCAAGCTGCTCTCGAACGAACTGCAGGTCACGGCCGACACACCGCCGACGTTCCTGTGGCACACCGCCGAGGACAAGGCCGTGCCGGTTGAGAATAGCCTGCAGTTTGCGGCGGCGCTGCGGAAGGCCAGAGTGCCGTTCGCGCTGCACGTCTACCAAAAGGGCCGGCACGGTATTGGCCTCGCCGACAAGCCGCCGTTCAAGAATGTTCACCCGTGGGCAAACGACCTCGTTTTCTGGCTAAAGGCGCAGGGATTCATCACCAAATAAATCGGCGCTTGGCCAAGCGCTTGGCCCTGCGGTACGCTGCCCGCCCTGTAATGGATTTAAGCAACGACGAAATACGGCGCTACTCCCGCCATCTCATCCTCCCCGAGGTCGGCATGGCCGGCCAAAAGAAACTCAAGGGCGCGAGCGTGCTGTGCATCGGCACCGGCGGGCTGGGCTCGCCGATCAGCATGTACCTCGCCGCCGCCGGCATCGGCCGGATTGGGCTGGTGGACTTCGACGTCGTGGACTTCTCGAACCTGCAGCGGCAGATCGCCCACGGCACGGAGGATGTCGACCGCTCCAAGGTCGAGTCTGCCACGGAGACGATCATCAGCATCAACCCGAACGTGGTCGTCGACAAGCACGAGGCGGCATTCACCAGTGAAAACGCGATGGCCCTCGTCGCCGACTACGACGTCGTGGTCGATGGCACCGACAACTTCCCGACGCGCTATCTCACCAACGACGCCTGTGTGCTGCAGGGCAAGCCGAACGTGTACGGCTCAATCTTCAGGTTCGACGGACAGGCGAGCGTGTTCGCACCGAGCCTCGGCGGCCCGTGCTACCGCTGCCTCTACCCGGAACCGCCGCCACCCGGCATGGTGCCCAGCTGCGCCGAGGGCGGCGTGCTCGGCGTGCTGCCCGGCATCGTCGGCTGCATCCAGGCCACCGAGATCATCAAGCTCGCGCTTGGCCAGGGCGACTCGCTCGTCGGTCGCCTTCTGATTTTCAACGCGCTGGAGATGAAGTTCCGCGAGGTCAAGCTGCGCCGCGACCCAAAGTGCCCAATCTGCGGCGACAACCCCACCGTCAAGGAATTGATCGACTACAACCAGTTCTGCGGCATCCCGGATCAACCGGACGAGCCGGAGGAAAACCCGGACGAGGTGGACGTGCAGGAGATGAAGCGCGCACTCGACAACCCCGACCTTGGCATCGCCGTGGTCGATGTCCGCGAGCCGGACGAGTTTGAGATTGCGAAGGTCGACGGCACCACCCTTGTGCCGCTCAGCCAGATCGAGCAGCGCTTCACGGAACTGGATGCGAACCAGACGATTTACCTGCACTGCAAGGCCGGGGTGCGCTCGCTCAAGGCGCTTGGCTTCCTGCGCGAGCAGGGCTTCAAGTACCTCAAGAGCGTCAAGGGCGGCATCACCGCCTGGTCCGAGGAGATCGACCCCAACGTTCCGACCTACTGACGCTCACCCCTTGGCCAAGCGCGACGCGGCATTCGTGTTCCTTGGCCTGTTCGACACGATCCCGAAGAATGTCGAATATCGAACAAGGAATGTCCAACGTTGAAGTTTATCGGTTCACGTTGGACTCGGCGGTTTTAATGCTCTTGACGAAAATGGCTATCAGCTCATCGCACTCGGTTAGCATCGGAGCGAGACGCTCGGGGGCACAAAGCGGTTTTCGTTGGATGATGTTCAACCACACCATGGTTTCACGCAGTTCCTTGAAGGCGATTTTCATCTTGTGGATGAAATCCTTCCGGGACTCAGCACTTTGCGCCTCTCCATAATTCGGTGCCGGGGCCGTGCCGGATCGCACCAACTGTCCCGCGATATGCTTGCCCGCCTTCGAATCCGGCAACGCCTCCACGATCGCGATCACCCGCACCGAAAAATCGATCAACCGATTTTCCAGATCAAACTCCTGTCGTGAACCGTCGCCTTCCCCACTCATTCAGATTTCAACATTCCTCGTTCGATATTGGAGGTTCATCAAGGGCCGGTTTGGCCGGGGCGTCTTCGCGGGTGATGAACGGCTCGAACGCGGCCCGGTGATCCGGCGGCACAAGCACCTTGAACACCGCCTTGGAGCCGTTGTAATCGCGCTCCAGCACCTGCCCCACCTCGTGCAGGCGGGCGATCACGTCCGACTGCGAGTGCGGGATGCTCAACTCCAGCATCTGGCGCACCGGCCGCAATTGCTTGCCCAGCTCCGCCATGAACGCGTCGAACCCCTCGCCGGTCCTCGCCGACACGACGATGGAGTTCGGGTATTGGCCGGTGAAGCGCTTGGCCAAGCCGGGGGCGGTGACGCAGTCGATCTTGTTGAATACCATCAGCATCGGCTTGTCGGACACGCCCAGGTCGTCGAGCACGACGTTCACCGCCTCGATCTGTTCCTCCGCCTGCGGTGAGCTGATGTCCACGACGTGCAGCAACAGGTCGGCCTCGATCACCTCCTCGAGGGTGGCCTTGAACGCATCGACCAGATCGTGCGGCAGCTTGCGGATGAAGCCCACCGTGTCGGAGAGCAGCACGTTCTGGTTGGTCGGCAGGCGCAGCCGCCGCGTGGTCGGGTCGAGGGTCGCGAACAGCTTGTCCTCGGAAAGCGTGGAGGCGCCGGTGATGGCGTTGAACAGCGTCGACTTGCCGGCGTTGGTGTAACCGACCAGCGAGCCGAGCGGCCATTGGTTGCGCTTGCGCCCGCTGCGCTGGACGGCTCGATGACGCAGGACCAGCTCGAGGTCGCGCTGAATCTTGTCGATCCGCTCGCGCACCTTGCGGCGATCCACCTCGAGCTGGCTCTCCCCCTCGCCGCCGCGCATGCCGATGCCGCCCTTCTGCCGGGAAAGGTGCGTCCAGAACCGGGTCAACCTCGGCAGCAGGTGGTTCAACTGCGCCAGCTCCACCTGCAGCTTGCCCTCGCGCGTGCGGGCGCGCTGGGAAAAGATGTCGAGAATCAGCGCCGTGCGGTCGAGAATCTTGCAGTCGAACACCTTCTCGAGGTTGCGGCCCTGCGCCGGGGTGAGTTCCTCGTCGAACACCACCGTGTCCACCCCGGCCTCTTTGCACTGCTCGGCGAACTCGCGCGCCTTGCCGGGGCCGATGAACGTCGCGGCGTTCACCTTGTCGAGCCGCTGCGTGCCGCGCCCGGTGACCTCCCCGCCGGCCGTGCCGACCAGTTCCGCCAGTTCGTCCAGCGACTCGTCGATGCGCCATGTGTCATCGCCCTTGAGTTGCACGCCAACGATGAAGACCCGCTCGGTCTCCCGGTTAATGATGTCGATCAGCCCCTTCACGTTCTACCGGCTCGCCAATTGGATCACCCGGATGACATCGCCCGACCGGAGCTTCGCGCGGCCCAGCTTGGCCAACTGCTGCCAGCCGATCTTGAGTAGTCGACCCGGCCGAATGATCTCGAACACCTTGAGGCGCGGATCGAGCTTGGCTGCGGCCAGCGCCACGTTCAGGCTCATGCCGTCGACAAACGGGATGGAGGACACCAGGCCGGTGGCGGCGTCGACGAACGTCACCGCGCCGGCCTTGGCCAAGTCGAGCAGCGCGCGGCCGGATGCTTTCCCGACCGAGACCGCCACATCGCCGCCGACTTTAATCGAGGCCACGGCGACCTTGCCGGTGGCCTTGCCGGCGACCTTCACCGTCCCGGTGGCGAGCGACGTAACGCCCTTGGCCGTTTTCCGGGCGATCGTCCCGCAACCAGCAGCCAACGACACGCAAGCCAACAGGGCGGCGACGGAAAACAATCGGCCTCCTTGGCCAAGCGGCGTACGCAACATCACTCGCCGCAACGTAACAGGAACGACCGTGGCATCAAGGGTGGTTTCGCTTGGCCAAGCCGGCCTGCAACGCCGCCAGCAAGTCCAAGACATCGTCGCGGCTGAAACGGTTGAGCAGGCCGGCCGGCATCGGCGAGAAGCGGGAATCGTTCCGGCTGGCGATGGCGCGGCGCTGGACTTCGCGCGTGAGGCTCGGCTGATACGGGTTGGGCGCGACGAGCAGCGACTTGGCCCGCTCCGCGACGAGCCGGCCCTCGATCAACTCGCCCTCCCGGGTGGTGATGGCCACGTTGCGGTATTTGTCGTCGATCACCCTCGACGGCTCGAGGATCGACTCGAGCATTGCCCGGGCATCGAACCGCGCCCCGACCCCCGTCAAATCCGGCCCGAGGAACAACCCCTCGTCGCCGAAACGGTGGCACGCCAAACAGGCCGCCGCCTTGAGCACCCGCCGGCCGTTGATCAGGTCGCGCTTGGCCAAGCCGGCCCCGAGGCCGGCAAAGTCCGCCATCGTCCACTCCTCCACCTCGCGATTGGCCAAGGCGTCCGGCTCGGGCGATGCCGGTTTCGCCTCCGGCTCGAAAATGGCCGCGACCCGTCCCCGCTCACCCGGCGGCACCTTGGCCAAGGCGTCCGCCACGATATGTTTGTACGACATTTGTAGCTGAGGGACGCCTCCCGATTCCGTCATTTTTTTCAGCCAGGCGAAGTAGGCGCGCCGATGCGCCGGCGTCCACCCGTCGGCGATGTGCCGCATTTGGAACAGGTAAAACAGCCGCTCCTCCGGCGACTTCGCATCGACCACGTAGTTGAGCAGGCCGGGAATGATCCCCGGTGCCTCGAGATAAATCAGCAGCCGCGAAACCTCCATCCGCAACTCCGGCGCGTCCTCCGCAGCGGCGACGATTTTTTGGACAACCGCTTCGCGGTCGTCCGCCTGGCCGTCGCCCATTCGCGTGAAGCCAAGCTGATACGCCCGCAACGCCACCAACTGCCATTGCGCCGCCAAGCCTTCCCACGGCAAATCGTTGAGCCGCGCAAAGAGCTGCGGCTGCACCCCGGCCTCCCCCACCCGCGCCAGGGCCAGCAATGCCGTGAGCGCCTTCCTCGTGTCCGACTCGGTCAGCGCCGGGAGTTGCCACTGCGCGATCGGTTGATTCTCGAGCGCCACCCGGGCGGCGTGGCGGATCCACGGGTCGTCGCTGCCGAGGTGTTCCCAAGCCAAGCCGACGCCCTCGATCGAACGGTCGCTGTGATACCGCTCAAGCCGCTGCCGCAACGCGCGCGCCCGCTTCGCCCCGGTGTCCGCCGCCTGGCCAAGCGCCGGTGACTCGCCGCCGACGTAACGGACGCGGTACAGCCCGGACTGCGTGCGGCGGCCGCCGGTCACGAAATACATTGCGCCGTCCGGCCCGAAGTCCACCCCGGTGACGTTGAGCGGCCGGCCGGTGACGAACTCCTCCGCGCGCCCGCGGTAGCTCGCCCCCTCCGGCGTGAGATGGACGGCGATGATTTTGCCGTAGGCCCAGTCGAGGATGAACAGCGCGTCGCGGTACGGCGCGGGGAATTGGCTGCCGCTGCCGAACGCGACCGCCGTCGGCGAGCCGAGGCCGATGTCGCCGTTGCTCGGGAGGCTGTCCGGGAAATAGGCCGGCCATTTGTCGGTGCCCTGCCGCCAGCCGTAGTCGCCGCCGGAGACGACGTGGTTGACGCGCGTCGGCCGATACCACGGCGTGCCGTCGTCCCACTCCATGTCGGCGTCGTACACGAACAGTTCGCCGTCCGGATGGAAGGCCAAGCCGTACGGGTTTCGGAAGCCGCCCGCGATCATCTCCCACCGTTGGCCGTCCCGGTCCGTTCGGATGATGTGCCCGGCCGGCGGCTGGAGGCCCTGGTTGAACAGGACGCGATTCCAGTCGCACGGCAGCAGTTGATCCCGCCTGTAGTTGCGGTAAGGGGAGGCCGGCCCGGGGTTGAAATCCCCCGGCAGCAGCACGTCGTTGCCGTGCGTGAGGTAGATGAGCCCGTCCGGGCCAAGCGCGATCGAGTTGCGGCCGTGCCCAACGCCGCCGCCGGTTTTTCGCAGCAGCGACACCTCGTCGAACTGATCGTCGCCGGTCGTGTCACGCAGCCGGTAAAGCCCCTTCGAGTTGTTGGCGTTGGCGTACAGGCTGCCGTGCGCCCAAAGCAGCCCGCGGCATTCCTTCAACTCGTTGTTGACGACCTCAACGCGGGCACGGCCCAGCCGCCACCGGGGCAGCGTCAACCGCAGGATGCCCGGCCCTTCGCGGCCGATCAGCAGGCGGCCTTGGCCGTCGAACTCCAGGCTGACCCACGACCCCTCCGCCTTGGTCGCCGTGTGGAGCAGATCCACCTCAAAGCCGTGGATCGCCGTGACATGCCGCGCGGCAGTGGCCCGGCGCGTCTCGAGCGCCTCCTTCCACTGGTCGTAATCCACCCCGCTTGGCCGCGACCGGCATCCGGCCAGCAATGCCAGCAGCGCCACTGTGATGATGCCAAGGGACAGCCTCACGTGACGGGCATCCCGGCGGCGCGAAGCACCGTTTCCTGCACGGCCAAATCGTGCTCGTAAGACCAAGCCAACTTGGCTTCGCCGCGAATGACCTTGGCCAAGTCCGCAAACTCGCCGTCGTAACGCCCGCCGCGTCTGCCGGAGAGCGTCACGGTTTGCGTGCCCCGTTTGTAGCCGCCCTTGGCTGCGGCGAGGCTCAACTCAAGCTGACTGCCCGGCTCGAGCGGGTGGATCTCGATCACACCCCGGTCACCGGCAATCTGAAACCGGCGGCGCGGAAAGCCGAACCCATCGCGGTGGTTGCAGCGCACCGTCGCCGTCGCTTTCGCGTACTCGAGCACCGCCAACTGGTTGTCGGCCACGCCGTCCTCCTGCGTGCGCCGGGTGAACGCGTGCACCCGCTCCGGCTTGCCGAGCAGGTGCACCACCGAGTCGACCAGGTGGCAGGCCAGCTCAAACATCCCGCCGCCGTCGTACCGGCCCAGCTCGCGGCGCAACGAGCCGGAAGCCATCTTGCCCATCATCGCGTCGACCTCCATGATTTCCCCAAGCCACCCTTCGCGCACGGCGCGGTACATGAACTGGAACGCCGGGTTGTAGCGGAGCATGTAGCCCATCTGCACGGCGACCCCGTTGCGCTTGGCCAAGCGGAGCAACGCGCGGAAATCGTCCAGCGACGTGCCGCCCGGCTTGTCGTGGTGGATGTGCATCCCGACGCGGACGGCACGGGTGGCGGCCGCGACCAGGTGCGGCACCTCGGTCTCGATGGCCACCGCCTGCAGGCCGGGGGTCGCCAGCAATTGCTCCTCGGTCATCTGTTTCACGCCGCGATACGCCCCGCTGCCGGGGATCGGCGACTCGGCAGCCTCGCGCGGCTGTGCCACGCCGACCAACTCGAAGTCGTCGGTGAGCTTGCGGATGGCCGCCAGCTTGCCGGAGGCGTGCGAGTGGCCGCTGCCAATCTGGCCGATCTTGATCCTTGGCTTGGCGCCCCTCGCGATGAACGGCGCCGCCAAGGCCGCGCCGGCCGAGGCCCGGATGAAATGTCTGCGCTGCATGCCGGGATTGGATGGGATAAAGCCCTCGCTGAAAACAAAAAAGTGACCCGGCCAACAAACTCAAACTTGAAACTTGGCCAAGCGCGACGCAAAACCGCTCCCGCTTTTGGCCACGCTAGGCGCTTGGCCAAGCGCACGACTCATGTCCCACGGACACCGACACCTCACGGAGAACGACCCGACGTTCACCGCAAAAAAACGCTCCACCACGGAGATCATCCGGCGTGTGAGCGTCTATCTTTGGCCGTACAAGTGGCTGGCGCTGGCCACGGTCGCCTGCGCCGTGCTGTCGCTGCTCTGCGCCTTTGCCTTCCCGAGGCTCACGCAATACATCATCGATGTCGTCATCGGCGACGGGCAAACGGACAAGTTGACGCCGGTGATTCTGCTGCTGCTGGGTGCGTTTTTCCTGCGCGATTTTTTCAACAGCGTCCGCATTCAGGTGAACAATCACTTTGAGCAAAACGTGGTGTTCGACATGCGGCGCGATGTGTACGGCCGACTGCAGCGGCTGCCGGTGAGCTACTACGACAAACGCGCCTCGGGCGACTTGATGACGCGCGTGATCGAGGACGTCAACGCCGTCGAGCGGCTGCTCATCGACGGCACCGAGCAGGGTACCGTCGCCATTGTCAGCATCTTCGGCGTGTTGGCGATTTTATTTGCCACCGATCCGCTTCTTGCAGGCGTGGCGATGATCCCGATCCCGCTGCTCGCCATCGGCGCGATGTGTTACACGCTCACCGCACACCGGCGCTATCGCAAGCAACGCCAAGCCTCCAGCGCCATGAACGCGCTGTTGATGGACAACTTGCAGGGCGTCCGCGAGATCAAGGCGTTCGGCCGAGAACGGCATGAAGACAATCGCTTCACCGACCGCGCCGAGGCGATGCGCCAAGGCACACTCACCATCATGCGCGCCTGGGCGTTTTACAATCCGGCGATGAGTTTCATCGCCGCGAGCGGCACTGGCCTCGTGCTGTGGATCGGCGGCGGCCAAGTGATGAATAACGAAATGTCGGTCGGCGAACTGGTGGCGTTCCTGTTTTATCTCGCGCTGTTCTACGAGCCAATCGGCAAGTTGCACGGGCTCAACCAAATGCTCCAAGCCGCCCGCGCCGGCGGCGAGCGGGTGTTTGATATTCTCGACGCCGCCGAGGAACGAAACGATATCGCCGAGCCGAGCCCGCTGCCCGAGCCGGTGCGCGGCGAGGTCGAGTTCCGCGAAGTTCACTTTGAGTACACCGAGGACAAACCGGCGCTGCACGACATCTCGCTCGTGGCCGAACCGGGGCAGATGACCGCGCTGGTCGGCCCGACCGGCGCCGGCAAATCGACGCTCGTCAACCTGCTCCCCGCATTTTACGAGGCCACCGGCGGCGCGATCACCATCGACGAGCAGGACATCGCCACCACCTCGCTTGAGTCGCTGCGCAAAAACATCTCCGTCGTCAGCCAGGAACCGTTCCTGTTCAACGGCACCGTCGGCGAAAACATCGCCTACGGCAACCTCGACGCCGATGCCGAACAAATCACCGCAGCCGCGAAGGCCGCCAACTGTTTTGATTTCATCAGCGAACTCACCGACGGCTTTGACACCAAGGTTGGCGAACGGGGAGTGCGACTCAGCGTCGGCGAAAAACAGCGCATCAGCATCGCCCGCGCCCTGCTCAAGGCCTCGCCGATCCTCATTCTCGACGAGGCCACCGCCAGCGTGGACACCGCCACCGAGCGGCTCATTCAGCAGGCGCTCGAGCGGTTGATGGCCGGCCGCACGACGTTTGTCATCGCGCACCGGCTCAGCACCATTCGCAAGGCCGACCAGATTCTCGTGCTGAAACACGGCCGCATCATCGAGCGCGGCACCCATGAGGAATTGATCGAGCAGGACGGCCTCTACGGGCGGTTGGCCCGCATCCAGAACACCACCTTTATCGAGGAGAGTTTCGCCAAGCTCGAGCCCGCCACCTGACCGGCATGCCCCGCCTGATCCTCGCCAGCCGCAACGCGCACAAGGCCGAAGAAATCTCCGCGATTCTGGGCGACGGTTTTACCGTGCAAACCTTGGCCAAGTTCCCCACCGCTCCGGAGGTCGTCGAGGACGGCGACACATTCGCCGCCAACGCCGTCAAAAAAGCCACGGAGACCGCCGCTTGGCTGGGTGACCAAGCGCTTGGCCAAGCGAGGCCGGATTTGGTCTTGGCCGACGACTCCGGTCTGGCGGTCGACGCGCTCGGCGGTGCGCCGGGTGTCCGGTCCGCACGCTACGCCGGCGGCGACGGCAACGCCCCCGACGCAGCGAACAACGCCAAGCTGCTGCGCGAGTTGGATGGTGTCCCCGACGGAAATCGTGGCGCGCAGTTTCAATGCGTACTGGCGCTGGCCGCGCTTGGCCAAGCGGCGGAAGCCGTGACGTTCGACGGCATTTGCCGTGGCACGATTGCCCAAGCGCAAAGCGGCCAAGGCGGATTCGGCTACGATCCCCTCTTCATCCCGGACGGCCACAACCTGAGCTTTGCCGAGCTGGGCCGCGATGTGAAAAACAGGATCAGCCACCGCGCCCGCGCCCTGGCTAAACTCGCCGGTTATTTTGCCTTGAATTAATCCAGCTCAAGCCCTCCCCAGTACGCCGGCACCATCAGCCAGACCAAAAAACCCACCAGCAACGTCAGGCCAAGCCCGGCCTTGAGGTAGTCGGTGAACCGGTATTTGCCGGGGCCGGACACGAGGATGCAAGCCGGCTCAAACGGCGCGATGAAGGAGGAGGACGCCGCCAGCATCACCGCGACCGCGTACGTCTGTCCGCTGACTCCGAGCGTGGCGGCGGTCTGCATTGCCACCGGCAGCACCACCAATCCGGCGGCGGCGTTGGACATCGTCTGCGTCAGGAACATTGTCAGCAGGATAAACCCGGCCAGCACGGTGCGCGGGCTGTCGAAGGCGCCTTGGATGCCACCGGCCAGCCATTCCGCCGTGCCGGAGTCGCGCATCGCCGCCCCGAACGCGGTCATGCCGCCGATGACGATGAGCACGCGCCAGTCGATCACCTCGTAAACTTTCTGCATCGTGATGCAGCCGGTGGCCACCGTCAGCGCGGCGGCGCTCAAAAAGCAGACCGGTAGCGAAGCCAGACCCGCACCCCCGGCCAGCACCGCCAATCCAAAAAAACCAAGCGCCCAAAGGCCCTTCTGCCGGCGGTCGGCACTCGGCGCCTCGGTGGCGTCGAGCCGCACGAGGTTCGTGTCGTGCTCCAGCGACAGCAGCCGCTCCCCTGAGCCCTGCACGAGCAACAGATCCCCAGCCCGCAGCCGGATGGCCCCCAGCTTGCGGCCGAGCGACTGGCCGTGCCGGTAGATCGCCAGCACCGCCAATCCAAACCGCTGCCGAAAATGCGCTTCCTTGAGCGTGCGGCGGATGATCGTCGACTTGGGCGTGATCAGCAACTCGGCGATTTTCACATCGTCCGTCTGCAGCGCCTCGTCCTCCAGCTTGGTCTCAGCGTGAATCTCAATGCCGCTGGCATCCTTCACCGCCAACAACTCCTCCATGCTGCCGGAGACCAGCAGCACGTCGCCCTCCTCGATGCTCGACCGCACGTTCGGGACAAAGCTGCGTTTCTTGCGGAGAACCTTGACAATGCGAAACTCCATCACCGCCAGCGACGACTCGAACACGCGCTGGCCAATCAGCCTCGAGCCCGGCATGACGACGATCTCGGACAGGTACTCGCGGATGTTGAACCCCTCCGCAAGGCTCTCGTCGGGATAATCCGGGAGCAGCCGTCGCCCGAACAGCATCAGGTAGCCGATGCCCACGGCCATGATCACCAGGCCAACCGGCGTAATCTCAAACAGGCCAAGTGGCTCGTACACTTTCAGGTCATTTGCCGCAGCGTGCTGAAGGTAGTCGACGGAATCGACCGCGCCGTCGCCGTTGAGGTCCGTGCCGCCGTTGGCCATCCACTTGGCCAAGCCGGCTTGATGCTGCTTGGCGATCTCGCCGCTGACAGCCACGTTGGTTGAGGTGCCGATGAGCGTGCAGGTGCCGCCAAGGATCGACGCAAAACAAACCGGCATCAGCAGCTTCGACGGACTGGTCTTGAGCTTGCGGGCGATCGAAATCATCGGGCCGATGAAGAGCGACGTGACCGCCGTGTTGTTCATGAAACCGGACAGGCCGCCGACGACCGGCAAGGTCGTCAACTGCAGCTTGTTAACGCTCCCCCCCGCGACCTTCAACAGCCAAGCCGTGACCGTGTCGAGCACGCGCCCCTCCAGCAGCGCGCCGTTGATCACAAAGATCGAGGCAAGAATGATGATGATCTGCGAACTGAACCCGGCGAACGCCTCCGTCGGCTCGAGAATCCCCGTCAGCACCAGCGCCAGCAGGAGAAGGATCGTCACCAGATCCACCGGTAGCGCCCGCGTGGCAAACAGCCCCACGGCAGCGGCCAGCAAACCCAGCACGATGCCAATCTCCAGTGTCATTCCCCCGTTTCCTCTCCGGACGCCCGCTTCGCTAGTGCAAAGCGCCCGTCCGGGCAATGTTTTTGTCGCCGCTTGGCCAAGCGCATTCGCGGGTTGATTTCGGCCCCGCAAGCACCGACCCTCCCCAAGCGCTCATGAAGATCAGCAAAATCAGCGTGTTTCAAGTGGATCTGCCGCTGCACGAAGGCAGCTACAATTGGGCCGACGGCAAATCGGTGCAAGTTTTTGACAGCACCGTCGTGCGGATCGAGACCGACGAAGGCATCGCCGGCCACGGCGAGGTCTGCCCGCTTGGCCCCGTTTACCTGCCCGCCTACGCCGAGGGAGCCCGCGCCGGCATACAGATTCTTGCCCCGGCACTGCTTGGCCAAGACCCCACGCAGTTGGCCAAGCTCAACCGCCACATGGACGCCACGCTCAAGGGCCACCCGTACGTCAAGTCCGCCCTCGACATGGCCTGCTGGGACATCCTCGGCCAAGCGACAGGGCAACCGGTTTGCAACCTGCTCGGCGGCCGCTACGGCGACGACTTCCTGCTGTACCGCGCCATCTCGCAAGATGCCCCCGAGGCGATGGCAGGCAAAGTCGCCGGTTACCGCGCCGAAGGTTATCGCAAATTCCAACTCAAAGTCGGCGGCGACCCCGAGACGGACATCGAACGCATCCGGGCCGTGTCGGCGAAATTGCAACGGGGCGACGTGCTCATCGCCGACGCCAACACCGGCTGGCTGATGCACAATGCCGCGCGAGTCGTCCGCGCCGTGAAAGACATCGACGTTTACATCGAGCAACCGTGCGAGACGTTCGAGGAATGTTACTCAATCCGAAAGATGACCGACCACCCATTCGTCCTCGACGAGAGCATCGACGGCCTGCCGATTTTGCTCCGAGCCAACAGCCTGCAAGCGATGGACGTCGTCAACATCAAGATCAGCAAATTTGGCGGACTGACCAAGGCGCGCCAAGCGCGCGACCTCTGCGTGTCACTCGGCATCGCGATGACCATTGAGGACAGTTGGGGCAGCGACATCATCACGGCAGCGATCTCGCACTTGGCCCACAGCACCCCGACCGAGTTGCTCTTCTCCTCCACCGACTTCAACAGCTACGTCACCGTCTCCACCGCCGACGGCGCCCCGCAAAGAAACAACGGCCGCTTAGCCGCCACCACCTCCCCCGGCCTCGGCATAACCCCAAAAACAGAAGCCCTTGGCCAAGCGGTGTTTGAGTTGGGCTAACTTTTAGCCAAGCGATGTTAGGGCGCGCTGTCCCATCGCGCCGCCGTGCCCTGAAGAGGAGGCACAGCAACAAACCCAAATTTATGCCGTTGCCAAGTGCCTCCCGTACAGGGCTTTAATGCTATTTGTCTATTCGTAGCGCAGGGCTTCAATAGGATTCAGCCGCGCGGCTTTGTAGGCCGGAAACAGGCCGGCGACCACACCCACCATCGCGCTTAACGCTATCGCCACCAGCATAGCTTGCGCGGTAATCACCGGAGTGTTTCCCACCGAAGATCCCGAATAATTCCCCGCTGCAGCGCCAACCTGTCCAGCGCTCGCCCAATCCAACAGATCAACCAACGCGAAGGACGCCGCCAGGCCCGCCATCGCACCCAGCAGTGCCAGCACGACACCTTCCGCCAGTACCTGCAAGAAAACCGTAAACCCGGTCGCCCCAATCGCCTTGCATATTCCAATCTCGCGGATCCGTTCGTTGATGCTCGCCAGCATGATGTTCATGATCCCGATACCACCCACCAGCAAGCTCAACCCGGCTATCATCCAACCGCTGATACGTGCATCACGAACTCGCTTTTTTACATCGTCAAGCGAACGACCTTGAAAGTAATTAAAACTGAAATCTTCAATTCCAACATGGGTTCGCATCAAGACGTTACGCACTTGCTGAAGAGCCGCTGCAACCTGATCCACGTGTCTTGCCTTGATACCGATTTGAGTCATCCCTTGATCGGGTCGCCCGACGGCATAGTCCGTCCTGAGTTTGACCTTCATGGTATTTAAAGGAACGTAGATGGCAGCGTTTTTACCCCAGAATGCGTCCCAGTAAGAGAGCCTCTTTAAGGCAGCTGCTTCCTTTTTCTTTGACCAAGTCTTGGATGCTTGCTCGCGCTCGCGGGCGATGCGAGTGCGTTCTCTCTCGTAATGCTTGAACATGCCAACTACCGTGAATGGTTGTCCGTTGATGTTGATCACTTCGCCAAGCGGAATAATCTCCCGGCCCGCTCCCACCGGAGTGCCAAACAATGCATCCCGAATCCCTGTACCGATTACACATACACTGTGAGCATTCTTTTCGTCCAAATCCGTGAAAAAGCGTCCGTGCTTTAACTCGTGGAGATTGAGCTTCAACGCAGCAGGCCAGACACCGTTGCAAGAGGGCACAACCAATTGTTTGCCGTTGCGCGAGGCCAGAGGCGAAACCAATCTCACTCTGGGCGAAACCACTTGAAGTAGGGGCGCACCGGTCTGGAGCGCATGAACGTCCTTCATCGTTAGCCCGGGGGAAATGTCCTTTAGGTGCTCCTGATAAGACGGCACTCTATCTTCGTTAATCCACACCTTTTCAATTCCCCCCAGCATAACAATCCGCTCCATCAGCCCGTTCTCCATCCCCTTTATAATGGCCGCCGTCGCCACGAGGCTTGCGACACCCAGCACGATTCCAAGCATTGTCAGAAACGATCGGAACTTGTGCGCCAAGATTTGCTTTAAGCCAATGACGATGGAATTCCATCCAATCATTATATCTCTCCTTCGCCGAGTCTGCTGATTTCGGCGCCGTGTTCAATCATAGCGAAGCGCCTGGACGGGTTGAAGTTGGGACGCCTTGAAGGCGGGGAACAATCCCGCAGCAACGCCAACACATATGCTGAATCCGACGGCAACTACCATCGCGCCCACTGTGATTATTGGAGTGTTGTCCAATGGGCTTAATGTGGAAATTGCGTGGACCAAACCATAGGAAGCAACGAGGCCTGCCACGCCGCCAAGCGCGGCGATCACGGCGCTCTCGATCAGGATTTGGATGAAGACATCCAACGAAGTGGCGCCGACAGCTTTGCGAATGCCGATCTCACGTATGCGCTCCGAGATACTGGCCAACATGATGTTCATAATTCCAATCCCGCCGACTAACATGGCGATGCCCGCAATGATGCCTCCGCTAACACGCGCGTTCCGGATGAAGACCCCGAGGTCGTTCGCCCATCCCACCTGAGTTCGGAATGAAAAATCCTCCAGCCCGTCGTGCATCATCGACAGAACATTCCGCACCTGTTGCACCGCCGGTTCGAGTAGCTCGACGGACGAAACCTTAATGTCGAGTTCAGAGAGACGCGTATCCGGTTCTCCGTTTTTTCCAACCCCAGACTTCAACTTGATCAGCATCGTGTTGATCGGGATATAAATGGTGTAATTCTTTTGGCGAAAAAAGGGGTGCTCACTCTTCCGGCGTCCGGCCCGCCCTGCCTCCTTTTCCCTTTCTCTTGCCGCTCGCACCCGGATCAACCGCTCCCGCGCCCCCTCTTCGCTCGCATAGTGAGGAAACATACCGATTATCGTGAAAGGGATCCCGTTGATCTGGATAATCTCTCCGAGAGGATTCACCACGTTGCCGGTTTTCTCCGGATTCTCGAAAAGGGAATCGCGAATGCCGGTGCCGATCACACAGACACTTTGCGCCATTTCATCATCGATGGCATTGAACATTCGTCCGTGCTCAATTTCGTAATTGTTTATTTCAAGCACCTCCGGCCATGTCCCATTAAAAATAATCGGATACACGCGCTTGCCGCGCCGCGTCACAATGATCCGAGGGCGATAACCGCGACCGGCCATGTTGACTCTGGGGCTGATCACCTCGAGCAACGGGGCGTTGTGTTGCAGGGCACGAAGGTCATCAAGGGTGAGGCCGGCCATCTGATCCGTCCGATGTCTCTGGTGAATGGGGAGCGCAATCTCGTTCGCCACCTGGAACTTCCTCACTCCGCCAATGGCAATGAGTCCTTCCCGCATGCCGTTCTCCATGCCCTTGATGATTGCCGACATCGTAACCAAACTTGTAACCCCCAGCATGATGCCCAGCAGGGATAGGAACGAACGGAACTTGTGCGCCAAAATCTCTTTATAGCCGGTACTAATAATATTCCAGAGATTCATGAGGGCACTGGACTTTCGAGCCTGGTGTGGCAGGGGCGAACTAGTTCCACCCGCTAATCACCACTGGATGCTCCGTCTTCCTTGTTGTCGGGCGGCTCTTCCAGCCAAACCACTTCACCGGCAGCGACCCCGGATAATATCTCCACGTGTTGATAATCAGTCAACCCGATCTCAACCGACCGTCGCTCCGATCCCGTTGGGGTTTGAACATAAACATGGTGATCATCCCTGTCCGTGAACACCGATGCCAACGGCACCGCTGTGACACCCTCAGCAAATCGCACCGGGATCGTCACGTTAGCGGTCATGCCCGGCTGGATTCGCTCATCCATATCACTCAACTGGATGCGGACGGAGAACCCCTTTATGCCATTCCTGACGATCGCCTGCGGGGCGATACGTTCGACCATACCGTTCACGTTCAACCCCGTAATCGCTTCCACCTTAACGCTGACTGACTGCTCCAATTTTAGGCGCACCACGTCCACTTGGTTGACATGCGCAATAATCACCATCTGGTTTAGATCCGCGACCGCCAACACCTCCGTGCCGCCCCCTACTCCGCCGGACCCTGAAACGGCCTGCCCCAACGATACGGGCCGAAGCAGAACCGTGCAGTCAAACGGCGCCTTGATCTGGGTCTTGGAAAGTTTCTCCTCAATAATCAGGAGATCCTTATTCGACCGTTCGAGTGCATTTCCGGCTAGATCGAAATCAATTCGGATATTTTCAAACGTCTCAGTGGATATCAGTTCTTCCTCGAACAACTTCTGATTTCGCTTGAAATTACGTTCCGCCTTTTCCAACACCAGCAGTGCACGGTCAATCTCAGTGAGAGTCGAGGAACGTTGATTTTGAAGTTCCTTGTCATCCAACGTGAACAATACGGCTCCCTTGGTAACTTTGTCGCCAATATCCACATGCAGACTCGCGATTCGCCCGTTGATTTCTGGTAGCACAGACACCTGCTCTGCCGGTCCGATCTCTCCCGCCACTGTAATCTCAAACCGTATGTCGCGAGTCTGAACTTCCGCAGTCATCACCCGTTGCACACTCACCAGATCGTCGGTGTTTACCGAAGGTCGCGTCCACAAAAAACAACCTCCAAGCCCCAAAGCGATAATCAGGGCGAATATGATCATGGATTTCATGCGATATCGGCTTTGACCAAATAAGACAGTCATGCTGTTTCCTTTATTCAAAATGACCCAGCCATGGTTGAATTGGGGAAACTATCAATGACACTCCGGCAACGAGAGATTCGTGTGATTTGGTTTACTTGACAAGATTTATCACAATGGTGTCATAACTCTATGAAAATGTCCTCTTTTGAACTCGCTTAAAATGTCCTCATGG
>JACNJE010000042.1 GCA_014382705.1 Verrucomicrobiota bacterium | reverse complement strand
CCATGAGGACATTTTAAGCGAGTTCAAAAGAGGACATTTTCATAGAGTTATGACACAACTATTTTGGGGGTTTCCAGAAGTGCCCTGTTGGTTTTGATGAGGTTTTGGAAATCGGTGAGATCGAATTGAGCCAAGCCGGGTTGTACACGGTAACAGTCAGCAATCGAGCGGGGGAAGTGACAAGCAACGCTGCAAGCCTCTACGTTCGGCCACCCATCGAGGCCCCAGCCATCCGAACACAGCCAAGGGCCAAGGTAGTTCAGAGTGGGGACTCCGTTACTTTTTACGTTGCTGCGGACGGGACGGCTCCCCTGCTGTACCGCTGGAAAAAGGAGGACAACTTCATTACGAACAACAGCGAAGAGCCATCGCTTGTCATTGAGAATGTCGCAAAAAAGGATGCGGGCATTTATTCCGTGAGGATCATGAATGATGCAGGAGTGAAATGGAGCGAGACAGCAACACTCAGCGTTGATCCTGAAACGCCGTACATAGTGTCCCAACCCAGTTCAGAGTCAGTTGCCGAGGGGGATTCGGTTGCATTGAGCGTCGAAGCCATCGGCAGCGGGAAGTTGAGTTACCAATGGAGCAAAGATGGCGACAAGATACCGGCAGCAATCAATCCTGATTATTCGATCAAATCGATCACGTTTGAAAATGAAGGGGAATATCATGTGGTTATCAGCAACGGTTTTGGCACCGAAAAAAGCCGTGCTGCCTACCTTGAAGTACGGGATAAGCGTGCCGCTTATATCACTCAACAACCCTATTCACAGGTCATCACGGAGGGCGATACGATGGAGTTTAGTGTTGTTGCTTCGGGAGACGCCCCACATACGCATCAATGGACGTTGAACGGCGTTATTTTACCCAATGCCAAGTCGAACACGTTAAAAATCGTGTCAGCAGATTTTACCGATCAAGGCACCTACAGGGTCTTGGTTCAGAATGCTTTTGGAAGAGATTCGAGCGGCCCGTTCAAACTGCAAGTTCACCCCAAACCCATCGCACCACAAATCCTCGTTCAGCCTGAACCTCAATCGGTTGAAAAGGGAGAAGCCGTCGTTCTTTCCGTGGAAGTCGCGGGTGAAAAGCCGTTTACGTATCAATGGAAAAAAGACCGTGCACCAATTACCAAAGCGGACCGTTCAACCTACCGTATTGAAAATGCCCAACCGGAGATGGCTGGAATCTATCGCGTGGAAGTGACCAACAAATTTGGATATGCCATCAGCAAGCCTGTTCGGGTGGAGGTGGTTGATCTGGATACTGCGACAATCGATTCCATCACAATCAACGGTGTCCATTCCAACTCGATGGCCGTTTGGCTTGGTGATTCTGTTGAGTTAAAAATCAAAGCAACGGGCAGAAAGCCGTTGACTTACTGGTGGGAACACAATGGAAAAAACAACGGCGACAACGGGGGCACATTCAAAATCAAATCGTTCCAAATGAAACACGTCGGAACCCACACCGGGCGCGTGAGAAATGAATCCGGAGAAAGTTCCAGTTTCATAATTTTAACAGTCAGAAATCCGGGCTTCACCAGCATTACAATGGAACCGGACAACACCTTGGCGCTTGCCATAGATGCCCCGATTGGCAGGCAAATTACATTGGAGCGGTCAATCGACCTGAACTCGTGGGACCAATTGAAAACATTCGTTCACCAAGGGGAATTGATTGAAATATTGACCTCCCAAGAAAAGGAAATCTTCTTCCGATTGAAAATAAAAAACTGAAAAGGTTGATCAGAAAGGATTGAAAGCAATGGCCAGCGCTTGGATCGTTGAACATCTATGCACCCTAATCCCATAAAAACCTCTCATCGTATTCGATCTGATATCGCTGAAGCAATTGCCGCAGTTCATCTTTAAAATCAACTTTCCGATGATGCTCTTCTTGGTTGGCGATGTATTCGATGGTTTGAATGGCTTGCGATTGGCCGATTGAAAAACTCCCATAACCTCCCTGCCATTGGAACGCGGACATCTCCGGGGCATTCGTTTTGATCCATCTTGAAGAGGCACGTTTCAGTTCCTTGACCCATTCGGAAATGGGAATTGTCCGTGACAATTTACCGAGCAAATGAACGTGGTCCGCGACTCCGCCGATTTTCAAAACAGGACAGTCAAGTTTTGTGGAGACGCCGGCGAGATAGCTGTGAAGTTCGATCCGCGTCTGGCCGTTTTTCAAAAACGGTCTGCGATCTTTTGTGGAGAAAACCACGTGGACGAGGACGTTGCTGAGCGATTGGGCCATTTTGTTTTACGAAACCCTTGCAGGGTTTTTCATTTTACCGCAGACCCAAGGTAGAAACCGGTCGGTTTCAACCTTGGGCTGCAGCACGTAATCCCTTCGGGATATTAGTCCGGTTCGCTTGGCTTTCTGCGGCGCGATTTGTGAGCGGCCTGGATCTCGGCGTCGATGTCTTTCATGCTCAACGCATCGCGGCCGGAGGCCTTGGCCTGATTCCGAATCTTGGCCAAGGTGTGCAGGATACGGGCGCGCCGGACGGCTTTGTTCGCCTTGGGCGATTCCCCCCGAATCTGGCATGGCTGTGATCGTAAATTGCGAGTCATCCCCGTTTTCATTCTCGGAAAATGTAACCTGTAGGGTTTCATTGGTCACTTTAAATTTACAACGCAGCGAAAACTGTTGGGTTGAACGCTTGGTCGTTCTGTGGCTTCATCGCGGCTCAAGCCGTTCATGTTAATTTTGAAATGAAATCGTACCGGATCAAACCAGCCCTGACCGCCGTCGCCGCCCTGTCGCTGGCGATTAACCTTTCCGCGCAACGCCACGGCCCGGCCGCCGCCGCCGAGCAGGCCAAACTGCTGCAACCCCACCCGGAACTGCAGGCCACCCTGTTCGCCTCCGAGCCGATGCTGTTGAATCCGGCCAACATGGACATCGACGCCGAGGGCCGCGTCTGGGTGACCGAGGGGGTCAACTATCGCCTCTTCAAGCCGTGGGGCAAAATCCAGCCCAAGGGCGACCGCATCCGGATTCTCGAGGACACCGATGGCGACGGCCGGGCCGACTTGGCCAAGACGTTTTACCAAGGCAACGACGTGAACGCCGCGCTGGGCATCGCCGTGCTCGGCACGAGGGTGATCGTCTCCTGCTCGCCCAAGGTGCTGCTGTTCACCGATGAAAACGGGGACGACAAGGCCGACGGCCCGCCGACGGTGCTGTTCAACGGCATCGGCGGGGTCGACCACGACCACGGCGCGCACGCGTTCGTGTTCGGGCCGGACGGGAAACTTTATTTCAACGTCGGCAACAATGGCGGCCAGTTGAAAACGCCGGACGGCAAATCGTTCATCGTCGACAAGGCCGGCAACGAGGTGAACGGTCGCGGCCGGCCGTATCGACAGGGGCTCGTCTTCCGTTGCAACCTCGACGGCAGCGGGGTCGAGACGCTCGGCTACAATTTCCGCAACAACTACGAGGTCGCTGTCGACTCGTTCGGCACCCTTTGGCAGTCGGACAACGACGACGACGGCAACCGCGGCGTGCGCATCAACTTTGTGATGGAGTTCGGCAACTACGGCTACACCGACGAGTTGACCGGGCGCGGTTGGCGCACAAAGCGCACCAACCAGGAAAAGGACGTGCCGTCGATGCATTGGCACCAGAACGACCCGGGCGTGATCCCGAACCTCCTGCAAACCGGACAGGGTTCGCCGACCGGCATCGCAATCTACGAGGGCGGTCTGCTGCCGGACGTGTTCCGGGGCCAAATGATGCATTGCGACGCCGGACCGCGCGTCGTCCGCGCCTACCCGGTCAAGCGCAGCGGAGCCGGCTACACCGGCAAAACCGTCAACATGCTGCAAAGCAACGATCCGTGGTATCGCCCATCGGACGTCTGCACCGCGCCGGACGGCTCGGTATTTGTTGCCGACTGGCACGACGGCCACGTCGGCGGGCATCACATGACCGACCACAAGCCGGGCCAAATGACCGGCCGCATCTACCGACTCACGCCCAAGGGCGGCGACGGTCGTTACGCCGTGCCGAAAAAACGCACCGCCCTATCGATGCTCACCTCGCCCAACATGGCCTCGCGCTACATCGGCTGGCAGCAGTTGAACAAGGTCGGTGCGAAGGCCGAAGGCACGTTGGCCAAGCTGTGGCAGGGCGACGACCAACGGTTGCGCGCCCGGGCATTGCACCTGCTCGCGCGCATCGACGGGCTTGAGAAAAAATACATCGGCGCGGCACTCAAGGATGACAACCCGGACATCCGCATCACCGGTTTGCGCATCGCCCGCGAACGCGGCATCGATGTCATCCCGATGGTCGAGCAACTGGCCGGCGACCCTTCCGCCGCCGTTCGCCGGGAGTGCGCGATCGCGCTGCGGCACAACGACTCGCCGGCCGCCCCGGCGCTCTGGGCCAAGCTCGCCCGGCAGCACGACGGCGCGGATCGCTGGTACCTCGAGGCGCTTGGCCTCGCGCTGGACCGGCAGCACGACAGGTTTTTCGGCGCTTGGCTCGAAGCCGTTGGCAGTGAGTGGGATACGCCGGCCGGGCGCGACATCGTCTGGCGTTCGCGCTCCAAAAAGACGCCTGGCCTGCTGGTGCGAATCCTCCTCAACAAGAATACCAGTGAGGCCGAAAAACCGCGGTACATCCGCGCGCTCGATTTCCAGTCCGGCCCGGAGAAGGAGGCCGCGCTGCTCAAGCTGCTCGGCGCCGGGGGTTGATCACCCCGACAGCAGTGACTCGATGAACGGCAGATCCGCCGGCGTGGTGGCCTTGGGGTTTGGTTGGTCACACTCGATCAACCGCACCGCTTGGCCAAGCGCCTCGCAGGCGGCGGTGTCGTCGGTGACCGACAGCCCCTCGTCGCGCACCTTGGCCAAGGCGGCGAGAATGATCTCCCGCCGGAACACCTGCGGTGTCTGGACCGCCCACAGGTTTTCGCGATCGAGCGTCCCGACGATTTGCGCCTGGCCATCGCCGCGCTTGAGCGTGTCGGCCAAGCGCTTGGCCAGCACGGCCGCGCCCATCTCCCGGGCGGCGGACACGGCCAGTTGAGTGGCCACCAGCGGCAGGCATGGCCTCGCGCCATCCTGGATCGCGACGATCTCCGACCCCGCAGCGGTGGCGTTGACGCCGTTCCAGACGGAGTCCTGCCGTTCCGCACCGCCGGCGACGAGTTGCCACGGTGTTTGCGCATCGATGCGCCCGGCCAGTTTCTCGAAACGCGCCCGCGTGTCATCGCGGACGACCAGAACGATTTCGGCCGCGTCGGGGAACCGGTCGCATCGACGCCACGTGTGGCCGATCAGCGGCAGACCGGCGATGTCGAGAAACAGCTTGTCGCCCTGCCCCATCCGGTTGCCGCTCCCGGCGGCGACGATGACAATGGAAACACCCGGCATGGTCGCGGGTCAGGCGACGAGGTCGCGGGCGACATGGCCGTGAACGTCGGTGAGCCGCATGTCTCGTCCGTCAAAAAAGTAAGTCATCCTTTCATGATCCATCCCGAGCAGGTGCAGCATCGTCGCGTGCATGTCGTGCATCTCGAGCTTGTTCTCGACGGCACGGTAGCCGAACTCATCCGTCGCCCCGTAGGTGATGCCGGGTCTGGCCCCGCCGCCGGCCATCCAGAGGGTGTAGCCGTACGGGTTGTGGTCGCGGCCGTCACTGCCCTGCGCGAACGGCGTGCGGCCAAACTCGCCGGACCAGACCACCAGCGTCTCCTCCAGCAGGCCGCGAGACTTGAGGTCGCGCAACAGGCCGGCGATCGGCTGGTCGGTGGCGCGGGCGTTGTCGCCGTGGTTTTTCTTCAGGCCGCCGTGGGCGTCCCAGCGGTCGTTGCCGCCGATGCGCGGACAGGTCAGCTCGATGAACCGCACGCCCTTCTCCACGAGGCGCCGGGCCATTAGGCACTGCATCCCAAACGTGCGCGTGGGCTCATACTTGGCCTCGAGCCCGTACAGCCTGCGCGTGGCCCCGGTCTCTCCCTCGATATCGATCAACTCCGGCACGGTGGCCTGCATGCGGTAGGCCATCTCGTAATTGGCGATAGCCGACTCGAGTTCGTCCACGTGGCCCAGCCGGTCGAGCACGCCCCGGTCGAGCTGGTTCAGCAAACCGAGCTTGGCCTGCTGCGCGCCGGGCCGGCCTTCGCGCGGCCGGATGTCGGCCAACGGCGCCTTGCCGGCCTTGAACACGGTGGCCTGATGGCTCGCCGGCAGGAAGCCGTTGCCAAAGTTGTCCCAGCCACCGGACGGCACGAGGCCGCCATTGAGCACCACAAAGCCCGGCAGGTCGTTGGCCTCGGTGCCCAGGCCGTAGCTCATCCACGCGCCCATGCTCGGACGGCCCTGCACGCCAAAGCCAGTGTGCAGGAAAAAATTCGCGCTGTTGTGCTCGGAAAACTTTGAGGTCATGGAGCGCACGACGCACAACTCGTCCGCCATCGCGCCGATATGCGGGAAAATGTCGCTCACCGTTAGGCCGCACTGGCCGTATCGCTTGAACGCCCATGGCGACTTGAACGTGGTCCCGATGTTGTCGAACTGGGTCGGGTTGATCTTTGCGGCAAACGGCTTGCCGTGCTCGCGCTCGAGCAACGGCTTGGGATCGAACGAGTCGACCTGCGACACCCCGCCGTCCATGTAGAGAAAGATGACATTCCTCGCCCGGGGCGCGTGATGCGGTCGGTGCGGGGCGAACGGCGACCTGGCCCTGCCGTAGGCCGGGTCGGCCAACAGGCTGCTCAGCGCCACGGCGCCAAAGCCGGCGGCGCAGCGCCCCAGCATCTCCCGCCGACTGAACGGCCGCGGCAGGTAGTTATGGCAGCCGTTGTTCATGAGGTGGACAGTGAGCAGGGGCGCTTGGTGATTCCTTCTCCCTCTCGGGGGAGAAGGTGGCCGAAGGCCGGATGAGGGGGCGAACCACGTTGAACTGTCGCCCAACGGGTGGACGCGCTTGGCCAAGCGGGTGACTGCTGTAAACCGGTGACTTCATCTCAATTCACGAACACAAATTCCTTCACGTTGAACAGCGTGTGGCAGAGGTCGGCCAGCGGTTGCTTGAGCGAGCCGCCGCCGGTGGCCCCGCGTTGTTGCTCGAGAAACTTCGCCGCCGCGCCGGCCTCCCACGCCTCCGGCTCGCGGCCGAACGCCTGGCGGTAGGCGAGGCGCACCAACTCAGCCGTGTTGGCACTGCTGACGTTTAAAAGCGCGTCCGCCCAGATGGCGGCCTGTTGATGCACGAACTCGTTGTTGAGCATGATGAGCGGCTGGGCCGGGGAGTTGGACACCACGCGCCGCCCCATCGTGGTGAACGGCGTCGGCTTGTCAAACGCGCTCAGCATCGGCTCCGGGTGGTTGCGTCGCACCTCGACGTAAATGCTGCGACGCCCGTCGCCGTCCATCGGGCCGCTGCCGCCCGGGCTGCGGTTATTCCGCATAAACGGCGTGATGTGTACCATCGGCCCCTTGCCGAACTGCCGTTTATCGATCCGGCCGGAGACGGCCAGCAACTGGTCACGGATCACCTCGCCCTGCAGTCGCCGGATTGGCATGCGATGCAGCAAATAGTTGTTCGGGTCGACCTTCGCCCCGGCCGAGTGCGGCCGGCTCGACTGCCGGTAGGTGCTCGAGAGCACCACCTGCCGGATCATGTCCTTGACCGACCAGCCTCGCTCGATGAGTTGCGCCGCAAGATAGTCGAGCAGCGCCGGATGCGTCGGCGGCCGGCTGGTCGCGCCAAAGTTGTCCACCGTGTCCACAATGCCGCGGCCAAACAGGTGATGCCAGACGCGGTTCGCCAGCACGCGCGAGACGAACGGGTTGTCCGGGTCGGTCATCCGTCTGGCCAGATCCATTCGGCCGCTGCCGCGGCTGGGCCGCTTGGTCTCGCCCAGCGCTTGGAGGAAGGCGCGCGGCACCGTCTCCCGCGCCGGCGTGCGGTGGTTGCCTCGCACCAGCACCGGCTCGTCCTCGCCGTTGCCGTCGAGCAGCGTCAACGCCCAAACCGCACCGGGGATCGTCCGCTCGATACCGGTCTTCGCCTCGTGATAGGCGGCGAACTTCCGTGTCGCTTGGCCAAGGTCAGCCTGTTTTTCGAGAAGGTGTTCGTGGCGGATCACCCAGTTGAGCAGTTGCGCCGTCTCGCGATCGGCCCGGCCGGCGGCACTGTCGTTGGCCGCGGCCACCAGCAACTTGGCCAAGCCGTCAGCCAGGCCGCCACCGCCGTCGAGCAGCTTGGCCAAGCGCGAGTTGACCGGCCGCACAATCGGCGGTTCGCCACCGCCGAACTGCACCCGCTCAAGCGCGAACGCGCCGCGCGGCGTGAATTCCACGTGCACGCGATGGCCGATGTAATCGCGCACTCGATGGCTGTGCCATTTCCAGTCGTCGCCCTTGCTGTCGAGTTTTTGGCGAACCACCTTGTGCAGTGGCCCGGCGACCTGCCGGTGCGAATCGACCGCGAGAAAGACATCCGCCTTGCCCTTGTAGCGGTACCAAAGCGTGTCGCCGTTCACGCCGAACGTGCGCGTGCGGATGATCCCGGTGAAGCGCGTACTCAAGCGGTCACTCCGGGCCGCGCCGTTCTCGTTGAACTCGGTGACCGGGCGGCTGGCATCACCGCCGTAGACCGGCGTGCCGACCGCCATCGGGCCGGCGCCAAACTGCATGCCGCCGGTGAACCACTCCTCCGGCCCCTGCGGACGGCGAAAATCAGCGACCCGGTCCGAAGCCGTCCAGTCGCGCTCACTTTTCACGTAGTTGCGCTCGCCCTCCTCAACGGTGACGTTGATCCTGATCGACTCGGCCCGTGCCGCAGTGTCCGCCTCCAGTTGGTTCATGGCCGCCACCGCCTCGGCGCGCGCTTGGCCAAGCGCGACGCCCGCCACTCCGCGCAGCGGGTCGGCTGCATCGGCGCGGGCCTTGTCGAGATACGCCACCCAGGCGGCGAGTTTTTCCGGCTGAAGATTTTTCGTGCCGGCCGCGTCCCGCACCACCGGGTGCGAGGCGATGTAGTCGCCCGGCTCGGGGGCATCGCTGCCGTCGGGAATGTTGCGGAGAATCTCCGCTGCGGCCGGCAGATATCCGGCCAAGCGGCTCACCTTGGTTTCGACGGACGCCGTAAACTCGCGGAGCAGGCCGGCCTCGCTCCCAGCCCGTAGCTTGGCCAGTTCGTTGCGGGCGGCGGCTTGGGCGGCGGGGTCGGAAATGTCCTTCAGGTGATAACCGGAACTCTGCAGATAGCCGGCGAGCGCGTAGTAATCCCGGGTCGAGATCGCGTCGAACTTGTGGTCGTGGCACCGGGCGCACCCCACCGTCATGCCAAGGAAGGCCTTGGAGTAGACGTCGATCTGGTTGTGCACCCGGTTGCACTCGTCGCCGCGGATGTCCACCGGCGAGTGGGTGGCCTCGCCAAGATGCCAAAAGCCGGCACCCAGCGCCGACTCGTTGCAGCGCGTAGCCGGGTCGATGCGGGGCGGCTCCACCCTGTCGCCCGCGATGTGCTCCACGACAAAGTCGGCGTACGGCACGTCGGCGTTGAAAGCGCGGACGACGTAGTTGCGGTATCGGTACGCCTCCGGAATTGGGTAGTCCGCCTCGTGGCCGCGCGTCTCGGCAAAGCGCACGATATCGAGCCAATGCTGCCCCCAGCGCTCGCCAAAATGAGGCGACGCCAACAGCCGCTCGACGGCGGCTTCGTAGGCGGTCGCGGAGGGGTCGGCGACAAACGCCTCGACCTCCCCCGGCGTCGGCGGCAGACCGATGAGGTCGAAGTGCAATCGACGGATGAGTGTGCGGCGGGTGGCCATCTCGCTGGGCGAAAGTCCCGCCGCCTGCAGTTTAGCCAGAATGAAGCGGTCGATGGCGGTGCTGGCCCAAGCCGCGCCGCGAACCGGCTGGACGGACGGCGGCTGGACGTCGCGCCGCACCGGCTGCCATGCCCAATGCTCAGCTTTGCGCCCGGCGATATCGAACGCGTCCTTGTCGGTGATGTCAGCCGCCTTGCCGTCGCGGGGATCGGGCGCGCCCATCGCGATCCATTGGGCCAGCCTGTCGATCGCATCCTGCGGGAGCCTGTTCTTGGGCGGCATTTGCAGATCGTCATTTTCGTACGAGACCGCCCGGATCAGCAGGCTGGCCTTGGGGTCGCCGGGGACGACTGCCGGGCCGGAGTCGCCGCCCCTGCGGAGGCCGTCGCGGGTGTCGAGCAACAGTTCGCCCTTGGCCTTGCCCGCCTCCGCGCTGTGGCATTTGTAGCAGTTTTGCGCGAGCAACGGCCGGATGTGGTTCTCGAAAAACTCGACCCCCTCCGGCTCCGCGGCGGCCAAGCCGCCTGGCCAAGCGGCCCACGCCAAGCCAAGCGCGGCCACTCCACGGCAGATTTCACGAAAACAACGCATCAACGAAGCAGGCGAGACTATAACAACAGCGCGTTTATTCAAGCCAACGCCGGGCCAACCGCGGGAAACCCGTTCGCCGCCCGTGGCCCCACTAAAAGGCATGGCGGCGCTGCTGCGGATCCCAGTTCTCGATGAACTCGGCGGTGTTGTCCCGCTTGGGATTGATCGTCCGGTCCGGGTCGTCGTACGACTGCACGTGGCCGTCTGCGAACACCACCGGCGCCGAGTTGCTGTGCCGCTCGCTGGCCACGCCCTCGTTGGCGCGGTTGATGAACGGCCACCACATCGTCAATGACCAGTGACCGCCATCCTTCTGCTCCGAGTCGGCGAGGTTGATGCACTCGACCGGGCTTCGAACCGAGCTGAGCTTCACCTCGTAACCGCTTGGCAGGTTGCCGCTCTTCTCCCCCTGCCGCCCCGGCATCTGCCCAAGAAAATAGGAGTTCTGACCGTACCCGATGCTGTGCGCGTCGAACCGCCACTTGTCATGCTGCTTGGACTGGTTCTTGAATTTGCCGTGCCGCAGATCGGGGCAGCGGTACGCCTGGTCGGACGGCGCGTAGCCGTAAATGAGGGTGAACCAGGTTTCCTCCCGCGCAAACGACATCCCCTTGTTCAGTTCAACCAAGCGCTGGAAGCCCTTGCTCGGGGTGCGGGAGACGGCACGACGGTGGTACGGGAAAATGTCGTCGTTGTCGTCCATGTACATCGAGTTGGCCAAGCCAAGCTGGCGCAGGTGACTGCTGCACTTCGTCCGGAGAGCGATCGTCTTGCTCTTGGCCAAGGCCGGCAGGAGCATCGCGGCCAGGATGGCGATGATGGCAATCACGACCAGCAACTCGATCAGCGTGAAACCGCGCCGGCCTTCGGTCTTTTTCTTGATGGCGGAGTATTTGTTCATTTTTTCCTTCCATTGCCCCCATAATGGGGTGGTTACCGTGAACGCCTGCCGTTTATCCAAACAAAAAACGGATTATTTGAAAAACACAATCTGCGCTGTCAGACAGAAAAAAACTGCCGAGCATTGCGGGTGTCGAACAAAGCCGAGCGGGGATGCGGTTATCCAATGACACCCGTTCCGCCCATGGTGAAGACGCCCCCAGGCCGTTGGCCAAGCGGTTGGCCAAGCGAGAAAAGGCCCAGAACAAGGCAAAAACGCCCATTAAACGCTTGCAATCGATTAATTGGCCTCTACAGTTCCCGACCTTTTGTTGAGTGCCGAAATGAGCTACTACCCCACAAAATTGATTCTGTTGGCGCAGGAGACTGCACCTGCCCGCAACCCGATGTTCGACACTCTTCCGATGTTGATCCTGATGATCATCATCTTCTACTTCCTGCTGATTCGGCCTCAAACCAAGCGGGAGAAGGATCGCCGGAAAATGGTGGACGCCCTCAAGTCCGGCGACTCGGTCATCACCCGGGGCGGCGTGGTCGGCTCCGTGCAGTCGGTCAAGGACACCACCGTCTCGATTCGGTCGCTCGAGAGCAAGTTTGAGGTGGAGAAACACGCCATCGAGCGTGTGATCGCCGACAAGTCAGATTTGAAGGACAAAAAGTAACCCACAACCGTGAAACGAAACAACATCGCCCGATTCCTATTCCTGGTTCTCATTCTCGCCTGGGCGGGAACTGAGATGTGGCCGCTCAAGGACGAGTCCGGAAAACTGATCGAGCAATTCGGCAAGGCTACCAACAAGGACGCGGCATTCGAACAGGCATATGATGAGGCCAAGGCGGCCCATGACCCGGATGACGAAAACAGCAACGAGTTTGGCATCCTACAAAGCGCGGTGGAGAACGCCGGCCTGGTGCTGAGCAATTACACCTGGTCCCCCAAATTAACGTTCCGCGGCCAACTGCCCGACAACCGGGTTGTCCTGCAAAAACTGCAGAAAAAGGTGGCTGGGAAACTCCAACTCGGGCTGGATCTCAAAGGCGGCTCATCGTTCCTCGTGGCGTTGGACACCAGCAACCTGAACACCAACGACTTGGATAAGGCTTCAGCAACCAAAGTCGCTCTCGATCAGGCCGTGGAAGTGTTGCGCGCCCGCGTGGACACCATCGGCGTGGCTGAGCCGGAGATCCGGACGATGGGGGAAGACAAAATTATGGTTCAGCTGCCCGGCCTGTCCGAGGCCAACCGAGCCAAGGCCAAGAAACTGGTGACCGAGGCGGCGTTCCTGGAGTTCGCTCTGGTGCACAACGACTCCGAACGGCTGATCGCCAACGGCATCATCCCCGACGGCTACAAGCAATACTCCCACGCAACGAAGGATCGCGACGGCCAGGAGCGCCCCGAGGAATTGCTGATCCAGGTCGATAAAGACCAACCGAACAAGGCTTGGAACCAATACGGCCTGAAGGGGGAACACATCAGCAAGGCCTCCCCATCGCGCAATCCACTCACGCAGGAGCCCATGATCCTGTTCACCTTCAACAGCGAGGGGGCCAAGGCCATGGGCCAGTTGAGCGGCGGCAACATCGGCGAACGCATGGCGATCATCCTGGACGGCAACCTGATGTCCGCGCCGGTGCTGCAGGAGCGCATCACCAGCAACGGGCAGATCACGGGGTCCTTCACCTCGGAGGAGGCCGCCACCATCGCCAACGCGCTGCTCAACCCGCTCAAGGCCCCGCTGACCATCGAAGAGGAGATGAGCGTGGAGCCCAGCCTTGGCAAAGACTCGGTGCAAAGCGGTCAGAACGCCGCGCTGTGGGGCGTGATCGCCGTGGCAGTGTTCATGCTCCTCTACTACTGGTTCTCCGGCCTCGTCGCCAACTTCGCGCTGGTGCTGAACCTGTTCATCCTGATCGGCGTGTTGTGCTACCTCGGCGCCGCGCTGACGCTGCCCGGCATCGCCGGCATCGTGCTGACGATCGGCATGGCGATCGACGCCAACGTGCTGATCTTCGAGCGCATCCGGGAGGAACTCGAGGCCGGCAAGGGCGAGCAAGGGGCGGTCGAGACCGGCTATGCGAAGGCGTTCGGCACGATTATCGACGCCAACCTGACCACGCTCATCGTCTCGGTGATCCTCATTACCATGGGCACCGGCCCGGTGAAAGGCTTCGGCGTCACTCTGACCGTCGGCATCTGTGCCAGTATGTTCACTGCCTTGGTGGTCACACGCCTGGTATTTGATCTGTTCAGGAACTTTGGCGCAGGCAAGAGCCTAGGATCGTTGATCTTCGCTAAAAAGCCAAAGCTCAACTTCATGGGCTTTGCCAAGTACGCCTTTGTCGCCTCATGGATTCTGGTGGCGATTGGGATCGGGACCGGCATCAACCGTGGCTCGGATGCCATGGGCGTGGACTTCAAGGGCGGCGACCAGATCACGTTCGAGTTTACGGAGGGCCAAGAAAAGGATGTCGGCCAGTTGCGCGACGCGCTTGGCCAAGCCGGCATCGAGGGTGCCATGATCCAGTATCAGGCGGGCGGTGGCAGCCGGGAGCGGCTGCAGGTCACGGTCGGTTTCGGCAGCGGCGAGACGGCCAAAGTCGCCTTGGAAGAGGCGTTCGCGGGAGACGAAGGCTTCAAGGAAGTCAGCCGGTTGGGCACCGGCCCGAGCATCAGCAACGAGATTTTGCAGGGTGCCACCAAATCGCTACTAATCGCGATGTTTGCCATCCTGGTTTACGTCACGTTCCGGTACGAGTTCTCGTTCGCACTGGGTGCCATCCTGGCCATCTGCCACGACGTGTTGATGACGCTGGGCATCTTCTACATCTGGGGTGGCGAGTTGAGCGCGCCGGTGATGGCCGCCGTGCTGACAATCATCGGCTTCTCGATCAACGACACGATCGTGATCTTCGACCGCATCCGGGAGGACCTGAAGCTGGGCCTGCCCGGCACGTTCACCGAGATCATGAACGGCGCGATCAGCAAGACAATGAGCCGCACGATCATCACCTCCGGCACCACCCTGCTGGCGGCAGGATCGTTGTTCCTGTTCGGCGGCGGCGCGATCCACGCGTTTGCGTTCACGCTGCTGGCCGGCGTGCTCACCGGCACCTTCTCCAGTATCTTCATCGCTGGCTGGTTTGTACTGTGGAAAAACAAGGGGGAGAAGCCGAAGCTTGCTGACGAGACCGTCATCACGCAGCACAGCATCTCGACCTCGGAAGCCTGAGGCCGCGCTGCGAACGGCTTCCCGCTGAAGGCGAACCGCGCTTGGCCAAGCGCCACCGGAATGTAACACAGGCATGACACTCGCCGCAGCCACCGACCCCGCGTTGACCGTCCACCCGATGGGATGGCTCGCGTTCCTGGGCGCGGTGCTGCTGTTTCTCGCGCTCGACCTCGGGGTGTTCCATCGCAAACCACACGCGGTTTCCTTCGGCGAGGCGCTGATGTGGACAAGCCTTTGGATTTCGATGGCCATGGCGTTCGCCTTTTGGTTGGCACCGGCGATGGTCGGCGAAGGATGGCAGGCCGCCCACACCAAGCTGTTCCTCACCGGCTACGTGGTGGAGTTGTCGTTGTCGATGGACAACGTGTTTGTCATCGCGCTGATCTTCACCTACTTCCGCGTGCCGCTGGAATACCAGCACCGCGTCCTGTTCTGGGGCATCCTCGGCGCCCTCGTGATGCGCGGGGTGATGATCTGGTTTGGCGCGGAACTGATCGAGCGTTTCCACGGGATCCTGTACGTGTTCGGTGCCTTCCTGCTGTTCACTGGCATCAAGATGTTGTTCGCGGGCGACGAGGAGGTGGAGCCGGAGAAAAACTTCATTATCCGCCTGGCGCGAAAACTGTATCCCGTTGCAACAGAGTATGATGGACAGCGATTTTTCACCCAACTGGACGGCCGCCGCGCCCTGACACCGCTGGCGCTCTGCCTAATCATGGTCGAGACCACTGACCTCATTTTTGCGGTGGACTCCATCCCGGCCATCTTCGGCATCACCACCAAGACGTTCCTGGTTTTCACGTCGAATGTGTTTGCTATTTTGGGGCTGCGGTCGCTCTATTTCGTCTTGGTGGGGCTGCTGCGGCACTTCCGCTACCTGAAGTACGGGATGGCACTCGTGCTGGTGTTCATCGGGTTTAAGATGCTGGTCGTCCTTTGGGAGGGCCGCCCCACTTGGCTGGACTTCGAGGCCAATCACGACGCCGTACTAGGCATCATCGGGGCGATCCTTGGCCTGTCGATCATCGCCTCGCTGGCGGTGCCGGCAAAGAAACCGGGATCGACTGGCGAGCATTAAGGCCAAGCGCTTGGCCAAGCGCACAAACGAATTTTTTAGTTGTATGAACAATAACCAAGAAAACCTGATCCGGACGTCAAGGAGGGTTCGGACTCCGGCGTGAAATATCGCTGGAGCCTAGCACCCTCTCAACCGCTCTTAACTGGCCAACTCATTCGCGAACTGCCGCTGTCGCCACTCATGGCCCAATGCCTCGTCAACCGGGGCGTCGTCAGCAAGGCCGAAGTCAGCGAGTTCCTGAACCCCAGGCTCAAGTTGTTGGCCGACCCGTTCCTGATTCCAAACATGGATGCCGCCGTTGAGCGGCTCTGGAAGGCGCGAGAGAACAACGAGCGGTTGTTGATCTACGGTGACTACGACGTGGACGGCGTCAGCTCCACGGCGCTGCTCACCGAGATGCTGACCGAGCTTGGCTGGATGGTGCAGCCGTATCTCCCCGGCCGCTTCGACGACGGCTACGGCCTGAGCGAGGTGTCCCTCGAGAAATGCCTTGAGCAATTCGAGGCCGACATCGTACTCGCCGTCGACTGCGGCTCCACCGCCGTCGAGGCCATCGCGTATCTCAACGAGCGGAAGATTGACGTCCTCGTGCTCGACCACCACCAGGTCAGCGAGCCGCCCCCCGAGCCGCTGGTCATGGTCAACCCGCAGCTCAGTGACGACTACCCGAATTTTCAGGAACTGTGCTCCGTCGGCCTCGCCTTCAAGCTCGCCCATGCGCTCGTCAAGCGCGGCCGCCAGGAGGGCCTGCAAAAGGAGCGCGACCTTGACCTCAAGCAATACCTCGATTTCGTCGCGCTGGGCACCGTGGCCGACCTCGTGCCGTTGACCGGCGAAAACCGCAAACTCGTCCGCACCGGCCTCGAGCAACTCGGCGAGACCGCCCGCCCCGGCCTCGTCGCGCTCAAGAAAGTGGCCAACGTCTCCAAGCCGGTCACCGTGTTCAACGTCGGCTTCCACCTCGGCCCACGCCTCAACGCCGCCGGCCGGATGGACAACCCCGACGCCTCACTGAACCTCCTCCTCGCCAAAGACCGGTACGAGGCCGAAAAGGCGGCAGAAACCCTCGACAAACACAACACCGAGCGGCGCGAAATCGAGCGTGACATCTCCTCGCAGGCCGTCGAGAGCGTCCGGAAACGGTTCGACCCGGAGAACGACTTTGTCATCGTCGAAGGCAATATGGAGTGGCATCTCGGCGTCATCGGCATCGTCGCCTCCCGCGTCATGCGCGAGTTTTACCGCCCCACCTTCATCCTCGCGAGCGACGGCGACGGCTGGAAAGGCTCCGCCCGCAGCATTGAGGGCTTCGACCTCGCCGAGGCCATGCGCGGCTGCGACGACCTGCTCAACGACCACGGCGGCCACGCCATGGCCGCCGGCGTCTCGGTCAAGCCCGGCCGGCTCGACGCCTTCCGCGAACGCATCAACGAGATCGCCAAGAAAACCATCACACCGGACATGTTCCAGCCGCCGCTCAAGCTCGATGCCGGAACCGACCTCTCGGAGTTGACGCTGGTACACATCGAGGCGATGAGCCAACTCGAGCCGCTTGGCCAGGGCAACCCGGAGATTCAGCTCCTCGTCGGCGACCTCACCCTGTCGAGCCCCATCTACCGCATGGGGCGTGACAAGCAGCATGCCAAGTTCTGGGTCACAGACGAGCGGGGTGCCTGCGAGGTCATCGCGTGGAATCTAAAACCGGAAGACGAGCCGAAGGACACCTTCGACATCGCCGTCGCGCCGCAAATCAACGACTTCAACGGCCGCCGCTCGGTCCAGTTGAAGCTCATCGACTGGCGTCCTGCCAAGGGCTGACCCCGCTTGGCCAAGCGCTAGATTTCCACGCTGGCCATTTTGCGGATGCCGGCCCGCATCGGCAGCCAGCCGAGCAGGAAGGAGCCGCTGAGGAACAGCGCCCAGCCGAGCCAAAACACCGCCGCCGAGTTGCCGCCGAAGGCCCAGCGGGATGTCACCGCCATCAAGCTCAGCATCCCGACGATATAGAGGAAACTCAGCACGAGGCAGAGTGTGCCACCAAAGCCGCTGACGATCTTGCTTGGGTTGTCCTCGCGAAAGTTCGGGTACACCGCACCGAGCCCCACGGCCAGCGCGTTGAGCGTGAACGCCATCACCCCGATGGTCAGCGTGAAAAACACCACCCTCTCCGCCGGGATCGAGAGCATCGCGCACGACGCCCCCACCAATGCCATCGTCACGGCCATCGACACCGCGGTGCAAAAGAGGAACTTGGCCATGAGCGTGCGGCGCAGCCCGAGCGGCGCCATACCGATGATCCAAATGCGCTTGCCCTCGAGCGAGATCTGCGGAAAGACGAACCGCGTCGTCAGCGTGGCGAGGTTCAGCGCGCACGCACCGAGGTTGAGGTACGAGGTGAGGTCGATCCAAAAGTCGCTCGTCAGCCGGTGCGAGAAATGGCGCAGGTTCACGATGTACGCGATCAGCAGGCCGAGCAGGATCAGCGACTGGCCCCACTGCGTGGCATCCCGCAGGAACGTGCGGATGTCCTTCACCAGCAGTGCCCTCGCGTCGGCGCGGCCCCACCAAAGCAGCTTGGCCAAGCGGTCGAGCAACCGGGGCGCGAACGGCGCTTGGCCCAGCGCCTGGCCCGCCGCGGCGCCGGCGCCGCGGCTGTTCACCGCCGAAAGCGCCCCGTAAAAAAAACCGCCCGAGCGCGTCGAGGCGAGGTAGCCGAAAAACAGCGTGTGGCTCAACAGCACCAAGCCGAAGAACAACGTGCCCATCAAAGCGCCCTCCACCCACTGGGTGACGCCGCTCGACACCCAGTAGCTTGGCAGGAACGGGAACAGGGAAAACCGCGTGCGCGCCAACAGCCGGTCAACGACGTCGAGCACGCGCGTCTCGAGCATCTCGTCGGTCACGGTCTCGGGCTGCAGCCACGAGCTGGCGACGACGATCAGCACGATCACCGACAGCACGGCAGCGACCCGGAACGCCACGCGATCCACCCAGCGCGCCAGCCCCAGCGCCGCCCAGCTGCCGAGAATGCCCGGCAGCACGACGAACAGCGCCACGAATAGCGGCGTCACCACGTAAAAATGCCAAGCCGCATTGTGGGTCGCCCCGTACGCCGCCACGAGCGGCGCGATCAAAAACAAAAACGCCCACGACGCCAGGATACCGGACTCGAAGATTTTCCAGCGATAAATCGACTGGTGCGGCACCGGCAGCGACAGCAGGAACTGGGCTTCCCTGTTTCGGAACAGGTTGGTGAAGTTGATGATGACGTTGCTGAGCAGCAGCAGCAGAAACAGGAACGCAAACAGCAGAAACATCATCCGCTCGATCAGCACCGGCCCCAGTCCGGGGAAGCTGGAGGTGAAATTCAGCGCCTTGTGAAACAGCGCGTACGCCAGCCAGGCGTAGCCGACGACGAACAGGCCCATGAGGAACGCATGCAGCCGCGAACGCGCCACCGCCGAGCGGAGCCGCCGCCAGTTTTGCGTGCGGTTGACCCCGGCCAACAGCCGCCAATGCGGGATGGGCTTCGCGCCGTTCATACGCCGTCTTTGGTGAGCGACAGGAAGATCGACTCGAGCCGGCTGTCCCGGTTCGCCGCCTGCAGTTCCCCGTGCGACCCGACGGCCACGAGGCGGCCCTGGTGCATGATGCCGATGCGGTCGGCCATCTCCTCGGCGACGCTGAGCTGGTGGGTGGAGACGAACACCGTCACGCCGGCGTCGGCCTGCTCGCGCAGGATGTCCTTGAGCACGCGGGCATGCTGCGGGTCGAGCCCGACCATCGGCTCGTCGAGCACGACGACCTCCGGCGCGTGCATCAGCGCGGAGACGATCGCCACGCGCTGCTTGGTGCCGTGCGACAGGCTCTCGATCGGCTTGGCCAGAAATTCGCCGAGGTGAAACCGCTTGGCCAAGCGCCCGGCCTCGGCCTCCATCGCGGCGTCCTCCATGCCGAACAGCTTGCCGGTGAACCGGAAAAACTCGGCCGGCGTCAGCTTGTCGTAAAGGAACGGAAAGTCCGGCACGTAGGCCAGGCGGCGGCGGGCCTCGAGCGGGTCGGTGGCGCCGTCGAACCCGCAAATCCGCACCGAACCGCTCGTCGGCTTCATTAGCCCGGCCATGACCTTGATGGTGGTGGTCTTGCCGGCGGCGTTGGGGCCAAGGATGACGAAAAACTCCCCCGCCGGCACGGTCAGGCTGATCGCATCGACTGCCCGCAAATCGCCGAATTGCTTGGTTAATTGCTCGATTTCGATCATTGGGCGGCGCGTTTTCTCAGGGGGATGTTCTCGTTGGTGAACTGCAGTTGGCCGGGAAACTTGACCTGCATAATCTCCCCCACGCGGCTCACCAAAATCGTGACGACGCGCTCGCCGGGCAGCCTGGCCTCGATGCGATAAATACGGACGCGCGTGCTGCCAAGCCGGATGGAGTCGTTGTAGGCGTCCCATTCGAGGCCCAGCGCGGGCAGTCCACCGGCCGCTTGGCCAAGCGCGGTGTTGGCCGGCAGCAACGGCTTGAGCAGCGGCGCGATGAGCGGCCCGGCGAACGGCTCGGCCAACGCGGCGGGATCGCGCAATTGGCCAAGCGGCGTGGTGCGTTCCCATTGGCCAAGCGCCCCGTCGTGTTTCACGGTCAGCACCTGGTTGGTCGCCACCGCCGTGACCTCCCATGAACTTGGCGGCAGGTTGATCGTGGCTTGGAGGCTCTGCCAGTCGAGCGCGGTGTCGAGTGTCGAGCGGAGGTTGAATCGCAGCTTGCCGCGCAGCGGCTCAACGTCGAGCCGGCCATCCAGCGCGACGGTGTAGCCGCGAATCGACTCGACCCGGCCGGCCGGCTGGTTGGTGCCGTCGAAGTAGACCTCATCGGGGATGATCTCCCAGCGGATAAAGCCAAGCGACCGGCCGTTTTGAAACACCTGCAAGCTGGACGCGTCGGGCGCGTTGAAGATTTTGTCGATCACCACATCGCTGGAGACGCGGCTGCCGCGGCCGGTGTCGCCATACTCGGCGCGCCACAGGAGCGCATTCATCGCCAGCCAAAACAGGAGGATGACTGGGAAGGTCAACCGGCGCACGGCGATGGGTTACCGGGTGCGCTTGGCCGGGATGTAGACCGTGACGCCCGGCTTGAGGTCGCGGGAGTTGCGCATCAGGCGCAGGTTGGCCGCCTTCAGGGCTGAGAACGGGACGTCGTACCGCCGGGACAGGCTGTAGAGGCTCTCGCCCTTCTTCAGCGTGTGGGTCCGGGTCTGGCCGGATCGGGCTTCGTAGCTGGGCCGGGGCGGCACGCCCGGGTTGCCACGGGGATTCACCGAGTTCGGCGGCCCGCCCGTGACCACGGCGACCTCCGGCACGTCGCTGCCGGCCTGCTGCAATCGGCCGCGCATGGCCTCAACCTGGCTCTTGAGATGGCCGTTCTCGCTGTTGGCCTTGGCCAGTTGCGTGCGCAGCGTGTGGATGGCGTTGATCTCCGAGGGCGGGATGGGTGCCATGGCGATGTCCTTGGCGATCTCCTTTTTGCACGCCTTGATGAAGCCCCCAATGTTGCTGGCGTGGCGGGAGTCCTGCTGCAGCGCGAGATGACGCTGGAAATGGTAGCAGGCCGCGACATAGTCGGTGTTTTCGTTGCTCGGCTCGTAAAAGATCAGCCCCAGCTCGAAATGGGCGGCGGCGTTGGCCGGATTGTTGGCGAGCGCCTTGCGGAAGGAGAGTACCGCCCCGTCGACCTCCTTGCGGGCCAGCCGGCTCTTGCCCCGGACAAAATCGGGGTCGTCCTCAATGCGGGAACTGCCCCCGCTGGTTGGTTCGCACCCGGTGGCGACAACAGCCAACACCGTCAAGGCCAAACCTCGCCCCAAAACGGACCAATACCTCATCGGCGGAACGTAAACAGGAAACGCCCGGAAAGGCAACCACCGTTCGCGCCAAAACAAATCCCCATTGCACGCTTTTTCTTCGGCGGCACAGCCACTACACTGCCGCCCGTGCCGAGCAAGGTGAGCAAGGCGGCAACCGGCGTCCAGCCGCGGATGGATTTGGGATGGGTTGGCATCCTGATGTTTGCCGTGTCATTCCTCTACATTCTGTCCCTGCTCAGCTACAATCCGTCGGATCCCCCACTCAACCCCGGCGACCCGACCGACGGCTACCAAAATATGATCGGCCCGGTGGGGGCTTATCTGTCCTACATTTCATTCATGGCCATCGGCTTCGCGGCCTACATGGTGCCGCTGCTGTTAATGCTGTTCGGGGCCGCCTTTATCCATCCATTCTTCATCCACCTGCGCCAGTCGTGGAGGGAGCCGGTCGCCGCCGTGGTTTACCTGCTTGGCCTGATGGGACTGCTGCAGGAGCTGGACACCAACTTCAGTCTCGCGTTCTGGGTGGAAGGATTCCAACTCGGCGGCGTCCTTGGCGAACGAATCATCTACCCGCTCTTTCACACCTTCGGCACCGCGGGCGCCGTCATCATTCACTCCACGCTCATCCTCGCCAGCCTATACTTCCTGACCCACCTTCAGCCGATCGAGCTTTGGCACTGGGCGGTGGACACGTGGGAGTCGTGGCGCGAGCGCCGGGCTCAACCCAGCATGGCTGCCGTTGGCTCAACCCAAAAAACGGTCCAGCGCAAAACCAAGCGGCTCGAGCGCGACCTGGCCAAGCGGAAGAAGGCGGTCGAGCAGGAACTCGAGGAGGTCACCGGTGAACTGAAGGCCGACAAGGGACTCGGCGCCGACCTCAAGCCGGTGCCCAAGCCAACCGTCCGCGACCTGAGCGTCCTCGACGAGGAACAACGAACCAAGGCCAAGGCGGAGCCGGACGAGGTCGAGATGGGCGAGGTGATCTCCGCCGAGGAGGTCAAGGCCTCCGCCGACACACAGGACGACGAAAAGAGCGCCGAAACCCAGGCCGAAAAACCGGCGGAGCCAAGCGAGCCGACCGAGCACAAGGCCGCCAGCACCGGGGACATCCTTGGCCAAGCGGAGGAAGCCAACACCGAAACTGAGGCCAAGCCGGACGAGACAACCGGGGACGAGGCCAAGCCAGACGGCGAAACGGAACTTGATCCACCGCCCAAACCCAAGCTGCCCCGGCGCTTGGCCAAGCCGAAGGGGCCGGCCACCGTCGCCAAGACGCCCAAGGTCAAGGACTACAAACTGCCCAAGTCGATGGTGCTCGACGAGCCGGTGCCGGCCGCCGCCCCCACCGAGACTCGCGAGCAACTCCTCGCCAACGCAAGGCTGCTCAAGGACACGCTGCAGCAGTTCCGCATCGAGGTCACCGAGGGCGACATCACCAAAGGGCCGACTATCACCCGCTACGAGCTGCACCCCGCGCCCGGCGTCAAGCTCGAGCGCATCAGCGCTCTGGCCAACAACATCTCCGCCGCCATCAAGGCGGAGCGCATCAACATCCTCGCCCCCGTCCCCGGCCGCAGTTCCGTCGGCATCGAGGTGCCCAACCGCATCAAGACCAAGGTGCTCTTCCGCGACATCATCGACTCGCCGGAGTGGAAAAAATCCAAGGCCAAGATCCCGCTCGCGCTCGGCAAGGACGTCTACGGCAAGCCGATCGTGGCCGACCTGGCCGATATGCCGCACATGCTCATCGCCGGTGCGACCGGCTCCGGCAAGTCGGTCTGCATCAACTCCATCGTCGCCTCGCTGCTGTTCCGGTTCTCGCCGGAGGAGCTGCGCTTCGTGATGATCGACCCCAAGGTCGTCGAGCTGCAGATTTACAACGGCCTCCCCCACCTCGCCGCGCCGGTGGTGCACGACCCCAAGAAAGTCATCCTCGCGCTCAAATGGGTCGTCAACGAGATGGAAAAACGGTACCAGATTTTTGCCAAGGTCGGTGCCCGTAACATCGACGGGTTCAACTCGCGCACCCGGAAAAAACCGCAGAAAACCGACCAGGCCGAGCTGCCGCTCGACGAGGCCGAAGGCTTCGCCGTCGAGATGGATCAGGAAGTCACCGTCAAGCGGGAGGATGAGATCGAGATTCCCGACAAGCTCAGCTACATCGTCGTCATCATCGACGAGCTGGCCGACCTGATGTTGATGGCCCGCAACGACGTGGAAAACTCGATCGCCCGCATCACGCAGATGGCCCGGGCCGCCGGCATCCACTGCATCGTTGCCACGCAGCGGCCCAGCGTCGACGTCATCACGGGCGTCATCAAGGCCAACATCCCGGCGCGCATCGCGTTTCAGGTCGCCGCCAAGGTGGACTCCCGCACCATCCTCGACGCCATGGGGGCGGACAAGCTGCTCGGCAAGGGCGACATGCTGTTTCTGCCGCCCGGCACCTCCAACCTGAGCCGCGCACAGGGCTGCCTCGTCACCGACGAGGAGATCAACCGCATCGTCGAAATCGTCAACAACCAAGCCAAGCCGTGTTACGACACTGAAATGGAGCGCCAACTTGAGAGCCCTGCCAACGGCAATGGCGGCAACGGCGGCAGTGGTATCGACGAGGACGAGGAGATCGTCCAACAATGCATCGAGGTCATCCGCGTCGAGCAGAAGGCCAGCGTCTCGCTCATGCAACGCCGCCTGCGCCTCGGCTACACCCGCGCCGCACGCATCATGGACGAACTCGAGGATCGCGGCCTCGTCGGCCCCAGCCGCGGTGCCGAGCCGCGCGAGATCCTGTTCGACGTCGACGATTAACCCCTCGCCCGCCGGCGCAGGAAAACAAGCAGCGCGACGCCAACCGGAAGCAACAGCAGGCTGAGCTGCTGCCCCGGCTTGATCCAGCCAAGCCACAGTTCCCCGGCCAAATAGTCGCCCCGGAAAAACTCGACGGCAAAGCGGCAGATCGAGTAGCCGACAAGGTACGCCGCGAACACCTGCCCGTCGAAACGCTTGTGCCGGTACAACCAAGCCAAGCCGCCGTACAGGGCCAGATTCAACAGCGCGGAATAAACCTGCGTCGGGTGAACCTGCACTGAGTGGGCGGCGTCAGCGGGCGCTTGGCCAAGCGCATCGAAGGCGGGGCTGTGCGCCGGGAATTGAACAGCCCAAGGCAGGTTGCACTCAATGCCGAAGCAGCAACCAAACATCAGGCAGCCCAGGCGGCCCAGCGCATGGCCCAGCGGGATGCTCGGGGCGAAGGCGTCGGCTATCTTCCATAGCGGCTGTTTGCCGTGCAGCCGGCTGTAAAGCAGCACCGCCAGCACCGCGCCGATGAAGCCGCCATAAAACACGAGGCCGCCGGCGCGGAAATCCAGCACCTGCCACAACGGCCGTCCTGCGTATTGATCCTCCCAGTAGGAAATGACATGCAGCGCCCGGGCACCGAGCATGGCGGCGATGATGATCCACACGCCGAGGTCGGAGATGGCCTTGCCATCGAGCTTGTCGAGGACGCACCGACGGCTGGCCGTCCACAGCCCGGCGAGAAACCCGCCGGCCACAAGGATGCCATACCAGTAGATTGCGAAGCCGCCGATCTTGAAGGCAATGGGATCCATCCCGCCGTTCAGCGAAGGGTGTTGGTGACCACGGTCTGGGCCGGCGCGGTCTCGTCCAACAGGCCGGGCGGCAGCGGCGGCCGCGCCTCATCCCCGAAACCGGGCGGCAGCGGCGGCATCTGCGTCACGAGCGTGCGCCACTTTTTGCGCTCACCCTCACTCATGCCGTTCCAGCGCTCGGTGTTGCGGAAGAAGGCGGCCCGCTCGTTTTGCGACTTGCTGGCAAGCCGGTCGAACGACCTGATGACCAACTCCCGCTGGGCGCGCGACATCGCCTTGAACTGCGCGAGACTGGCCTCCATCCGCGCCCGCTCCCGGCCCGACAGGCTGCGCAGCGCGCGTTCCTGTTCCGCAACCGGCATATCGAAAAAACGGTGAAACTGACGGGTCATTCGGCGGCGTTCCGGCTTCGGTTTTTCCCGCCAGCCCTTTAGGCGCCCCTCCAGCCCTTCCCGCATGCGGGTCGGCATTTTTTCCATGTGATTCGTCAGCGCAACGCGGGACTCGCGACCCCGTCCGAAGCTGGAGAGGTAGCGAAAAAAAGATTCGTTCTTCAGCAGGTCGGTGCGGGTGCCTTCGTCGAGTTGATCCCAGCCGGTCAACCGCCGCTCGATGTCGGTGCGGAACCGCTCCGGCACGGAAGCCAAGCGCTTGGCCCGGTCGGCCGCCGCCGTTTTCATGAGCGGCATCAGGTGCCAACGAAAATCGAGCGCGTCGAGCTTGCGGTTGCGATCGGCCTCCGGCATGGCGGCATATTCACGAACCTTGGCCTCCACAATTTTGCGGTAACGCTCGGAGGAAAGCTTGAGCTTGCCCACCGCCGCCTCGCGGCTGGCCTCCGGCAGCGAGACAATTTTTTTGAAGGCGGCAAACGGAGACTCGTCGGCCCGCGCGCCGGCACCCGCACCCATTGCCACGATCAACGGCAAGGCCAGGCGGGTGACTGTGACTCGCAAATTCATGAAGTTACTTGAGGGCCGCCCACAGTTCCTCATCGACCGGGTCGGCCTGAGTGATGGCCTCGATGGCCTCGAAGTCGGCCAGGAAACCGGGCGTGAACTCGGCGATGGATGCGACCGCTTCGGCCATCTCGGCGCGTGACTGGTTGAGGTGCAATTGGTAGCCAACACCCCCGAGCACCATGGCGAGCGTTGCGGCGGCCGCGATTTGAATCGGCCGAAACTGCGGCGCGAGGATCTTCCTCCACCCCGCTTGGCCAAGCGCCGGCGCGGGGGCCTCGACGCGGCGAACCTGCTCCAGCACGAGGGAGGTAAAATTGGTCGCGACCGGCGCATCGGGCAGCGCGGCCAGCAGTTGGTTGACCGCCTCCCACTCGGCCCGTTCGGCTGGGTTCGCGGACAGCCAACGCTCCAGCCCGGCCCACTCGGCCTCGGTCAGGTCCCGGGTGCGCGCGGTTTGCAACAAGGTTTCGATATCGGGTTGGTTCATTGTCGCCTTTTCTTTAAAACCGAGGTTACAAAAAAGTTTTGCCGTCCGGTCATTTTTTCTGCCATTCGCCTGATTTCAGGTACGGTTTCAGCCGTTTTTTGAGTTCTGCCCGGCCCCGGAAAATGATCGATTTCACCGCCGTCAGCGACAGGCCGCCCAGCACCCCGGCGATCTCCTCGTAGCTGACGCCGCCCTCGCGGCAAAGCAGCAGCGCGGTGCGCTGTTTTTCCGGCAGATCCATCAGCGCCTCCTCGACCTTTGCCCGCAGCTCGGCGCTGAGTGCGGCGTCGGCCGGAACCGGGCTGGCGGCATCCTCCACCACGCGCAGCGGTTGGGCGTCGTTGTCGGGACGCGGTTCGTCGAGTGAGTCGGCCGGATGCCGGGTGCGCCGCCGAATCTCGTTCAGGCCGAGGTTGCGGGCGATGGTGAACAACCAAGTGGTGAACTTGCTGGCCGGCTCGTAGCGCTCGCGGGTTTTCCAGACCTGGACGAAGACATTCTGCGCAATGTCCTCCGCCTCGTCGAGGTCGTTGATCAGCCGGTAAACCAGGTTCATCACCGGCTGCTTGAACTTCTCCACCAATTCCTCGTAGGCCGACAAGTCTCCCCCTTTCACCCTCAACATCAGGGCCACGTCGGGATCGTTCCGGTCAACCATGCCGCGAAAATCTAGGGCAGGCTTGGCCAAGCGGCAAGATTTCGGGTGGGGAAAACAGCGCTTGGCCAAGCGGAATTGTTTCGGGGAGCCGTCGCGGCTACAATCGCGCCGCGTGCCGGAGAACGCCACAGCCCCCCCCAACGCCGCCAAGTCGCTGGTCATCCCCCCCGACAGCACCCCCACAGCGGAGCTGCCGGGACTGAAGCGGTATCTCAAGGCAGAGTCAGCCCGCCTGCAACAATGGCATCGCGACGGCGGCGGCGGCCTCGAGGTCTGCCTTGGCCGGTCGGAGATGATCGACACGCTGCTCCGCGCGCTGTTCAACTGGTCCCTCGCAGCCTTCCGGCCGACCGGCGGCGCGCGCAGGCTCAAGGTTTCGCTCGTCGCCTTCGGGGGTTACGGGCGCGCGGAACTCAGCCCCCACAGCGACATCGACATCATGCTGCTGCACAACGGATCGGTGCCGACGCTGACGCGGATCTACAGCCATCCACTCCTTCAGCAACTCACCGGCCCCGGCGGCTTGATCTACACGCTTTACGACCTCGGGATGAAGGTCGGCCACTCGGTGCGCAACATTCAGGACGCGATCCACATCGCCAACGACGACATGAAAACCAAGACGTCGCTGATCGAGTCGCGCCTCATCACCGGCGACGCCGCGCTGTTCGGGCAGTTCCAGCAGCGACTCGAGGCCCGGTGCGTCCGCAACCATGTTGACGCCTACCTGCAGATGCGCATCGCCGACCAGGACGCGCGCCGCGTGAAGTTCGGCAACTCCGCCCTGCTGCAGGAGCCCAACATCAAGAACGGCTGCGGCGGCCTGCGCGACTATCAGAACCTGCTGTGGATGACCCACTTCAAGTACGGCACACACACCCTTGAGCAGCTCGAGGCCCAGGGGATGATCCGCCCCGGGAACCGCCGGCAGCTCGAGGCCGGCTACGATTTCCTGCTGCGCACCCGCAACGAGCTGCATTATCAAACCACGCGACTGGTGGATGACCTGCCCAAGGCGCTGCAGCCGAAGGTGGCCTGGCAGCTTGGCTACAAGGACCGCTCGCCGGCGGGGCGGCTGGAGGCGTTCATGCGCGACCTGTACACGCACCTGCGCGCGATCCACCTGATCACCCGCATGGTCGAGCGACGGCTGGCCCTCCGCCCCAAGCCGGTCCGCCGCCTGCCCTCCCTGCGTACGTTTTTTGGCGGGGGCAAAAAAACGGAGACGCTCGACGGCTTCAGCATCGTTGACGGCGAACTGCTGCCGGGCTCGCCGCGCGTGTTCAAGGAACAGCCGCATCGGCTCATGCGTGTCTTCCTGCACGCGCAGCAGCGCGGCCTCAACTTTCATCCCGACCTGACGCAGCTGCTCCGTGACAGCGTGGCGCTGGTGGACGAGCGCTTCGTCCACGACGCGGAAGTGCGCGAGACGTTTCTGGAGATCCTCAACCGGCGCGGCATCGTCGCCCCCGCCCTGCGTGCCATGCACGAGGTCGGCCTGCTCGGCAGCTACATCCCGGAGTTTGGCCGGATGACCTGCCTCGTGCAGCATGAGTTCTTCCACGTTTACGCCGCCGATGAGCACACGCTGGTCTGCCTCGAGAAACTCGACCGGGTCTGGGATGCGCAGAAGCCGCCATTCATCCACTACACCCACATCCTGCAGGACATCGACCTGCCGTACCTGCTCTATCTCGCGCTGTTCCTGCACGACACCGGCAAGGGGATGGAGAGCGGCGACCACGTGAAAGACGGCACCGCCGTCGCCCTGAAGGTCGGCGAACGGCTTGGCCTCACTCCCCGCCGGTTGGCCCGGCTGCAGTTCCTCGTCGAGCACCACCTGCTCATGGCCAAGGTGTCGCAGCGGCGCGACATCGACTCGCCAACGGTCATCCGGCAGTTCGCCGAGACCGTGCAGGACGAGGAGAACCTGGCCATGCTCACCCTGTTGACGTTCGCCGACTCGCTTGGCACGAGCGACGACCTATGGAACGAGTTCAAGAACACCCTGCTGCAGACCCTTTACCGCCGCGCCGGGCGGCGCATGGCCAGCGGCAGGGACTACGCCCGGGCGGAGAAGGAGCGCTTGGTGAAGCTGAAACAGCAGGTGCGCGAAACATTGCCGGAGCATCTCTCGGAAGAGGAACTCGAGGCGCACTTCCGGCACCTCACCCCCCGCTACTTCCGGGCACACTCGCTGCAGCACATCCACATCGACCTCGAGCAGGTCAACCGCTTCCTTAACCGCGTCGTTGAAGGCACTGGCTCGGGAATGCTCGAGCCGGTTATCTCCTGGCACGACCAGTCGGCGCGCGGCTACACCTCGGTCAAGGTCTGCACCTGGGATCGGCCGGGGCTGTTCACCACGATTTCCGGCGCGCTCGCCGCGGCGGGACTCAACATCCTGAGCGCACGCGTCTTCTCGCGCGGGGATGGAATCATCATCGACACCTTCTCAGTCGTGAACGCCCGAACCGGCGCCTTGGCCAAGCGGCCCGAGCGAGACACGTTTAAAAATTGGCTCAACCGGGCGCTGCTGCCCGGCGACTCGCCTGAATTCGAGCCACAGATCGATCGCTTGGCCAAGCCCGGCACATCAGCGGAATGGCAACTGCCAACACGCATCCGCATCGACACCGAGTCGGCCAAGACACGCACCATCATCGAGGTCGAGTCCGGGGATCGGCTTGGCCTGCTGCACCGCATCTCCCGAGTGCTGACCCGGCACGGACTGAGTATCCACGTCGCCCGCATCAGCACCGAGAAAGGCGCCGCGATCGACACCTTTTACGTCCGAACCGCCTCCGGGAAAAAACCAACCGACAAGGCGCTGCTCCAACAAGTCCAGTCCGACCTCGAGGCCGAGTTGGGTGAGCCGTCGGCCGTGAGCCGTGAGCAGAGCAAAGGCACGGAGCCTGTCAAATGACGTAATCGAGCGGGTTCTCGAGCGGACCCTGCAGGTCGCGCACCCGGTCGCAAAGGTGCGCCACGCTCACCCCCTCCAGCACGCCGACGATCGCGTCGCGCACCTCCTGCATCACGCTGCGAATCGCGCACTTGCCCTCGTCCGGGCAGGAGCAGCGCTGGTAATAATTCACACTCACACACCCCACCGGCGCCAGCGGCCCCTCCAAATGCCGGATAATGTCCGCCAGCGAAATCTCCTCCGGTCCGCGCTGCAGCCGGTAGCCCCCCGCCACCCCGCGTTTGCTCACCACAAACCCAGCCGACTTCAAGTCATTGAGGATTTGCTCCAAAAACCGCCGCGGAATGTTCTGTTGCTGCGCAATGTCCCTAATGCGCACCACGCCCGGCCCATGGTTCATCCCCAGAACCAACAGCGCCCGCAAAGCATATTCACCCCGTTGCGACAGTTTCATGCCAACGCGGAACCTATAATCCCGACTAATTTAGTCAAGTATACTTTGAGGAAATCCGTGCCCCAATCTGAAACTTAAAACTAAAAACTTGAAACTCACTCCGCCATCTCGATCAGCTCGATCTCGTAGCCCTCGGGGGCGTCGATGAAGGCGAAGCCGCCGCCGGCCTCTCTCATCGTCGGGCCGTCGGAATATTCGAGGCCCAGCTTGGCCAAGTGCTGGCCGAACGCCTCGAGACTGTCCACCGAGAAGGCCAAGTGCGTGAGGTCTTCCTGCACCACCACCGGGCCGCTGTTGGGGAAATGACAGATTTCGACGGTCTCCTCGCTTTCCGGTGCCTTGAGGAAGGCCAACTCGGAGCCGCGCGGCGACTTGTGCCGCCGCACCTCCTCCAGCCCAAGGACGTTCTTGTAAAACGCGACGGTCTGCTCGAGGTCGTTCACGCGGTAACGGGTGTGCAACAATTTTTTTGCCAAGGCCATAACGCGGCTTACCGTACCAAGCCGGCCGCGCTTGGCCAAGCGTGGGGCAGCTGTCAAAACTCTTTTAAAATGTCCTCTTTAAAACTCAAGTTAAAATGTCCTCATG
>JACNJE010000086.1 GCA_014382705.1 Verrucomicrobiota bacterium | reverse complement strand
GGGACATGGGATGCTCCTTGGCGGCACACTGCCGCATTTTGGATCATTCAAAAAGGGCATCCCACCCGCAACCCGGCCCTTTGCACATCCAACTCCATGGGACGTCAGTGAATCAGTTCCAAGTTCTTTGCATGGTAGAGCAGGTTATTGAGTACCGTCACGGCAAGATTAGCCGTGCGCCCGGTTAAGCACCGGGAGAGCCGCTCGGTTCTAAATCCAATGATTTGCGCGGTGCTGACGCGGTTAATGGGAATGGCCCCAAGCCACGCCTCCCATTGCCTAAGGAACACCTCCTCCGTCTTGATGGTACGCTCCCGTTTCTGGTGTCGCACAGCCTCAATGTAGGCCGGCCAAAACTCCGGGAAAAGTGGCACGTTCTTCTTCCTCATGTTGAGCTCTGGAGGCTCTGTACGAATCCGGGCCAACGCCTCTCTGGCTTCACTTAAGCTGGAAGCATTCAGAGCCAAGCGCCGTTCCCGTTTGCCCCCGTCTGGATCCTCAACCGAGATGCGCGCGTAGTAGGTGTTGCCGCGCAGCCACAGCCCCCTTACCGGTTGGCCGCGACGATCCACGACCTTGGTGAATTGCCTGTTTCTGGGAGGCCCGAAAAATCCAAACCGGCACCCAAACCGGCACCGCCCTGTTTTTGATGATGATGAGACATACTTGTTGTGTTTAAAACAAGTTGTCGGAAGCACCTGTTAGCATTGGCTAAAACAGATGGTGCCCGCGGCAAGAGTTGAACTTGCACCCCATTGCTGGGACTTGAACCTGAATCAAGCGCGTCTACCAATTCCGCCACGCGGGCATCGTGGGAATCCCCGAAAACGGGGCCGGACTTCGTACCCACACGCAGCCCAAGGTGCAAGCACAATCCCCCCAAGCGCTTGGCCAAGCGGGCAACCGGCGGCTTGACCTCCGGGACACTCTCTCACATGATGCCCCGCCCGATTTACGGAATTACACTTTAAACCCAACTGAACCATGAGTGCACCCAAGTTACACAACGCCATGTGGCCCGGACTTGTCGGCAAGGGCGACGACGAAGGCCAAGAGCCGCCGATCAGCCTCGAGCATATGCTCGACCTCTCCGCCGCCGCCGAGGTGGACGGACGGAAGTTTGACGGCATCGACTACTTCCTGTTCCTGCCGCACACCAATCCCGAGGCCACCGATGATGAGTTGAAAGGCATCGCCGATCTCATCGCCGGCAAAGGATTTGACATCGGCTCGCTGGTCGCACCCATTTGGCCCGGCACCGTGGGCGACTCGGCAATGGGTACGGCCGAGCAGCGCGGCAAGTTTCTCGACGCAGTGAAGATGGCGTGTCGCATCGCCAAGATTTTCAATGAACACGGCGCGCGCAAGTACGGCGTGATCCGCATCGACTCCGCCGAGTTTGGCGTGGAGAAATGGCGCGAAGATTCTGCCGCGAACACCGCGCAAATCATCGAAACGTTCAAAGAAGCCGCAACGATCGCCGCCGATCACGGTGAGCGCTTGGCCGCCGAGGGGGAAATCTGCTGGGCCGGCATGCATAGCTGGAAGGACATGCTCGACATCCTCGAGGGCGTCGGCATGCCGGAAGCGCTTGGCTTCCAGGCTGACCTTGCCCACACCTACCTTTACACCCTCGGCTACAACGCCCCCGAGCACGCGCTCGTGCAGGAAGGCTACAGCGACGAGGAATTCTGGCCGGCGTACGAGAAGATGACCGACGCGCTCCGCCCGTGGACCATCGACTTCCACGTCGCCCAAAACGACGGTGAGGTGCACGGTGCCGGCAGCCACGACAAGACTGGCAAACATTGCCCCGCCGACGATCCCAACGGCAAACTGGATATCACCCGCTGCTCCGGCTACTGGCTCAAGGACGCCGCCGACCGTGGCATCAAACACATTTGCTGGGACGGCTGCATGTTCCCCAACGCCACCCTTGAGAATCCGGACACGTGGAACACCATCCTCAAGGCGATGATCGACGTCCGCGACGCCCACGGCTGGAATTAATTCTCCACCGTGCTATAGTGCCGCCATGCAGTTCCGTTTTACATTTCAATTCTGGCAGGACGATGGGTGGTACGTTGGCAAGCTCAAGGAAGTGCCCGGTGTGTTCAGTCAAGGCGAAACGCTTGAGGAACTGGAAGTCAACATCGCCGACGCCTACCGGCTGGTGATGGAGGACACCGCCGCAACCTCGTGAGACTCGTTCACCCTCATCCGACCTACGGCCCCCTTCTCCCTGAGGGAGAAGAAACCCGAAACGGAATGCGCTTGGCCAAGCTCCCTCTCCCAGCGGGAGAGGGTCGGGGTGAGGGAGAACGCGGAAAATCATAGTGAAATTCGGCACGCTGTTTATTTATTCATTGAAATAATAATTATACTTTTTTATGATCGAAAAGAAATCACTCAACATTGGATTGGTGGGTTACGGCTTCATGGGCCGCACCCACTCGAACGGCTACAAGCGCGTTAGCGACTTTTTCCCGGATCTCGGCCACCGCCCGGTGCTCAAGGCCGTGTGCGGCCGCACGGAGGATCGCACCAAGGCGTTCGCTGAACAGTGGGGCTTCGAAAGTGTCGAAACCGACTGGCGCGAGTTGGTCAAGCGCGACGACATCGACGCGATCGACATATGCACGCCGAATGACCAACACGCCGAAGTGGCCATCGCCGCCGCCAAGGCGGGCAAAATGGTGCTGTGCGAAAAGCCATTGGCCCGTACCGCCGAGGAAAGCTCACCGATGGTTGACGCCGTCGAGAATGCCGGCGTGGCCAACACCGTGTGGTACAACTACCGGCGCGTGCCGGCCGTCACCTTGGCCAAGCAGATCGTTGAGAGCGGCAAGCTTGGACAAATTTTCCATTACCGCGCCAACTTCCTGCAGGACTGGACGATCAGCGCCGATCTCCCGCAGGGCGGCGAAGGGCTTTGGCGACTGGACGCCGCGGCCGCCGGCAGCGGCGTGACCGGCGACCTGCTCGCCCACTGCATCGACACCGCCCTTTGGCTCAACGGCAGCATCGCCGACGTGTCCGCCGTCACCGAAACGTTCATCAAGGAACGCGTGCACACCGCCACCGGCGAGAAACAGGAAGTCACCATCGACGACGCCTGCATTTTTCACTGTCACTTCGCCAACGGCTCGCTCGGTTTGTTCGAATCCACCCGCTACGCACGCGGCCACAAGGCGCTGTACACGCTGGAGATCAACGGTGCCGATGCCTCCATACGATGGGATTTGCACGACCTCAACCGGCTCGAGTTTTTTGATCATCGCGACGACTCCACCACGCGCGGCTGGCGCAGCGTGCACATCACCGACGGCGACATGCCGTACATGGACAAATGGTGGGTGCCCGGCCTCTGCATCGGCTACGAGCACACCTTCGTGCATCAAGTCGCCGACTTCCTCAAGAGTCTGGACGAAGGCACGCCGTGCAATCCCACCTTCCGCGACGCGCTCGAGACCGCCAAGGTCTGCGACGCCGTCCTCGCCTCGGCGAAGGACCGCGCGTGGAAAGACGTGTAACACTTGGCAAGCGGACCTCACACCTCCACCACTGTGCAGGGGTGGGTGAACACAAGCTTGCAACGGATGGCTGATTCGGCCAAGCCGGTGAGCTTGGCCAAGGCCTGGCGATAGGTTGCCATTTGTGGAGTGTATTTATCAGTGGCAAGTTGCAGCGATGCCGCATCCCCCGCCCGGTCGCTTTTGTAGTCGAAGATATCCGCACCGTCCGCAAACAGATGCACGCGATCAAACACCCCGGAGACGATCTCGCCGCCGAGCACCACGTCGAAGGCCCGTTCCCGCCACAATTCTGCCGCCGCGTCCGGCTTGGCCAAGCGCTTGGCCACGGTCTCGTCGGCGAGGCACTGCGCCACCTCGTCGACCGCCTCCGGCATCGTTTCCCGTAACGCTTTCAGCTTGGCCGGTGTCGAGTCATCCGTCCACTCGACCTGCTCGAAAACCTTGTGGACCGCCAAGCCGAACGAGACGGCATCCGACCCGCCCTCCGCGAACAATTGGGCACCCTCCAAAACGACGGAGCCATGAACCGATGCCCGGCGTCCGGGCAGACGGAAATGCCAGCGCTTGGCCTTGACAAGCCCCGGCTCGGCCATTGCCTTGGCTTCCGCCAACGGCTTGGCCCGCACCCAGTCGACGTCACCCCGCTCAAAAACAACTTCACCCGGAACCGGCGCGCCCTCGTACGGCCTGCGGTCTTCTTCCGCCAAGGTCTCGTGCAGCAGACGGATGTAATTCAGCGATTTGCTGCTGGATTTGTGCGCCGTGGATACCACATACAGGCCGTGGCTTGCCCGGGTGAGTCCGACATAAAGTTTGCAAAAGTTTTCGTAACATCCCTCGGAACGGGCCTCAGCGAGCGCTGCGCCAAGCGGGTCATCCACGTCGCAAATGTCCTTGCCGGGAAGGGAAAGAATCCAGTCGGCATCGCCGTCCCCGGCCTTGTGCGTGTGCAGGGCGTCCTTCCGCACTTCATCGAGCCGGGAGCCCTCGACGTCGGGCAAAATGGTGGCATCAAACGTCAACCCCTTGGCCTTGTGGATGGTCATCACCTGGACGACGCTGGCTCCCGATGCGTCGGCCGCCTCCTGTGCCGTCATGAACCGGACAAACTCGTCGAGATCCCGGCTGCCGGACTCGTCAAACTGCCGAGCCAACTCCAGGAATTGATTCGCCCGCCACCGCGCAAAGGAATCGAAGTTCGACCCGTCCATGCGGCCGATCCAATCGCGAACGACCGGCTCGAACCCCCGCTGAAAAACATCGCGTTGCACATCGCGCAGAGCGGCTTGGCGCTTGGCTCGGTCGGTCGGCAACAACTTGGCCAGGGGCGTCAGCAATACATGCCCCTCGTTGAACCGTTCCCGTGGGTGCGCCGCCACTCGGAGAAGCGAGAGCAGCACCATGCCAAGCGGGTTGTCCGCGCCGGGATTGGTCGCTGACTCGCCCACGACCGGCACGTCCGGAAGCGCGCCACGGAGAAAGTCCACCACCTCCTGCACCGTGTTGTTTTTCTGGACGAGAATCGCGCAGCTCAACCCGTTTGCGATGGGCTGAATACGACCGAGCAAATGGGCCACCATCGCCCAGCGATCCCCCTTGGCCTCGACGGTGAGATACATGGCGTGCCCGTCCTCGCCGAGCCTTGGCTTGGCGGGCTGATGCGTCTCCCAAATCGCCTCCCAGCGGTCAGCGGCCGTTTGGTCTTGATCGAACTGTCGCAGTACAGCCGGATCGCCAAACACGGCGTTTACCAGATCCAATACCGGCTTACAGGAGCGCCATGATTTGCTCAGCGAAACCGCGCTGAATTCCCCATCGGTACTGCCTTGATACCGGGCCTCGATGCGGCCGAATAGCGTCGGATCACCACCGCGCCACCGGTAAATTGACTGCTTGGGATCGCCAACACAAAAGAACGTCCTCTGCCGCTCCGGATCCTGCACCACCTCGTCGATGAGTCCCTCCATCACGCGCCATTGCGCCGTGCTGGTATCTTGAAATTCGTCGAGCAGCCAATGCTCGAACGCGCCATCGAGGCGGTAATCAATGTCCATTTTGGCTGGCCCGTTTTGCGGGGCAAGCAGCATCGGCAGATCGGAAAACGTCAGCCGCCCCGCCCGCCGCACGTGGGCGTCGTAAACTTCCTCGAATGCCGAGAGCAAACTGTGAATGCCCTTTGTCCGGATGAGCTTCGTTTCCAGCTCGCACGCCACGCAGTGCCGGAGAATCCGGGCTAGTTTCTGGCAAAACATCTTCGGGGGATAATAAACCTCTTTGTTAAAAGGCAGTTCCCAATCCCCTGTTTCCATTTCACTCAACCCGGCGAGCGCCCGGTCGAAAACCACTGATGACTTGGGCTTCAGGCTTTTCCCCGGCACCCACTGCGTCAAGTGATCCGCCACCTTCCCCCATGCGACACATAGCTTGTCGGTGAACCCGCCCTCCTCGATCAGCGCGCGCCATTCCTCCACCATTTCGGGCAACTCTTGTTTCTGCTTCAGCCAGAGGTTGCCGCTTGGCCAAATCCTGCCCGGCTCTCCCCAGCGACTCGCCTCGGGCACCCGCATGAACAATCCGTGACAACCCCTTAAATGATCATCGAAGGAGTTCACAAAGTCGCGCCGCTCCTGCCCGGCGGTTGCCAGTCGATGTGACTCGATCAAGCTCTCCCGCCCGGCGCGATTCCCCCGGCGCCGCTCGAACAAACTTTCGAGAACAGTCAGCCGGGTGCTTTTCCGCTCGAACTCGCTCATCATTTCGAACTCGCCACCCAAGCCGAACTCCAGCGAAAACATCCCCAGCACCCTGTGAAAAAAACCATCGATTGTCCCCAGCGACAGCCGGTTCATCTCCTCCACCAACCGGCGCAATGCCAAGCGAAAATCATCCGGCCCGAAGTCACTCTCCGCTTGGCCAACGTCCTTGGCCAAGCGCTTGGCCGCCCCCGGATCGCTCGCGGCCCCGGCCAATTTTGTCAGGATCCCCTCGAAAAACTCGCCGGCCGCCTTGCGGGTGAACGTCAGCGCAATGATCCGCTCCGGTGCCTGTCCGTTGAGCAGCAGCCGGATGAATCGGTTGGTGAGCTGGTACGTTTTCCCCGAGCCGGCCGAGGCTCGAATCATCGTGTTGGGTATCCGAGTCATGCTACGCCCTCCTTCCCCGGCTCGATGGCCGTCTTCATCGCTTGGCCAAAAAGGATCCCCTTGAAGTCATCATAATCGGGCTTGGGTGAAGGCGGCCAAAACCGCCCCGCCTTCACGTCCGCAACCACTCCTTTCGCACACACCAACGCCGAGTGGGACCACTCACGGCTGCACGGCTCCAACAGCGAAATGCCAACATCGACCCCGACCTCCGGGATGTTGAAATAGCCCAGCGAAATCGCCGCGCCGAACTCCTGCTCCAGCGCCCACGCATACAGCGGCAACTGCAGATTCTTCCATCGTTGTGGCTTGTCCTTGAGCAGAAAATGCGCGTACTCCGGCACAACCTCCCCGTCGCGCTCCTCGTTGAATCGCCCCCAGTGGGCATCGGCCGGCGGCTTGGCCTTGTTGGAAGTCTTGTAATCCAGCACACGCACTTCACCGGTGTTTGCGTTTTTCTCGATGCGATCAATCCGCCCGCTGATCAACATCCCGTCCAGAGTCTCGCTGAACGCTCGTTCCGTGCCGATAATCTCCCAGCCTTCCTGCCGGGCCTTCGCCTGCTCGAAGGCAACGAGCATCAGGCGTTTCCGGGCGATCTCGCGCTGCACGGTCAACGGCAGGGACAGGCGTTTGCCAAACTGCTGCTCCACCTGCCGGCCAAGCTCCGCAACGAAATATTTCTGGATGAGTTCAGCATCCCCGGTTTGTCTCGCCTCCACATCCATGCCGTACGCATCGAGCACGTGATGCACCAGCGAACCGAAGCCGCGGGCGTCGAGCTCGCGCTGCTCGAGGTCGAGCGCCTCCATCCCCAAGACGTGGCGCAAATAAAACCGGTACGGACAGCCGAGATACGTGGCGATCGAGGTGACGCCGAGCGTTTCAACCGGCTTCACCTCTCCTGTCGTCAACTTCCACGGGGCACTCCACGACGGAGGCTGCACATCGACCGGCAGCTTGGCGAACAGGTGCACAACGCGATCGGGCAACTGCTCGTCCGGGCAGCGGAACAGCAGGCGCGACGGTTTCAACGGGTCGCCGTTACAGCGTTTTCGGCCAACGTAAAAATCCACCCGTCCGCCCTCGCCCCGGCTGTTCACCAGCAACTCAACCAACCAGGCGTCACGGGCCAATCGATCCCCGTTCGTGCGCAGGCCAAGCGGCGCGCGGATGCGCTCCGGCAGAAACCGGTCTCCGTGGATCGACTCCGGCAAAAGCCCCTCGTTGGCGCCAGTGACGATCAGGTGCGGCGCGTCCTCCCACGCCAGCTCGAGCCAGCCGTGCAGGTCGATCGTGTCCGCCGGGCGCTCCGGGAACAGCGACTCTCGGCCAAGGTCGTCGAGCACCAGCGCCAACTCCGCCGCCGCATTGCGCTTGGCCCCGAACGGCACGGCGGCGTCCAACCCGGTCAGCCGCTCGTTCAGTTTGGCAACCGCTTCGATGCTTGATTCGCCCTTCGGCTTGGCGCTGTCAAACTCGCGGTCGGCGTAGGCGGTCTTCAAAAAACCGGCCAGCCCAACCGACAACGGCTCCCCCGCCAACTCCCCCAGCGCGCGCTGCAGCAGTCGCAACGCCGATCGGGCCGTGATGCGGAAGCCGACTTTCTCCTGCTCGCGCTGCTTCACAAACTCCAGGTCAACCGCCGCCGCGAGATCGGCAGGCAAATGTTTCAGCCGCAGCTCATCCAGTCCGTGCAACAGCGCCGTCGGCTGAATCGACTCATCCTGCTGCGCCAGCCAGTCCCACGCGTCCGGCAGGCGAAGCAGCGCATCGGCGTTGCCGAATGTCGGGTTTTGCAGCACCGCCAGCAGCGCCTGGAGAAACGCGTGCAGCGACGTGCACCGAACCGGCTGCCCGCCGGGATCAAAATGACGGATGCCGGCCTCGCCCAACTCGCGCTCGAGATGCGGGATCACCTTGGGATCAGCGGTACCGACGCCGACGGTCTCGTACACATTTTTTTTGTAGCGCGTCAGCCAGTTGGCCACGTCGCGGGCTTGGCTGCGCTCGTCCAGCGACGGGTGGAGCTGCCCATTGGCCAATGGCAGCCCGCGCTTGGCCCAGCGCTCCGGCACCGGCCGGCCCCAGTCGTCAAACAGCGACTCGCCACCCGCCGGCCCAAAGACGACCGACTCGACCGCCACCCCCTGCCCCGCCGCTTGGCCAAGCGCGGACTGCACGAGCGGCGACAAATCGGTGACGCCCATCAGCACAACCCGGCGGATGCCCTTCGGCAACACCGGCTCGGCGGCGGCGGCCCGCTTGGCATCGTGCACATCGCGCAAGCCCACCTTGGCCAGCGACGCGCGGTAGGCCGACTCGAGCTTGGCCAAGTCCCGCCAGCGGAACTGTTCGGCGTCAACATGCTCTGATTCCGCCACGGCAGCGCAATCGCAACCGGCATCGACCAGCGTGCCGCGCAGCTCGTGCAGCGACCGCGCCATGAGGCGGCACCAGTTGAAATCCACCATCGATGGCAACTGGGGGAAAAGCGTGGAGTATTGCCCAAGCGCCCCGCTCTGTAACACATTCACCCAATGCCAATGGCAGGCCACCGTGTCGGCGACGGTGTCATCCGCCTCATCGCCGGCGAGCATCAGTGCCGGCGTCGCCGTGTGCGGCGGGAAGAGACCACCGCCGCGCTTGGCCATTTCGGTGGCAAGCGCCTCGCGCAAACGGCGCCCGGCCTGCCGGGTCGCCAACAGCAGCAGCGTGGCACTCAAGTCGGCGGTGGCGCCGGACTCGCCGGCCAGCAGCCACTCCGACGCCGAAGTGAGAAGCGGCTTGTCCCAGGGCAGATAGGTCGTATTCGGGGCGGCACCCATTCCTTCGCCCGATTGTATGGGTTCGATCACCATGGCGCAAACGATACCCCTTCCGATGGGACAAAGACGGTCCCATGAAAAACAATTGTTAAACGAATGACTCAGGAACGCCTGCTCAGCAATGCTCCCCTTGAAAAATCATGCTGTACCCGGCCTTGCGCTCATCTCGGTCGCTTGGCCGGGTTCTTCCAGTTTTTGTGCCACTGGAAGTCCCAAAGTCTCTCATTGGGTATCAGGCTGGCGTGGCCGTCGTAGAATACCAGGTTGATGGCACCCGGCAATGGCTTGTCCCGGTACTTGATCGCCGGCAGTGACTGGGTTCCAGCCGGATATTTGTGGCGCGCCAACGTGATCCGCGACATCCCCGCGTTCTCACCGGCATTGCCAAGGGCGAGGTTGCTTGCCGGTCGGTCCCTCTCCTGTGGCCAGGCATCGACCCACATCGAGTCACAGAAGATCGGGCTCTCGCTCGTGTGCCGCACATCCGTGTCGAGCCGGAAGGCATTGCGAACCAGTGGGAACAAACCAGCGCCGTTTGGCCAGTCACCGGAGTAAAACCAGCCGTTGAGCGCATAGCTGCCGGTCCACTTCGGCTCGCGTGTGCCCTTGCGAATCTCGCTGCCCCACACCCAGGCCGTCGTTGAGGTGCCGCCCTTCCCTCTCTTGTACGGCGCAGTCGGGCAAAGGCGTATCGCATCGGTCTCGGAATAAAACTCCCCGATCGAGTCCATCCACAACTTGCCGTCGCCCATCCAGTACGACGGCGTCCGGCCGGTCTCGTTTGAGTACAGGAAGAACGCCAAGCCGAGCTGTCTCAGGTTGCTGAGGCATTTCATCTCGGCCGCCTTGCTCTTGGCCTTGGCCAGGGCCGGCAGCAGCAACGCGGCCAGGATGGCGATGATCGCAATGACCACCAGCAACTCAATCAGCGTGAAACCGTCTCGTCGTGCGCCTGGCTTATTGTTATTCATCATGAATCCAATCAAGCCTTGCCCGTGGCGGTCTGCGATTCCGGAAGGCCGGAACGGACGTGCAGGTCGCGCTGGGGAAACGGGATCTCGATGTCGTGCTCGCGCAGTTTCTGCTCGATGATGAAGTTCATCTCGCTGGTGAAATGAACCGGGGTCGCGGTCATTTCCTGTGTCCAGACCGCCAGCTCGAAGTTGAGCGAGCTGTCCCCGAACTCGGTGAACAGCACCACCGGCGCCGGCGCCTTCAGCGCCTTGGGATGCTCCGCCGCCGCCTCGAGCAACAGCCGCTGCAGCAGCTTCAGGTCGCTGCCGTACGCCACGCCGACCGGCACACGGATGCGTACCTTCGGGTCACCGTGGCTCCAGTTGGTGACGGTGTTCGAGATGAAGTCGGCGTTGGGGACAATCATGGTGATGTTGTCGTTGGTGACCACCGTCGTGCTCCGCAGCTGGATCTTCGTCACACGGCCCGCCACGCCGGCGACCTCGATCCGGTCGCCAATCGAGATTGGCCGCTCCGCGAGAATGATGATGCCGCTGACAAAGTTGTTGATGATGTTCTGCAGGCCGAACCCGACCCCCACGCCCAGCGAGGCGGCGACGATCGCCAGCGAACTCAGGTCCAGCCCCGCCACCTGAAAGGCGACGTAAAACCCGATGGCAATCAGCGTGTACCCAAATATCCGGCTCAAGCCGTACTGCAGCGAAGGCTGAAGCCGGGTCTTGGACAGGAAGCGCCGGATGAGCAGGCGCTGAAGCAGACGCTCCACGATGATCACCGACGCGAACAGGAACACCAGCAACAGGATGCCGCCGATGGTGACAGTGTCCGGCCCGAACAGTTCCGTGGCCCACACCGTGACGAGGAAATCCCAAACCGCTTGCAGTGTTTCGTTCATACGTTTGCCGATGGTGACAGGGAAATCATCGGGTCAATGCGCTTCCCTCCTTGCCGCCATTTTTGCGCAGAAAGGCGGCGGTGTCGCTGTGCAGCGTGCCAACCGCCCAATCCAGCGGTGTGCCCTGGTCACTGTCCAGCGCGTTTATCTTCGCACCCGCCTTCAACAACAACCGAACCAGTCGCAGGTTCCCCAGTTCCGAAGCCAGATGCAGCGCGGTTTTGTTGGCTTTATGTTTCACATTCACATTCGCCCCGTGTTTCACCAACAACTCGGCGATTTTCAACTGTTCGTTGTAGACCGCGTAATAGAGCGGCGTCCGCCCCAGCGCATCCCGTGCGTCCAGATCCGCACCGGATTTGATACGCTTCTGTACCGCAGAAACGTCGCCGTTGCCCGCATCCAGCCATAAGTTCGACGAGCCACACCCGACCAGTAGCGCGGCAGCCATCATTGCTGTTTCTCGATACTTCAAACTCTTCCGCAAAGCTCAACCGAAGATCACTGCGGCAGCAAACAAAAAACGCTGACGCCGCTTGGCCAATCCGGTACCTTCGGCCGCCAAGTTCATCTCAAAATGAAAACCAAACGCACAATCACCGTTTCTTTGTTGGGCGTACTCGCCCTTGCCCAAGTGCATCTGCTCAACGCAGACAAACCGGCCGCGCCGGCCAAATCCACACCCAAGGCCCAAATAAGCGGCACCGAGGCCGGCTGGCGTGCCATGACGGAGGAGGACTTCGTCAACGTCAACTGCGCCGACGACACCTGGTCGTTCGAGGGCAACCTGATCAAGTGCACCGGCAAACCGGTCGGCGTCATCCGCACCAAAAAACAGGTCACCAACCTCGAGTTGGTCGTCGAGTGGAAACATAAGCAGTACGGCGGTAATTCCGGCGTGTTTCTCTGGGCCAACCCCGAGAGTATCCAGCGGCTCGCAGCGGGCAAGGGCCGCCTCCCCGCCGGCATCGAGGTGCAGGTGCTCGACCTCGGCTATGCCGAGAAATATGAGAAACAACACAAGAAACCTTCCGACTGGTTTACCTCACACGGCGATGTGTTCCCCACGCAAAACGCCAAGATGAAACCGTTCCCGCCGGTCGCGCCGAACGGCAAGCGCAGTTTTCCGTCGAAGAACACCACCAAGGGGGTCGGCGAGTGGAACCACTACTACATCCGTGCCGTTAACGGCGAGGTGCGCCTCTGGGTGAACGGCGTCGAGGTCTCCGGCGGCACCGACTGCCAGCCGGCCACCGGTTACCTCTGCCTCGAGTCCGAAGGCGCGCCGATCGAGTTCCGCAACCTCCGCATCCGCGAACTGCCGTAATCGCCATGCGGTGTTATTCCGCTTGGCCGATCAGCACGACAAACTCGCCCTTCGGCTTTCGCTCGCGGTACTCGGCTAATAATTCAACCGGCAAGCCACGCTGGAGTTGCTCGAACTTTTTTGTCAGCTCCCGAGCCAACACAACCGGTCGCTCCGGGGCGTTTTCGGCCAACTCGCCCAGCAGTTTCACCACCCGGTGCGGCGACTCGTAGACCGCGAGTGTCCCCGGCAACTCCAGCAGCTTGGCCAAGCGCTTGGCCCGTTGGCCGCTTTTCACCGGCAGGAACCCGACGAAGTGAAACTCGTCCGTGGCCAGGCCGCTCGACGTCAGCGCCGCCACGAGTGCGCTGGCTCCCGGCACCGGCTCGACCCGGCAACCGGCCGCGATTGCGGCCGTGACCACCCGCTGGCCCGGGTCGCTGATGCCCGGGCTGCCGGCGTCGCTGACGAGTGCCACCGTCCCGCCGCCCTGCAACCACTCGACGATCTCGCCGGAGCGCCTGGCCTCGTTGAACTTGTGCGTGCTGACCTGCCGCTTGGCCAAGCCGAGCCGCTTGAGCAACATGCCGGTGTGGCGGGTGTCCTCCGCTGCCACGAGGTCGCAGTCGCGCAGCGTCCGGATCGCCCGCAGCGTGATGTCCTCCATGTTGCCGATCGGCGTCGCCACGAGGTACAGCGTCCCCGGCTCCAGTGGCGCCGGCGTCGTTTCCGGGAGATCAATCGGCTCGGGCATCGGTCAGGCAGCCGAGTCGAGCGCGATGGCCAACGGCGGCATGGGGCAGTCGAGTGAATCGGAGATGGCCCGGAGCAACTCGGCCTCCTGTATCTGCAAATAGCCGTCGGCTGAGACGGTGGCCGCTGCGGCCTGGATGAGTTGGCGCTTCAGGTTCGGGGCCACTCCGGCGAGGGTGGCGAGGGCCTGATCCAACTCGTTCAACCCGCATTCGGCATCTGGCAACTGGTTCACCTCGGCCGCCTCAGCGAGATGGGCCGCTCCGGCTTGATGGGCCTTTTGAATGGTTTCATCATCGCTGCCGGCGGTGCAGGCGAGCGATGAAATCAACACGCTGCACTCGTGACCCAGCCGTTTCAGCGAGTAGTATTGGTCGGTTTTTTTGCGCTGTTTCAAAAAGTGCGGCTCGAGGTGGCGGATCACCAGCTTGGACAGCGAAAACTCGAACAGGTCAATCTGTTCATCCGCCGCCGCCAAGGTTTCCAGCAGGCGGGTGAAGGAATCGAACTGTTCCCGCGCCAGGCGCCGCAGCGCGCCGATGGCCAGGTCGGCAACCGGCAGCTTGGCCCGGGGATCGAGCTGGGTCACCTCGCCGCTCAGCTTGAGGGTGGCCTTGGCCATGGTTTCGCCGAACAGGTTCCCCACTTGGCCAAGCTGCTTTTTCCGCACCGGCCCCTCCTCCGGGTCGAGCAGCAGGGCGAACACCAGCGCGCAGGCGTCGTGCGTGTCCCGCGCCGCCTCCCGAACCGGCTTGGGCAGGGACTGGAGCAGCGCGGCGGCAAAGTCGATGTGCTGTTGAGTCGGATTGCCAACGGAGTCGGCGACCGCAGCGGCCGAGCCGACCTGCACCTGGCCGGCCGCGGCCAGGCCCATGACCACCGGTGGGAGCGCTTGGCCAAGCGCATCGCCCACGCCCGGAACGGGAATAGCCGCCTGTGTCCCCCGTGATGATGCATCCGGCTTGGCTGCTGGCGATGGTTTTTCTTCGATCTTAACCTCCGAAAAATCACCATCAAAACTGGGTTCCAGCAATTGGATGCGCTCCAGCAGCGGCGGGTGTGTGGAAGTGATGGCGAACCACGACTTCCGCATGCCGTTGCCAAAGAACATGTGACTGGCCTCATCCGCGTGCGGCGAGACCAGGCGGGAGCCCATGCTGAGTGCGCCGATCTTTTTCAACGCGCCGGAGAGCCCCTCCGGGTTGCGCGTGAACTGAACCGCCGACGCATCGGCGAGGTATTCGCGCTGCCGCGACACGGCGCTCTTGATGAGGTTCCCCATCAGGATGCCCAGGCCGCCCGACGCCATGATGCCCAGCCCGGCGATCCCGATGAGGGCCGCGCCGCCGCCCTCGTTGCGGCTGCTCCTGCTCCGCCGGCCCGAGGAACTGAACCCGATCCGCATCATCAACTGCCCCAGTTGAGCCAGCGCCAGCAAGCCGAACACCACGGCGACCAGGCGCAAGTTCAGCCGCATGTCCTGGTTGAGAATGTGGCTGAACTCATGGGCGATGACGCCCTGCAACTCGTCGCGCTGAAGCCGCCGCATGCAGCCGTCGGTTACGCCGACCACGGCGTCGTCAACGGTGTACCCGGCCGCGAAGGCGTTGATCCCCTTTTCGCCGTCCATCACGTACACCTCCGGCATCGGCACGCTCGAGGCGATGGCCATCTCCTCGACAACGTTCATCAGCTTCTGTTCGTCCGCATCGGTGCTGGCCATGTTCACCAGCCGACCGCCCATCATCGAGGCGATGCTGGAGCCGCCGCCACTCAACTGGCTTTTCCGGTAAAGCCCGGCAAGGCAAATGATGACAAATGTCCCGAGCACAACCCACAGGGCCAGCAACGGATCCTGCAGAGTGGAGAAATCCAGATCCCCTTTGTTCCGCTCGACACCGGCCAACGGGACAACCGCAGCGATTATCAGGAAGTTCAGCAGGGAGATGAGCAGGACGGCAACGCAGAACAGGAAAACCAGAACCCCGGTTTTTTTCTTCGCCTGACGCTGGCGTTCAAAGAAGTCCATGCCGGACGCCTCCCGATCCCGGGATCACATCTCGTCGAATGAAATGTCGAGATCCTTCTTTTGCTCGGCGGTGACGACCGCCTTGCCGACATCCCCCAACCCCTCGACCTCGAAGAAGATCGCCTCCGTGAACCCGAACATGCCAGCGACCATGTTGGCCGGGAACACCTGCAGCGCATTGTTGTAGGTCATCACCGAGTCGTTGAACGCCTGCCGCGCGAAGGTCACCTTGTTTTCGGTCGAGGTCAGCTCCTCGGTCAACTGCATCATGTTCTGGTTCGCCTTGAGGTCGGGGTACGCCTCGCTCAGCGCGAACAGCCGTCCCATCACGCCACCCAGCGTTCCCTCGGCAGCCACCATCTGCTTCATCGCCGCCGGATCGCTCGGATTGGCGCTGACGGCCGCGTTGGCGTTGGCGGCCATGTTGCGCGCCTGGATGACCTCCTCCAGCGTCGTCCGCTCGTGTTTCATGTAGCCCTTGACCAATTTCACGAGATTGGGAATCAGCTCGTACTTGCGCGTCAACTGAATGCCAATCTGCGAGTAGTTGTTATCCTTCGCGTTGCGCCTGCGGATCAACCCGTTGTAAACCCCCATCATCCACAGGCCCACGAGGACGACCAGTCCCACCAGTCCCACCAATGCCGCTGTTATCAAATATGTCATTTTAAGTCCCTTTCACTTTGAGCCGTCAACATTAGGCAAAAAACCGGGCGGAGTCAATTACAATCTGCATTTTCGATTGTAGCCTATTTCGGCGTATCCTGCGGAAAAGCCCGGACTACCGAAGCCCCGGCTGGAATTGCAGCGAAAAAAGGTCTGCATCCTTTATTTCAAAATGAAGCCGCACCACCGGGTGGTTTCCGCGCAGATGGCGGATGTCGCCGCCGTCTTTCCAAGCCACGTGTTGCTGCAACGAATCGCCACGCAACGGCTTGCAATCAGGCAGCGTGTAACCGGCGATCGCCTGGCCGTTGGGCTGCTCGATGGCCACCCGGATCGAGCCGCCTTGGTTGGCACGGTAGTTCACAGTCAACCGTTCCGCCGCTTGGCCAAGCGCGATTGGTTTCGTGACCAACTCGCCCGACTCCCCTCCGGCGCGGACGGAAACGAAGCCGTCCTTGCGGTATTCAAACCGACGCACGCGGCTGTCGGGGCCGGTGTAATACGCCTCGGTCGCGTAGACGGAAAGATGATTGGGCCGGCCTGGAATCTCGACCAGCCCCCACGCCATGTAGTTGCTCCGGTTGCCGTCGCGGTCTTTCGGGGCGGCCTCCGGCACCACCGGCTCGAGCCAACGATAAAAATGGATCCCATCCCGGCTGATCATCAGGGTCGGCTCGACACGCTGGCCCTCATCCGGCAGGTAGCGCGTCGGGAACCCGATGAGCAGATGCGGAGCACGCGCATAGGGTTGCACAGCGTTCGTGTAGAGGTGCTGCTCGGGAATGCCCTCCTGATACGCAAGCAGCACCGGCTTGGTCCAGTGGGAAAAATCGCTTGATGTGCCGGTCATGATGGCGCGAACGCCGTTGACAAAGGTGCGGTGATACTCGCGGTACTGCCCCGTGTGCGCATCCCAAAAGGCGAGATTCTGCGAATCAAATGCGCCCTCGGTGATCACCGGTTCGTTGCGCGTCAGTTTCCAGTGGATGCCGTCGGGCGACTCGAAGATGTACAATCCCTTCTTCCCAACAGGCCGGCCACGGGCGATCCCCTTGTAACGCGCCTCCGGTGGAGTGTCGGGGTTGCCATCCCTGAATGCCGCAAAACAGTGCGTACCCAGGCCGTCCAGTACGATGTTGTTTGCCCTCGAGCCGTTGAATTCGAACAGGCCCAGTTTCGGCTTCACCCAGTGGATGCCGTCCCGGCTCTCGGCGTAACAGGTCACCTCGCGATGCGTCGCCTTCTTCGCCTCGGTGTCCCAATGGGATGCCCGGTAGTACATCCGAAACAAATCGCCATCGCGAAAGATCGTGTAGTAGGCGCTGGTATTCCCCTCCCACGGCGCATCGGTGGTCAGCACAACTTCCTTCGGTTCCGGCCTGTGCAGATGCTGTTTCGCACCGCCGGACATGTTGGCGATGAAGTGTCCATCGACAAACAACTCGCGCCGAGTGCCGTCCGGGCCCAGCGTCAGCGGCTCAGCAGCCGTTGAGAATTGCGCGGCTAACAGCAACGTAAAGACCAAGGAAACGTCACGATACAGTTTCATGATTTCAAGTGTGCGCGTCGTGTTCATTTCAAATCAATCCCCGCAAAAAATCGGCCGTGCCGCCGGCCGACTCTTCCGGCGTCTCCCCCGGCTGGGCCGACTGGTGCACCGTGACCGTCCCGTCGTAGCCGATCGCCTTCAGCCCGGCGAAAACCCGCGCGAAATCGACCCCGCCGGGTGTGTGCACGGAGATCAGGTCGAACGACACGTCGCCAGCACACCACGTCGGCAGCGTCAATGCGCCATCCGGCTTGAGAATCTGGTTTTGCAGATAAACGTTGAAGATCCAGTTGGCCAGGCGCTCGATCGTCGCTTGGCCGTAGTCCTGCCCGCAAAGCTCGAGGTTCGCCGGCTCGTACACCAAGCCGAAGTTGGGCCGGTCAATCGCCGCCAACGTCCGCTCGATGCTCTCGACCGTCTCGAACAGGCTCAACGTGTGGCATTGGTGGACGAGCTGGATGCCGCGCTCGGCCGCCTCGTCGGCGGCCCGCTGCGCGTGGGCGATGTCCGACTCCTGCTTTACGGCCACGCGAATCCGCGGCGCGGCCAAGCGCTTGGCCAAGTCAAGGTACGGCGAGATGTCCCGCAACGCGCTTGGCCCGTTGTCGTTGTTGTAAACCGTGTCAAAGTCGCCCGTAACCATGCTCACGGCCAAGCCGGTTTCAGCCAGGCAATCGGCCGCTTCCTCAACAGCTTCCGGCGTCGACGGCACCCCCACCTGCGATGCCCGCATGCAGAGCGCGCCGTAGCCGCACCGCTTGGCCAAGCGGGCCAGGTCACCAAGCGGCATCGACGCCTCCTCCTTGGAGTGAAACTCCTCGGCAATCCGGACAGAGAGTGAAAGTTGCATGATGGCAGAACGCCTGGCCAAGCTATCCGGCCGCCCGAGCCGGGGCAACCCATTTGCCGATGACTATAATCTGGAACACTTTTTATCGTTGCAGCGCGCGGTGCAACGTGGCAGATTGTTGGCCGTTATGAGTGCTTTGCAAAACAACATACCGTTGACACAGGGACTGTTCGGCACGACGGAACTCGACGAGGCCCGTTCCGCCGCCATCAAGAAAACCTACGCCCTGCTGTCGTTGAGCGTGGTCGCCGCCATTGCCGGTGGGTTTATCGGGGCAAGGACGCCCGTCTTGGTTCAGTTCTTTGCCACCATCCCGGGCTGGATCGTCGCCATGATCGCCCTCAACGCCATCCCACGCGTGGCCATGGCCGCACGGCATAATCCAGCGATGGGCACGCTCGCGTTGATCGGCGATGGCTTGATCTCCGGCTTGGTGCTTGCGCCGGTGCTCTTCATGGCCAGCGTTGTCGCGCCGGACATCGTCCCAGCTGCATTGATCCTGACCGCCATCGTGTTCGCCGGAGTCACGGCCGCCGTGATGATCACCAAAGCCCAATTCTCAGCGCCGCGCGGCCTGATGACCGGGATGTTCTTCGCCATCATCGGCGTCATCGTCCTGAACATGTTTCTGGAAATCGGTTTCCTGGGCATGCTGATCTCCGGTGCGATTGGCATTTTCGGCGTGTTCATTCTCGTGAATGCCACCAGCCAGGTCTTGAACAACCCGGAATACGACGAGCCAACGATGGGTGCCCTGATGCTCTTCGCCGGCCTGTTCAACGTCTTCGTCGCCATCATCCACCTCCTGCTCATATTCACGGGCCGGGACGACTGAGCCAACTTGCTTTCGCAGCAAAAAGGCCAAGCCGTTCGGCTTGGCCTTTTTTGTGGCTGCCTTGCAGTCACAAAATCAGAGTGGCTTCAAGAGGATGTTTTTGAACCAGACCGGGTGGCCGTGATACTGCAGCCCAATGCGGCCGGTGCGCGGCAGATCCTTCAGCGCGGTGCGAAACTTGTTGCGGGAACCATCCGGGTTTTTGTTTCCGGTCGTCCATTGGTCGAGGTTGGCATCAATGATCGCCTTGCCGTTAAGCACGACTTGCACCGATGCGCCGTTGACGGTGAGCTTCATGTGATTCCACTCGCCGGCCGGCTTGGTTGAGTTCGAGCTTGGCGCGAGCGCATCGTACAGCGCGCCGCAGTCGTGTTTGCCCACCTTGGCCTTCCCGTGTGAGTCGAGTATCTGGATCTCGAAACCACCCTGCACGGCGTTTTTCGGGTCGGTGCGGAAAAACACGCCGCTGTTGCAGCGCTTGGACATCTTGAAATCCAACTCCAATTCAAAGTTTTCGTAATTGCCGTTGGCCCAGATGTAGCCGCCCGGGCTGGCGCTTGGCCCGAGCACCCCTTCCTTGGCCTCCCAGGCGCGCGGTTTTTGCTGCGTCCAGTTGTTCAGGTCTTTGCCGTTAAACAGCTTGATGGCTTTTTTGCCGTCGGCTGCCTGTCCGGTGATGCAAGCCAAGCCGGCGGCCAGTGCCAGCGCCCAAGTGAGGATTTGAGTTTTCATGTCGATGATTGTGCGGGGGAATTGAACCGTGCCTCCCCAAAAAATGCAACCCACTTGGCCAAGCGCTTGGTTATCTCGCGGAAATCTCAAGCATCCGCTCGATCGGCTGCCGGGCCCGCTCAATGACGGCGTCGTCGAGGGTCACCTCCGGCGTGCGGTTGGCCATGCAGTCATGCAGTTTCTCGAGCGTGTTCATTTTCATGAAGCGGCACTCGTTGCAGGCGCACTTCTCCGTTGGCGCGGGGATGAACTGTTTGTCCGGGCACTCCTTTTGCAGCCGGTGCAGCATGCCGGCCTCGGTGGCGATGATCACCGCCTTGGCCCGGGAGTCGCGGCAGTAGTCGACCATTTTCTCGGTCGAGCACACCTCGTCGGCGAGCATGCGAACGGCCTTGGTACACTCCGGGTGCGCGACCAACGGCGCGTCAGGGTGCTCGCGGCGAATGCGTGTGATGCTCTCGTGCGTCCACTCGACGTGCACATAACACTTCCCTTGCCACAGCGTCATCGGGCGGCCGGTTTGCTCGGTCACCCACGCCCCGAGGTTTTCGTCCGGTACGAACAATAGGTCCCGGTCCGCCGGTGCGGCCTCAACGATTTTTTTGGCGTTGCCGCTGGTGCAGATCACGTCGCTGAGCGCCTTGACCTCGGCACTGCAGTTGACGTAGGCGATGGTGTAAAAATTCGGGTTCGTCGCCTGCAATGCCCGCAGCTTGTCCGGCGGACAGCTCTCCTCGAGCGAGCACCCGGCGTCGCGATCCGGCAGCAGCACGGTTTTTTTCGGTGACAAAATCTTCGCCGTCTCCGCCATGAAATGAACGCCGCAAAACACGATGACGGCCGCGTCGGTCTCGGCCGCCTGCCGTGACAGGCCCAACGAGTCCCCGACGTAATCCGCCAAATCCTGAATCTCCGGCACCTGGTAATTATGCGCGAGGATCACGGCGTTGAGTTCCTCCTTGAGCTGGAGAATCTTGCGGGACAGCACGTCGAGCCGCTCCGGCGGCGTGCGGCTCTCCACGCGGAACCCGGCGGCGGTGCTTGGTTGAATCTCGGTCGTGTCGATCACCGCAGAAACATTACGGCCACCGGCTGGCCGGGTCAACCGGGGCTTGCCACGCTTGGCCAAGCGCGTAGCTTTGCCGGAGCAAAATGAACACCCGAGTCACCCGACGCCGATTTGTCCAGCAAGGCATTTTCACGATCCTCGCCGCCGGGAGCGCGCGCACTTACGCCGCCAACGAGAAGCTCGACATCGGCATCGTCGGCGTGACCAACCGGGGCAAGGCCAATCTCAACGGTGTCGCCGGGGAGAACCTCGTCGCGCTGTGCGACGTGGACAGCAACTTCCTCGCGCAGGAGGCCGCGCGATTCCCCCGCGCTCATCGCTACGCCGATTTTCGCCGGATGATCGGGCACGAAAAGCTCGACGCCCTCGTCGTCAGCACGCCGGACCACACCCACGCCGTCGCCACCGCCGCGGGCCTGCATCATGGCCTTCATGTTTACTGCGAAAAACCGCTGACCCGCACCGTCTCCGAGTGCCGCGCCGTCACCGAGCTGGCACGGCGCAAAAAGCTCGTCACCCAAATGGGCACGCAGATTCACGCCGGCGACAATTACCGGCGCGTCGTCGAGTTGCTGCGCGCCGGGGCGATCGGCACGGTGAAGGAGGTGCACGTCTGGGTCGGCGGAACCTTTGGCGGCGGCTCACGCGGGAACAAAAAACACAAAGTCCCGGCCAACTTGAATTACGATCTCTGGCTGGGGCCGTCCCGGTATCACGTGCCGTACCACCCGACGCACCATCCCTTCAATTGGCGCCAATGGTGGGACTTCGCCGGGGGCACGCTCGCCGACTTGGGCTGCCACCATATCGACCTGAGCCACTGGGCGCTCGGCCTGCGGCACCCGAGCCGGATCGAGGTCGTCGAAGGCCCCAAGCCGGACGCCGAAGCCACGCCGTACTCGCTGGTGGTCGATTTCCATTACAACGCCCACGGCAAACAACCGCCCACCCAGCTGCGCTGGTATCACGGCGAACACCGCCCGCCACACTTCGCCGAGGGGCTGCTGCCCCAGTGGGGCAACGGCAGCCTGTTCATCGGCAGCAAAGGCATGCTGCTCGCCGGGTACGACAAACACATGCTGTTGCCGGAGAACACTTTCAAAGATTACGAACGGCCCAAGCCCAGCATCCCCCGATCGCTTGGCCATCACCGGGAATGGATACACGCCATCAAGAGCGGCGGCACCACCACCTGCAATTTCGACTACGCCGGGCCGCTGGCTGAGGTCGTGCTGCTTGGCAACATCGCCCATCGCACCGGCGCGCCCCTCGAATGGGACCACGGAAAAATGAAACTCACCGGCCACCCGGAAGCGACCGAACTGATGCAGCACATTTACCGCGCCGGCTGGCACCTGTGAGCCGCGCTTGGCCTCGGGAGGGGCAAGTTCCACCTTGCCCCACTCTTCTTCTTTGACTAGATTTTCCCCATGCCAATCGACCAAGTACTCAAGGAAACCGAGGAAAAGATGGCCAAGTCCGAGGCGGCCATGATGCACGAGTTCGAGGGAGTCCGCACCGGCAAGGCCAACCCAGCGCTGGTGGAGAACCTTATGGTGGACGCCTACGGCTCGACCATGCGCCTGCGCGACATGGCCGGCATCACCACCCCCGAGACGCGGATGATCCTCATCCAGCCGTGGGACGCCGGCACGGTGGAGGCCATCGCCAAGGCCATCCAGGCCGCCAACCTCGGCCTCAACCCGGCCATCGACGGCAAGGTCATCCGCCTCGTCCTGCCGGAGCTCAGCCAGGAACGCCGCGAGGAACTGGTCAAGGTAGCCAAGAAAATCACCGAGGACGGCCGGGTCGCCGTGCGTCACGTCCGCCGCGACGCGATGGACGGCCTGAAGAAAACAGCCAAAGAAGCCGGCGTCTCCGAGGATGAAATCAAGGGTGCAGAAAAACAGGTGCAGAAACTGACCGACGACTGCATCAAGAACCTCGACGCCCACCTTGCCGACAAGGAAAAGGAAATCCTGACGGTTTAGCGCCAAACCAAGCGCTTGGCCAAGCGGCCAAAAGGCGGCGGCGATGTGCGCGGGAGGAAGGCAAAAAACTTGTTGCGTTGATAGCGAAAGTGGGCCAGATTGACATTAGCGAACAATGTCACTTAATCTGGCGATAATTGTGGAAAACGGGGGGAGGTTTTTTGCGGATCAAACGGCGTTGACACACCCGGGCCGGCAGTTGACTTATGCGGAGTTGGCCGTGCAGGTGCACCGGTTTTCTTCCGTCCTCAGCGATAACGGGGTCGAACCGGGCGACAAGGTTGGACTGATGGTGATCAATCGGCCTGAGTTTACGATCGCCTATTTCGCCATTCTACACGCGGGCGGCGTGGTGGTTCCGATGAACATCCTATTCGTCGAGGACGAGGTCGCCTACGCGCTGGAGGATTCCGACGCCTCGGCACTGGTGCTATGGGCACCGCTCGACGCCGGGGCGAAGGGGTTCGCCCGCGTGCCCGGTTGCCGACGGTTGTTTGTCGCGGGCGCCGGGGGTGGCGCGTTGCCCGATCGTGCCATTGCCATGGAGGAATCGATGGAGACTGCCGATGCGGAGGCGGACATGGCACAGACCCGGCCCGACGACACGGCGGTCATCCTTTACACGTCCGGCACAACCGGCCAACCCAAGGGGGCGGAGTTGACGCACTCGAACCTGCTGCTCAATGCCATGTGCACCTCGGAGCGTGTGTTTTCCCACTCGATGCACAACCGCGAGTTCCTCGGCCCGGGCAACATCGCGCTGGCCGTGCTGCCGCTCTTCCACAGCTTCGGCCAGACGGCCACGCAAAATGGCGTGCTCTACGGCGGTGCAACGATGCGCCCGCTGGAGCGGTTCGATCCGGAGGAGGTGTTGTCCGTCATCGAGGCTGAGCAGATCACCTATTTTTCCGGCGTGCCGACGATGTACTTTGCCCTGTTGGCCGTGCCGGATGCGGTGGAGCGGTTCGACCTGTCTAGCCTGAAGTATTGCGTCTCCGGCGGCGCGGCAATCCCGGTGGAGGTGAAACAACAATTCGAGAAACGGTTCAGCGTCAACATCCAGGAAGCCTACGGCCTGAGTGAAACCTCCCCGTTGGCCTGCATTCAGGAAATCTGGCGCACCGGCAAAATCGGCACAATCGGCCCGCCAGTCTGGGGCGTGGAGGCGATGATCGCCAACAACGGCGACACGCCGGTGCCCACGGGAGAGGTCGGCGAAATCCTCATCCGAGGCCACAACATTATGAAGGGGTACTACAACCGGCCCGAAGCCACCGCCGAGGTGATGACCAATGGCTGGTTCCACACCGGCGACTTGGGACGCATGGACGAAGATGGCGATCTTTTTGTCGTGGATCGCAAAAAGGACATGATCATTCGTGGCGGTTTCAACGTTTATCCCCGCGAGGTCGAGGAGGTGCTCTACCGGCATCCGGCAGTTGCCGAGTGTGCCGTGCTGGGTGTGCCGGACGAAAAACTGGGCGAGGATGTCATGGCAGTCATCTCGCTGCACAACGGCCAAACAGCCGGTGAGGCGGACATCATCGCCTACGCCAAAGAGCATCTGGCCGCCTACAAATATCCGCGCCGGATTCGCATCATCGACTCACTGCCGAAAGGGCCAACCGGCAAAATCCTAAAACGCGAACTCCGCTCAAAGGGTTAAGCCAAGCGCTTGGCCAAGCGGGCCTGTTGTCAGTCCGGGTGGCCGACGATGCCCGACTCCATCCAACTCATTTCCCCCTTCAAAATGTGGCGGGCCAAGCGGTAGCCGCTGCGGTCGTTGTTTGTGCGGATGCCGCCGAAGTTGGCGTTGAGGCGCACCCGGGCTTCGCGGCAGAAAGGGTCGGCAACGGGCAGCACGTGCCCGCCGGTATTGCCATTGATCAACAGGCTTTGGGCGCGCGAACAGGTCGCCGCAATCGCAAACAAATCGGTGCCGATGTCCACAAACCGCCCGAGTAACACCTGTTCGCGCTCCAGTTTCGAGCCGTGAAGCGCCATCGAGACGAATAACCGCCGGGCCAAGCGGCGGCTGTTTCGCGCCGCCCACCTCACGTGGCCCGCCAGTTTCGGATCCATCCCCGAGAGGCCGGCCGGGCTTATGGGCAGCCACTTGGCCGGATACCAAGTGGCGTAAAACAGCGCAGCGCGGATGCCGTCTTTGAGCCGGGCACCCAGCGGGAGACGCGAGTTGAGCAGCCCTCCGGCAGCTTTCAAGTGCGGGTCGAGCGCCTCGCGGGCGATGAACAACCGCATGATTTCGCTCGACCCCTCGAAGATGGTGTTGATCCGCGCATCGCGCATGCACCGCTCCACCGCGATCGGTTCCTCGCCGCGCGCCTTGAGCGACGACGCCGTCTCGTAGCCGCGCCCTCCCCGGATTTGCATCGTGTCATCGACGATGCGCCACGCCGCCTCCGAGCCAAACAGCTTGCACATGGCCGACTCTAGCCGGATGTCCGCGTCGCCGCGATCGACCAGCGCACTGCTCAGCAGCACGACCGACTCCATCGCAAACGTGGTTGCCGCCATCCGGGCGATCTTGTCGGCGATGGCGGCGTGACGGCCAATGGGCGCGCCCCACTGCTCCCGTTTACCCGCCCAGTCGCGGGTGATCTTGAGGCAGCGCTTGGCCAAGCCGACACAGCCGGCCGGCAAGGTGAGCCTCCCGGTGTTGAGCGTGCTCAAAGCCACCTTGAGCCCCTTGCCCTCGCCGAGCAGGATGTTCTCGCGCGGCACGTGGACGTCCTCCAACCGGATCACGGCGTTATACAATGAACGCAACCCCATAAACCGACACCGATGGGCAACGGTGACGCCCGGCGTGTCCGTTTCCACGATGAACGCGGTGATCGGGTTTCGCAGTTTGCCGCGCACTTCCTTCGGCGGTGTCTGTGCCATAACGACGATGACACCCGCCTTGGTTCCGTTCGTGCACCAAAGTTTGGTGCCGTTGAGGACAAAATGTTCGCCGTCCGGCGTCGGCTCGGCGCGGGTGCTCAGCTTTGCGGGGTCGGATCCCGCCTCGTCTTCTGTGAGCGCGAACGCGGAGATCTCGCCTCCGGCACAGCGGGGCAAATACTTTTTTTTCTGCGCCTCAGTGCCGAACATTTTCAGCGGCTGCGGCACGCCGATCGATTGATGGGCCGAGAGGAGCGCGGGGAGGTTGCCGCAATGGCTGCCCAGCAACATAGCCGCCCGGCTGTAGGTGCTTTGTGACTGGCCAAGCCCGCCGTACTCGCTGCTGATTTTAATGCCAAACGCGCCCAGCTTGGCCAAGCCGTCCATCACCGGTTGCGGGATCTCGCCCGTCTCGTCGATGGCGTCGGCGTCCACCTTCTCGCGCAAATACGTTTCCATATTTTTTAGAAATTTGTCACCGATTTCCGGTTTGGCGGCCTCTTCGCCGGGGAAAGGGTGGATGAGATCCCACGAAAACCGCCCCATGAACAGCCCGCCGGTGAAGCTCTTGTGCTCCCATTTTTCCCGTGACTCCTCCGCCATCTCGAGGGCTTTCCGTTTGCCCTCCGACATTTTGGACACGTCAATCGACGACAACTCATTAGGCGTGTCTGTCTCTGTTTTTTTATTTGTCGCCATAAAACTCCCTCCCTGCTTTGGCCATGGATTGAAGCAGCTCGCACGGCTCGAACTGTGGCCCGGCGGACTTGGCCAAGCGCTCGAGCGACTCGACGATCTTGGCCAAGCCGACCGCGTTGGCGTGGCGCAGCGGGCCGCCCCGGAACGGCGGGAAGCCGGTGCCCATGATCATGCCGAGGTCAACGTCCTCCGGATCGGCGACGACGTTTTCCTCGAGGCAACGCGCGGCCTCGTTGAGCATCGGCAGCACCATGCAATCCTGCAGTTGTTCCTGCGACAACCCGGCGGCGGCGCGGCCCGTTGCCAGCATGGCCGCCGCCCCGTTCACGGGCGGTTTGCTCTGGGCGCTGTAATCGTAAAACCCCGCGCCGGATTTCCGGCCGAGCTGCCCCGCGTCGAGCATCGACTGCATGATGCCCGACGACGGCATGCGATCACCGAACTCGGCCGCAAGGTGCGTCGCCACGTGATGGCCAACGTCGAGTCCCACTTCGTCAAGCAGCCGCATCGGCCCCATCGGCATCCCGAAATCGAGCATTGCCTGATCGATGGACGGGATGGCCGCACCGTCGGCGAACAACCGGGATGCCTCGCTCAGGTAAGGCATTAGGATGCGGTTCACGAGAAACCCCGGGCGATCCCGCACGACGACCGGCAGCCGCCCGATTTTTTGGACGAACTGCACCGAGCGCGCCAGCGTCTCCGGGGAGGTCGCCTTGCCGACGACCACTTCGACGAGTTGCATGCGGTGCACCGGGTTGAAAAAATGAATGCCGATCACCCGCTCCGGGTGCCGGGTGGCTTGGGCAATTTCGGAGATCGGCAGCGCCGACGTGTTGGTCGCGAGGATGGTCTCCGGCCCGGCCAACTCGTCGAGCCGCTCGAAGATTTTTTTCTTCAAATCGAGTTTCTCGACGGCGGCCTCGATGATGATGTCGGTGTTCCCCAACGGCACTTCGTTGTGCGCCGGGTGGATGCGGTCGACCCCCTGCTGCCCCTCCACCTTCGTGAGGATGCGCCGCTTGACGGCGACGTGATACAGCTTGGAGATGGTGGCCATCCCTTGGCCAACGCGCTTTGGGTCGATGTCCCGCAGCACCACGTCGAGCCCGCGCGCGCTCAGCCATTGGGCGATGCCGGCACCCATCACGCCCGCACCAATAACCGCCGCCCACTTGGCCGGGGCGTTTTTCTTGTCACTGTTTTTCATGGCAGAACCTTTCCCCGCCCGCAGCCGCTTGGCCCGTTCCTGCAGGAAAAAAATGCGAATGAGGTTGCCGCAAACCGGCGAGCTGGCCAAGGCGATGATGCCGTCGGCCTCAAGTTTCAACGAGGCGTCGATTGACCTCGAGATCCCGGAAGTCATCACGTCGAGCGTGCGGGGCAGTGCCGGATAATGCCCGCCCGTTTTTTTGAGCAGCTTCGGTTTTTCGCGCAGACAAATCAGCTTGGCCACGAGGCCGTTGTTCCAAAACCAATGCCCCGGCCGGCTGGGTTTTCCCTGCGCGATTTTGCCGGTGGCAACGCGCAGCAAATGCTCACGGGGCACGACCTGATCGACGAGCCCGTTGCGCTTGGCCTGCTTGGGTGCCATGCGTTTACCGGGCAGTATGGCGGCCAACGCGCGGGGCAAACCGATGAGGCGCGGCAGCCGCGTGGAGCCGCCCCAAGCCGGCAGCAGCCCGATGCTGGTCTCCGGCAGGCCAATCTTGGTGCGCTTATCGTCCGAGGCCACGCGCCAGTCGCAGGCCAGCGCCATTTCGTAGCCGCCGCCGAGGCACGCGCCGTGGATGGCCGCGACCGTGGGCACGCGCAACGCGGCGAGACGGTTGAACACCCGCTGCCCCACCGAGGCGATCCGGCGTATGTCGTCGGTGGTTAAACCGCTATGGTGAAAACGTTTCAAATCCACCCCGGCGATGAAGATCGATTTTTTGGTGCTGACGAACACCGCACCGCGCACGCTGCGGTCGCTCTCGATGTCGGCGAGGTGGTGGTCCAACTCGTCCATCGTGGCGGTGTCAAATAAGTTTGCGGACGATTCGGGCCGGTCAAATGTCAGCAGCCGAATGCCGTCCTCGAGGGTGGTCGCGTTTATGTTCATCGTTCCATCCACATCGCCGCGCCCTGCCCTCCGCCGATGCAGAGGGAGATGAGGGCGCGCTTGGCCTTGCGGCGGCGCAGCTCGAGCAGGCTCGTCAACGCCAGCCGCGCACCGGTCGCGCCGACCGGATGGCCAAGCGCAATCGAGCCACCGTTGACGTTGAGTTTTGCCTCCGGTACTTGGCCAAGCGGCCGGTCTCGTTTCAACTCGTCGCGGGCAAACGTCGCCGACTCCGCGCAGGCCCGCACCGCGAGTACTTGGGCGGCGAACGCCTCGTTGATTTCGATGATGTCGGCGTCGTTCAAGCCGAGGCCGGACAGCTGCTCCAGTTTGTTCATCGCGTAAACCGGCCCCAGCCCCATGCGGGACGGTTCGCAGCCGGCGTACGCGTAACCGGCGAGCGTGCCCAGCGGCTCGAGGCTAAGCTGCGCCGCCCGCGTCTCGCCCGCCACCAGCAGGGCAACTGCGCCGTCGCTCACTTGCGAGGCATTGCCGGCGGTCACGGTGCCGGTACCGCGCTCGAACACCGGCCGGAGCTTGGCCAAGGCCTCGATCGACTGTTTCGCGCGCGGGCCGTTGTCCGCCGTGACTGCAGATTTGTATTTTGGCGGCAGATAAACGGGGCAGATTTCGTCAGCCAACCTGGCGGCGGCGGCGGCCGCCTTTTGGTGCGACGCCAGCGCGAAGGCGTCCTGCAACTCGCGGGTGGCACCGTTTTCGCGGCCGATCAACTCGGCGGTCTGGCCCATGTTCAATCCGCACACCGGGTCGCTCAGGCCAAGTTTCAACCCGATGAGCGGCGAAAAATCACCGGGCCGAAAGCCCAACGCCGCGCCGATCTTTTGGCCAAGCGACTTGGCCCGGGCCAAGCGATTAAACTTCGCCGCCGCGCTTGGCCGGTACAGCAGCGGGTATTGCGACATGCTCTCGACGCCGCCGACCACGAACAGCTCGCCGCAACCGGCCGCCAATTTCTGGTCTGCCTGGGTGATCGCCTCGCAACCGGAGGCGCAATTGCGGCTAACCGTGACGGCCGGCACGGAGCGTGGCACCCCGGCGCGCAGGGCGATCACGCGGGCGACGTTCGCCGAGTCTATCGGCTGGCCAACACACCCGAAGATCACCTCGTCGATCGTGCCGGGATCGATGCCGGTTTTCGTCAATAACGCGTTGACGGCAACGCGCCCCAGTTCACTGGCGTTCAACCGAGCGAGGCTCGTGCCCATCTTGGTGAACGGCGTCCGCACCCCGTCCACAATCACCAGTCGTTCCCGGCTCATATGAAGTTCCCCTCCGTTCCATGAAGGTTGTAATGATTCAAGGTCACCATTTTACATATAAAGATCCGGTCGCAACTTCGCGCCTTGGACCATCGAGTACGGCTCGAAATCAGTGACGCCTGCCTCGCGCAAAACCTGTTCGTCGGTGAAAAAACGCCCCGTGCATTCGCGGCTGTCGCGAGTCAGGATCGCGTGCGCGGCGTCGCCCATGATTTCCGGCTTGCGCGAAACACGCATCGCTTCGTCGCCGCCGAGCAGATTTTGCACGGCAGCCGTGCCGACGAGCGTACACGGCCAGAGCGCGTTAACAGCGACGCCCTGTTCGGCGAACTCCGCAGCCAAGCCGATCACCGACAAACTCATCGCGTATTTCGACATCGTGTAGGCCAAGTGCGGAGCGAGCCAGCGCGGGGCCAAGTCCAGCGGCGGGCAGATGTTCAGAATGTGGGGGTTCGACGCCTTGAGCAAATGCGGCAGGCAACGCTGCGACGCGAGAAACGCCCCGCGCGAATTGATGTCGTGCATCAGGTCGAAGCGCTTCATCGGCGTGTCCAGCGAGCCGGCCAGCGAGATGGCACCGGCGTTGTTCACCAAAATGTCGATCCCGCCGAACGCTTCCACCGCTTGGCCAACGGCAGCGTCCACCAGCTTTTCATCGCGCACATCCACCACGCAGGCCAAGCCCTCGCCGCCCGCCTGCCGGACGGCTTCCACCGTCTCACCAATGGTTCCCGGCAGCTTCGGATGCGGCTCCCGCGACTTGGCCGCCACCACGACCCGCGCCCCATCCTGAGCCGCCCGCAATGCGATCGCCCTGCCGATGCCCCGGCTGGCGCCTGTGACAAAAAGAACCTTCCTCTTGAGACTCATGCCGATTGATCCACCACACGAGCCGGGTGGATTATTGCTACGTCACTTTGTGTGAACCAAAAGGTAGCCGCCTCAGCGATTCCCACAAGTTGTTTTTGAGGAACGCCCACCTCGCCGACAAGGAAAAGGAGATCCTGACGGTGTAAGGCCGTGATCGCGATCAGCCACCGTAGTGGGTGCGAAGCTGCGCCACCATCAGCACGTCGCCCTTCACGCGGTAGACCCTGCGATGCGCCTCGTTTATGCGGCGCGACCAGTATCCCTTCAACAAATGCCGCAGCGGCCCGGTTTTCCGATTCCCTTGGTTGTTAAAAAAGGGGTATCTTTCCCTCGCGTTTGCGGTGGATGTTTCCG
>JACNJE010000047.1 GCA_014382705.1 Verrucomicrobiota bacterium | reverse complement strand
TCATGCCGTCCCAATTGCAGTCGAGCGACACATCCGCAATGCGGATGTTGTCAAACGCCCGCTTGGCCAGCCGCTGCGGCCCCCACCCGCCACCGATCACGCTGTGATAGGCGGACTTGATTTTTCGGTGCTCCACCCCCGGCATGAGCTTGAAGGTGGTCCTGCCGATGCCGGCCCCGACGATGTGCCAGCGGGGGCGCACCCGGATGCCGTGCGTCTCATAGTCGCCCGGCAGGAATCGCAGCACCAGCCCGTCGCCGTAATGGCCCCGCTTCCCGGCCAGGCGCTCAAGCGCTTGGCCAAGCTTTGCCGCTGTCGAGGCATCGACCGGGGCGGACGCGGCTTGGCCATCCCCGAACGACTCATGCGCCGCCGCCAGCCAGACCGTCCGTTCCGGCGCGGCTGGCCACTCGATCTCCTGCGCCCGGGCGCTTGGCCAAGCGATCGGCACAACAACGAGACACAGTTTGGACATCCACCGCTTCACACCGCGCTTGGCCAAACTTGGCCCCGGGCCATTCATTCGTCAATGGAACGCGGGACGATGGCGCGAAAGCGTGACTTTTCCGGATGACGAGACGTACTCTCGGCGTGATGAGTACTCGAATGCACCGGTTCAGTTTGGTTTGTGCCCTAGCTGTGGGGCCGGGTTTTGTCGCTGCAGAAACGAACCCGGAGGCTGCCCCCGAGCCGCCGCCGGGCTACAAGTCGAAGCTGGAAATCCTCGCAGCGTTTGGCAACGGCACGCTGGAGATCATCGACCGGGACGTCCCGCTGCCGGACGGTGTCGTGCTGGAAAAGGACATCGAGTACGGCAACGCCGGCGGGCACCCGCTGCAGCTCGACCTGTACCGGCCGGCACACCTCACCCGCCCGGTGCCGGCGCTGCTGTTCATCCACGGTGGCGCATGGAAAAGTGGCAAGCGGCAGGATTACCATTTCTACACGGCGGCCTACGCCAAGAAGGGGTATGTGGTCGCAACGGCCTCCTACCGGCTGAGCGGCCAGGCGCCGTACCCGGCGGCGGTGCAGGACTGCAAATGCGCCGTCCGCTGGCTCCGTGCCAATGCCAAAAAATACAACATCGACCCGGACAAAATCGCCGCCGTCGGCGGCTCGGCGGGCGGGCACCTCTCGATGATGCTGGGTTACTCGGACGACCCCGCGCTCGAGGGCGACAGCGGCCACGGGGGCGTCAGCAGCCGGGTGAGCGCGGTGGTCAACATTTACGGCGTGTACGACATGACCACCCGGATCGCCAAGGAAAGCGACGCAGTGAAACAGTTCCTGCAGGGCAAATCGTACGAGGCGGCCCCGGAGTTGTACCGGCAGTCGTCGCCGAGGGTTCACCTGGACAAAACCGACCCGCCGACGCTCATTCTGCACGGGACCATCGACGAGACCGTGCCGGTGGCGCAGTCCGACCGGCTGGCCGCACACCTCAAGCAGCTGGAGATCCCGCACGCCTACGGGCGGCTTGACGGCTGGCCGCACACGATGGATCTCGCCAAGCCGGTTAACGACTACTGCCAGGCGATGATGGACCGGTTTTTTGCGACGCACCTCCCGCTGCCGCGGAAGAAAGATTGATCCCCGGCGTTTACAAACCGGCGTCGATCCGTTAAGCCAATGGCCACGTGAATCGGAAAACGCTGGACAGTTTTTGCGAGAGGGGGATCGTCGGGCTGGTGCTCGCGGCGCTCGTCTTTTCGGCGTTGGCCACCGGGGCGGTCCGGACGCTGGAGTTCGCGGTGGTTGAATGGCTCGTGGCAGCCGCGGCACTGCTGTGGGTGGCCCGCACGTGGCTGGAGCCCCGGCGCAACCGCCTGTTGTTCCCACCGGTCGGCTGGGGGCTGCTGCTTTTCCTCGGGTACGCCCTGTTTCACTACGTGCAGGCGGATGTCGAGTACACGGCCCGCCGCGAGGTGCTGCGCCTGCTGGTCTACGCGCTGCTGTTTTTCGTGGTGCTGAACAATCTGCACAAGTCGGAATGGACGCAGTTGACGCTGTACGTGCTGGTGTTCACCGGCGCGGCGGTCGCCATTTACGGCATTGTGCAGGGGCTCACGGGCTCGGAGAAGGTCTGGCATTTCACCCGGCCGGCCCAATACGAGGGGCGCGGCTCCGGGACATTCATCAACCCGAACCATTTTGCCGGGTTCCTCGGGATGTTGCTGCCGCTCGGCCTGGCATCGGTCTTGACCGGCCGCATCAGCCAGCCGATGCGCATCCTGCTGGGCTATTCGGCCCTGGTGCTGCTGGTCGGCGTGGCGGTAAGCATGTCGCGCGGCGGCTGGATCGCCAGCGCGCTGATGGTGGTGGGGGTGATCGGCGTGCTGGGATGGCGGAGTCAGTTCCGGCGCCGCGGCCTCGTCGCGGCCGGCGTGGTGGCCGGCGTGGCGTGCCTGTTTTTCGTGACCTCGAAGGTTGCCCAGACGCGCGCAAGCGGCGCAGCCAAGCAGGGCACGATGGCGCATGTCGGCCCGCGCATCGCGCTGTGGGGCGCGGCGGCCAAGGTGTGGCAGGAGAAGAAGCTGCTCGGCGTCGGGCCGGGGCATTTCGACCACCGCTTCCCGGCGCACCGGCCGGAGCGGCTGCAGTCGCGCCCGGTGCGGGTGCACAACGACTACCTCAACACGCTGGTGGACTGGGGGCTGGCCGGCGTGCTGCTGGCCGGGCTGATGCTGGGAACGATGGTGTCCGGGATCATCAAGAGCTGGAAATATGCGCAGCGCACCTCGAGCGATCTCTCGGCCAAGACCAGCAACCGCACGGCCTTTGTGCTGGGCAGCACGGCGGGGCTCGGCTCGATCGCGCTGCATTCGTTTGTCGATTTCAACCTGCACATCCCGTCCAACGCCATGCTGGCCGCGACGTTGGCGGGGCTGTTGGCGGCGTACATCCGGTTCGCCACGGAGCGGCACTGGGTGGCCATGCGGCTGCCGGTGCGACTGATGCTGACAGGCGCGGTGGGCGGCGTGTCGATCCTGCTGATGAGCCAGGCGCTTGGCCAAGCGCGGGAATATGTGCAGCTTGAGGCATCACAGGCGGCGGAGTCCTTTCCGGACCAGGTGGAGCACCTCGAGCAGGCGTTCGCGATCGAGCCGAACAACCACGAAACTGCCGGGCTGCTGGGTGAAATCCATCGGCGTCGCGCCGCCGATTCCGGCCGAGCCGCAAGGCGGGTTGAGCTGAAAAAGGCGGCCGCTTGGCTGAAAAAGGCGATCACGCTTAACGCCTTCGACGCCTATTCGCACGCGCGGCTGGGGATGGCGCTGGCCCAGCTTGGCCAAGCGGACAAGGCCGGGGACTATTTTGCCGAGGCCGAAAAACTCGATCCCAACGGCTACCTGACGGTGGCCAACGTCGGCTGGCACAAGATGCACATCGGGGAATACGCGGAGGCCAAGCGCTATTTCGAGCGGGTGTCTCCGCTGGATGATCCCACCAAGGGGCTCATCGCCAACCGCTCCGAGCCGATCGCCCAAGCGTTGGCCCGGCACATCCGGGAATCGTACCTGCCGTACATCAACGAACAGCTGAAAAATCCCGAGTAGGCCAAGCGCTTGGCCTACTCCTCCCAGTCGATCTTCACCGCGCCGTAATGGCCCAGCGGCAGCCACAGGCCGGACTCGACGCTGCCGGCCGCCCCGCCCAAGTTGAGCCACAGGCAGCCGTCCAGCCCGCCCTTCCCCGCGACGGAGAGGGTCGCCGGGTTCGCGGTGTCGAACAGGTGGAGCGTGCGCTCGCCGTCCTGACCCACGAGGCGGCCACCGATGTCGGCGAGTTGCTGGATGCCGGTTTCCAGCTCGATCTCGTCCAGCAACGCGAACTTCGCGGTCTCGTCCAGCGCGAGCGACTGCAAGTAGTAGGTCGTGACGTGGCGCGAGCCGCCCTCCTCGTCCGGCTCCACTTCCTCCCTCTCGGTATACGCCATGTACAGCGTGCCGTCGCCGGTGACCTTGTGCGACTGCGGCCAGCGCTGGGGTCGCTCGATGGAATCGACGAGGTACGCCTCAAGCCCGTCGTACGAGCTGGCGTCGATCCAGCTGCCGTCCCACTTGTGCTCGTCCGTCCAGTGCGAGCCCTGCGTGTAGAGCAGCGCGCCGCCGTGCGACGTGCCGATCAGCGTGCCGGGGATCGGCGTCGCGTCGCGCACGACCGGGTGGAACATGTCGGTGTAGTCGACCACATGCAGCTCGTAGCTGGTGATCCAGTAACCGCGCGGCCTGGGCTTCGGCTCGTCAGGATCCGGGTCGTCCCCGCCCTGTTCCTCCTCCGGCTTGACATACGCCGAGTGCTGGCTGCTGAGGTACACCAGGCCGTTGTCGTTGAGGATTGCCTCGCTGAAGTTCCAGCGGTTGGCGTATCGCTGCTTGCCGTCCTCGTTTGCGTCGACCGACAGGTTGACGGAGGAAGCCAAGCTGGGCTTGGCGGCGTCGCTGACGTTGAAGCACATCAGCTGCCCGGCGCTCCCGCCGTAATAACCGGGCCAAAGGGAATCGCCGACGATGTCAACGTCATCAAACCACGGCCCGCCCCAACCCCAGTAGCGGTAGCCGCCGGCGTTGGACCACAGCAGCTTGCCGGCGCTTGGCCAATTGGGCTTGAATTGGTTGCTCCAGCCCATGTTTTTGTCCACCAAGGCCACCTCGCCGATCACCGTCAGTTCCGGCAGCTTGGCCAAGTCGATCACCGTCAGGAATACGTTGGGCTTGAGTTCCTCCGGCTCCGGCGTTTCCTCATTGTCACCGCCATCGTCATCACCCTCCTCAGGTTTCTCCGGGATCGGCTTCGGATTCGCGGACTGAAATGCCTGCGTCTGCAACAGATACAATTTGTCGCCGTTCACCGAGGCGCCGGAGAGGTAGGCGGTTTCCGGCAACACCACTCGGCCCAGCGCGGTGTCGGGATCCCTCTGCGCGGCCACGCGTATGGACGGCCCACCCTGCTCGCCGAAATACCAGTTCGAGCCTTTGGCCAACTGCAGCAGATAGTCGCCGGTCGGGATGACCTGGTCGACCGTCCACGCCAACTCGACCTCGCTCTTCACGACCGGGTTGTCGCGGTCGGTCGCGTCCACAGTCAGCAGCTCCTTGCCGGAGATCGACAGGATGAAATCTTGATACTCCGTGGCGCGGCGCGGCTGCAGCGCGTGCGCGATGACCCCGCGCTTGGTCAGCGTCTTTTCGTTCAAGTCGATGATCTGGACGTTCTTCACATAGCCGCCCTCCTCGCGACCCTGGTACGGCACGAGAATCAAGCCGGCATGCGGCAGCACGGTGAACGCCTTCTCGTCGTACTGCGCCTCGCTCCACGACCAGCGATCGCCCATAGTGACCTTGTCGAACAACTTCGGTTGAGTGACGTCGCTCACGTCGAACAACGACACGGCAACACGGCGGCCGTTGTTCGTGTCGTCCACGCCAATCGACACAAGCCGGTCGCCCAGCGGCTGGATGTAGGTGGACCAGCCCGGCACCTCAAGTTCGCCCTTGATCTCCGGCTTGCGCGGGTCGGACAGGTCGACAATCCACAGTGGATCGATCCGCTCGTAAGTAACGATATAAACCCTGTCAGCGTCGAAGCGCGTGGCAAACAAACGCTCCCCCTTGGCCAAGCTCACCTCGCCGAGTGCCATTGGCCTGTTCGGGTTAGCCAGACTAAACGTCTCTAGCGTGGTCAGCCAGCGATTCCGGTTGTCACTGCTGTTGCGGCGTAATACCTCCGAGATCACCGTGAGCGTGTCGCCGCTCAACCGCATCTTGAACTTGTCGGCCACGCGCCCGGCGGTGCGGATGGTCGCCGCCTCCTTCATCGTGCCGTTCGGCGCGGAGATGTCGATGCTTCTCAAGTCGGTCTTGTAGTAATCCTTCGGGACCGAGGTGGAGACAAACAGGAACTTGTCCGTGGCATAGATGTCGTTGTTGTAGCCGCTGTAGAACAGCGTCTCGCGTGCGACCGGCTTGGCCGGGGTTGCCAGGTCGAACGCCGACACCTGTGTGCCGTGCTCCCACCGCGTGTACGTGACGCCGGTCGTGGGGTTGACGGCTTCCCGCGTGACGTACGTCTGCGAGGCGATGTACAGCGCGGTGCCGACGAGTCGGCTCTCGCGGATGTACCCCTTCACCGGCGCGCTGGCCACGATGACCGGCGTGTCGCCGGAGACATTGACGATGATCGCCTGGCTCTCGGCGTTGTTGCCCCACCAGTTGCAGCCGTCCCGGGCGAGCAGGATCACGTGGTCGTCGCCAAGCGTGTACATCTGCTCGCCGGCGGCCGGCATCGGCAGCACGCCGCGGATGACCGGGTTGCTCTTGTCCTTGAGGTCGATCACCTGCAGGCCGCGCAGCCGGTTGAAGAAATATAGCGTGTCGTTGTGGATGCTCCAGATGTCCGACTCGACCACGTCGCGCTGCTCGCCCCCCTCGCCCTTTTCGGTGTCCGCCGTATCGGCGACGGAAACAAACTCGTTCTCGCGGCCGGGTGTTGGAGCCAAGCCATCAACCCCACCCCCCTCGTCCTTTTGGCCACCAAACTCCGTCGTCCCCTTGTAGAACGCCGCCGGCAACTCCTCCTTGTCATCCCCCCGGACGCGGAGGATTTCGTTGGCCTTGTTGTAGGCAATCCGAATCACCAGCAACCCGCCGGTGCCGTCCACCCGCTCCACCGCGCGCGGTGCCCAGTTGCCAATGCCCAAGCGGGATCGGCCCTCGAGTGTGACTTTCGTGATGCCTTTGGGCACACGCACCGTCACCACCACCTCGCTGACCTCCAGTTGAATGCTGACGATTTCCGGCCGGTCGGCCTCTGGCGCGGCCCAGCCGGTTGGCACCGGCGCCAAGGCCGGTACGCCAAACAACATCCCCAAAACCAAACCCAGCGCCGGAATGCCCCGGCCCAACGATGTCAAACGATGCAAGCGTTTCATGATACGATTCCGTGAAAAAAGCCCCTTCCCGGATTGTGCATTCCGGCAAACAAACACCCGCTTGGCCAAGCCGTCAAGGCGTGGAACCGGCACAAACCCCGGCTCGATTCGATTGTTCAGTTCATGTGTTTTCATTTTAGTTCCTTTTATGATTGTTAATTAACTTGTTTCCAATGGTTTACGAATAAAAAAGCCAACCTGTCGTCACGGTTTTCCCCTGTGAGGATCGGCCGCGCCCGCGATTCAACGGGCGCGGCCTTCTCCCGGGTGTGTCCTCAACTGTTAACCAGACTCTAAATCGCATGGTATCTGTCCCCTCCCTTATTCTCCGATCGTGATTTGGAGGCTCAGCAGCCCAAGCTGCCCGTCATTCTGTTCGCTCACATGGGCTTGGACGTGCGCCGTCGCGCCAGTGTTGGTCGTGGCAAGCAGCTCGATAAAATGGGTCACGGATTCCGCCGCCTTGGCCTCGGTGACGGCGACGATTCGCTCCAGTTTCAAGCCGTCCTTGGCAGCCGGTTCCTGACCGAGGATGAACTTGGCCAAGCGCTTGGCCAAGGGCGACTCGGGCCCGACCGGGGTCAACTCAACCCTCCCCGGAATGAGCGAAACAAAATCCGCGTCCCCGGCATCAGGTGCCCTCATGAAATCGAGCGGGACGAGGGTGACCCCGAGCTCCGACTGCGTGAACACCGTGAGCAGTTCGCTCTGGTTCGTCTCCAGGTCGATTCCCACTTCGACAAACGCCGTGGCTGTTTCGCCTTCCGGCGTCTCGAGGTTTAGCACAAGTTGGTCAATCGCTCCATCAGTCTCGGCGCTGGAAATCACCTCAACCAGTGACCAGTTGTTTCCGGTGCGCTCGTTCAAGTCAGCCAACGCAAACTGTGCGGAAGCAGCGGTTCGATCCGCGTTTGCCGCATTTGGCGCGAGGGACAGGCCGTCGTCCACCTCGACCGACTCCGCCCGCCGGATCATCTCCCACCGGTCATCCACGTTGATCTTCGTCACGAAACGCGTTGGTTGGGCGCCGGCCTCGGCGAGTTCGGCGTAAACCGAAACCGGCTGTTGCTGTTCGTTGTTGCCGCGCAACTCAACCAGATATTGGGGGCCAAAAATCGGAGGCAACAACCGAACGATTGATTCCACGGTCGCCCCCGTGACGTTGCGGCCGTCAATGTTCAACCGCGCCAGCACGGTCCTGGCCAGGTCTTGCGCCAGTTGGCCGTCGGGATCGAGCGGCTTGCCACCACTGAAATCGAACACGCCCGGCGCAGCCAACTCTTTCGGGGTCATTTGAATACGATAAAACAGCACGCCGGGCCGGTCGTTGCGGGTGTCCGTCCATTCGACGGTTTCCCCGTTGCCGTCAACTTCCTCGACTGTTTTCCAGTGGGCCAAGTCGGTGGATTCCTGCACCGACAGCGTGTACTGGTTCGCCCCGAAAAACTGGATGGTCAGCGGCGCGTCCGGCTCCGGGCCAAGGAAGATCGGCGGCAACGCAAAGATGGGCGGGAGGCCGTTGACCACCGAGTCGCCGGGAATCACTTGTATCGAAAAACGCTCGGTCGCGGCCGCCACGATCGGGCGCTTGGCCAAGCCTTCCCGGCGGATGATGTCCAGCTCGTATCCCGATCGATCCACCTTGGCCGGTAGCGGCTCGGCCAGGTACACCAGCGTATGCCCGGCCGCCTCGTCGCGCTGCACGCGAAACCGTTCCCGGTCCGCGCCGTCGAGCGAAATCTCCGCGCCGGTGCTGTCAGTGAACACCACGCCGTGCGGCGTCCACGTCTCCAGATTCAACCCATGGGCGGCGGGCTTGGCCGGGTCGTAAAAAACAGTTTCCGGAACTTGGATGGAATAGTCGATCCGCTCCTCGGGCAAAAAGGCCGGTGAGGCTGCGCTTGGCTTGAGGGTCAATCGATGCCCGGTGGTCCCCGCCGTCAGGACGACGGCCCCCTCCGGCCCCTTGGCGAAAGTGTACCGGCGGGAGATGAGATCCACCGGAATGGGCGCATCCGCGCTCGACAGGGAACGAAAGCGGATCGTGCTGTCGGCGGGATCGATCGACCAGACACCGTGACCGTCACCCCCGGCGGATGTCAGCAGCGGATACGGCGAAAAGAAGCGTCCCTCCGGGGAGACGTAAAGGACGACTTCCCTGCCGATGGAATCGGTGCCTTTCCAAACCGCCGGTTCCTCGAAATACTGGGCCTTGGCCAAGCCGGAGCAGAGGCAAAACAGGGAGACTGCCACGCCAATCGCTCTTCGTTTTTTTTGGCTCAAAACCATGAGTTTACTCGTGAACGATGCCAATTAGACCACCCCCGAACACGGCGTCCATGCCGGTATCAAGCGGCGAACGGCAAAAATCTATCAACTGATTGATTTGTGTCAACCGGTTTTTTCGATTTTTTATTCTAAAAAAAGGTGACATATCGATCTTTTTCGGTTAGTCAGTTGACTGTTTTTTGCATGGCTGACAAGAGTAATGGCCTAAATAAGGGAGAAAAAACCCGCTTTTTGCTGCTGGACACCGCCGAACGGTTGTTTGGCCGAAACGGCGTGACAGCCACGTCGTTGCGCGAGGTGATGAAGGTGGCGGATGTCAACATGGCCATGGTGCATTACTATTTCAAAAACAAGGAGGGCCTGCTGGACGCCATCTTGGAGCGCCGGCTCGTGCCGATCAACCAAGCCCGGTTGAACCTGCTCGGAAAGTATGCGCTCGAGACCGGTGGCCGGCCCATCGCCATGGAAAACATTATTCAGGCCTACGTCGAGCCGTTCATTCGGCTGCGCGACAACACCGACGAGGGGGGCGCCGATTTTCTAAAGCTCTTCGCCTGGCTTCGGATGGAGCCGAACTTCACCTATCACCAGTTGATGAAAAAGCACCTGGGTGATTCGCTGGCGGCGTTTCAGAAGGAACTCAAGCGATCGCTCCCGGACAAGACTGACGAGGAATTGAACTGGAAATGGGCGTTCCTCGGGGGGACGGTGGTGATGACCATCACGCTGATGGACCAGATCGACTGGTTCAATGACGAGGGCGACATGGGCGGCAGCGCCGACTGGATCATCCAGAATCTCGTCAATTACACCGCCACCGGTTTCGCGTCCACCTTCGCCCCGGAGCCAGTTCCGCTTGGCAGGCCGAACTGATAGCTTCCCCGCATTGCCCTTGGCCAAGCGCCGGGCTTGGCAGCAGATCAACTGGCCAGCTTGATGAGGTACTTTTGGATGCGATCCCGCTCCCTGAGATGCCGGCTCTTTTGGTAGATTTGATGCAGGTTAGAACAGATGCGCATCAGGGTGCGGCGCGGAGTCGTGGTGGAGAGGAAGCCGGCATCAACGCCGTACCCACACCGCTTGAGCCGGGTGGCGCAGTCGGAGTGGGTTAAAAAATTGCCGCCGTTGAACGCGTCCACATAGATTGTGAACGCCGGCGACTGGAGGCGCAGGATGAAATGGCCCGGCATTCCCACGCCGGTCACCGGGAGGCCAAGCCGGCGGGCCACAAACAGATACACCAGGCAGAGGCTGAGCGGGTTGCCCAGCCGGCGGTCGATCACCCGGTTCAGGTAGCTATTCTGCGGATCGTAGTAGTTGGCCTTGTCGCCCCGGAAATGTTCCTTCCGGTACAGGACGCGGTTGACCGCCATCAACGCCGCCGGCTGGCTTTGCGCGGGGTCGCACACCTTGCGCACGCACGCCGCGAACTCGTTGAGCTGCGACTGGTACGATTCCAAGTCCAGGTTGGGAAAGGCCGTGCGGGTGAGCAGCCAGACCCCTTTCTCGAGATTGAGTTGCTCCCCACCCCGGTTGCAAAAGGCGATAAACTCCCGGTCGGCCTCGCCCCGCTCCAGTTGGGTGAGTATTTCCCAGCAATGTTTCCGGACGAGCCGGTCCCGGCTACCCAATCCGGCCTTCAGCCAAGGCCGGGCGTCGGTGCCGCAGTCGACCAATGTTCGCTTTATGGCATGAAACACCCCGGGATCCGGGTCGGACAACAGGCGAACCAACGCCGCCTTGTCCTTCTCGGACAGCGAGGCAAGCTCCAGCGGGTTTGCCAGCAGAGCCTTCATCAATTGGTCAAGGCGCATTTAACCATCCGAGTGCCGGGGAGGCAATCAGGAGTTATTCACATGGACCGGGCGCAACGAGGCTGTTCTTTCCCAAAAAAATGGAACCCTTTGACGCGTGGCCACGATTTGGGGTATTCATCCCTGTCCGCAAAGGATGCCCGGCTTGGCCAAGCGGCCTTGCCTGAGAGGCTGACCATGAACATCGCAGGCATCATACCCGCCCGTTACGGCTCCACCCGGTTTCCCGGCAAGCCGCTGGAATTGCTGGGCGGAAAGCCGATCATCGAGCACGTCGCCAACCAATGCCGCTTGGCCAAGCGGCTCAGCGAGGTGATCGTGGCGACCGAAGACCCGCGAATCGCCGAGGTGGCGACCCGGTTCTGCCGGGTCGAGATGACCCGGGACGACCACCCAAGCGGCTCCGACCGCGTGGCCGAGGTGGCCAAGCGCTGCGGTTACGACGCCGTTGTGAACGTGCAGGGCGACGAGCCGATGATCGAGCCGGGCGTGATCGACCGAGTGGCCGCGCTCCTCGACGACAACGAAATGTCCACCGCTGCGGTGCGGATCACCGACGCCGCCGAGCGCGACAACCCCAACGCGGTGAAAGTCGTTGTCAATGCCGCCGGCCAGGCGCTATACTTCTCCCGGCGTACGATCCCGTATCTGCGTGACGCCGCCGATGCCCCCAGCCCGGAGCCGTTGGCGGCGTTTCCGTTTTTGAAACACCTCGGCATTTACGGCTATCGCCGGGAAACCCTGCTCCGGCTGGTCTCCCAGCCAGTTTCCCCCCTCGAGCAGGCGGAGAAACTCGAGCAACTGCGGGCGCTGGAAAACGGCATCGCGATCGCCGTGGCGTTGGTGGAGCACGACAGCGTGGGCATCGACACCCCGGAGGATCTGCAGCGGGTGAACGAGTTATTGGCGAAAAAACAGTGAAGCACATCTTTGTAACAGGCGGCGTGGTGAGTTCCCTTGGCAAGGGCCTGACGGCCGCCTCCATCGGCACCCTGCTGGAAAACCGCGGCCTCAAGGTCGCGCTGCAAAAGTTCGACCCGTACCTGAACGTCGATCCCGGCACGATGAGCCCGTTCCAGCACGGCGAGGTGTACGTGCTCGATGACGGTGCAGAGACCGACCTCGACCTTGGCCATTACGAGCGATTCACCGGCACGGAGCTGACTCGCTTCAACAACCTGACCAGCGGCCAAGTTTACCAAAGTGTGCTGGACAAGGAACGGCGCGGGGATTACCTCGGCAAAACCGTGCAGGTCATCCCGCACGTGACCGACGAGATCCAGAACCGCATCCGGGAGATTGGCACCAAGACCGGGGCCGACGTGGTGATCACCGAGATTGGCGGCACCATCGGCGACATCGAGGGGCTGCCGTTTGTCGAGGCGATCCGGGAGTTCGCCCTGGGCGCCGGACGGGGGAATGTCCTGTTTCTGCATGTCACGTTTGTTCCGTTCATCAACGCCGCCGGCGAGCTCAAGACCAAGCCGACCCAGCAGGGCGTGGCCAAGCTGCGCGAGATCGGCATCACGCCGGACGTCCTGGTTTGCCGCTGCGAAAAGCCGCTGACCAAGGAGCACCGGCAAAAACTTTCGCTCTTCTGCAATGTGCCGTACGAGGCGGTGATTGAGGAGATGGACGTCGAGCACTCGATCTACGAGGTGCCGTTGATGCTGCAGCGGGAGGGGATGGACGATCTCATCTGCCGGCAGCTTGGCCTCGACACCCCGCCGGCCGACATGACGCACTGGCAGGACATCGTCCGAAAACTCATCAAGCCGCGCCACCGGGTGCGCATCGGTGTCGTAGGCAAGTACGTCGAGCTGCAGGATGCCTACAAATCGGTTTACGAGGCGGTGATCCACGGCGGCGTGGCCAACGATTGCGGCGTCGAGATTGAGAGGGTCGACGCGGAGGATATCGAGGAAAATGGGGCAGCCGACGCACTCAACGGTTGCGGTGGCATCCTGGTGCCGGGCGGGTTTGGCGAGCGTGGCGCCGAGGGCAAAATCCAGGCGGCCCAGTACGCCCGCGCAAACAATATCCCGTACCTCGGGCTTTGCCTCGGGATGCAGATTGCCACCATCGAGTTCGCCCGCAACGTGATCCAGCTCGAGGGCGCACACTCCGCCGAGTTTGACCCCGGCACCGCCCACCCAGTCATTGCCCTGCTGGACGAGCAGCAGAACGTCACCGACAAGGGCGGCACCATGCGCCTTGGCTCGCAGCCGTGCCGCCTCAAGCCCGGCTCGCTGGCGGCCAGGCTATACGGGACTGAGGAAATTCACGAGCGACACCGGCACCGATACGAGTTTAACAACGCCTACCGCGAGCCGTTCGAGGCGGCCGGCATGGTGTTCAGCGGCACCTCCCCGGACGGCACCCTGGTTGAAATCGTGGAAGTGCCCGGACACCCGTTTTACGTGGCCAGCCAGTTTCACCCCGAGTTCAAGAGCAAGCCCAACAAGCCGCATCCGCTCTTCAGCGGGTTTATCGAGGCGGCCCGCGCTTGCGATCACGCAGAAACCGTGTAACCTAATTTTTTTCGATCCGGATTCTGCATCAGGCCGCCCATGGAAAACCTGCCCCCTGTCATCCTTGCCTCCAGTTCCCCGAGACGATCGGAACTGCTCACCTCGATGAACATCGAGTTCGAGATCGTTCCCAGTCACGCGGAGGAAACCATGGAGGGCAGCGATTTCATTCCCGATCTCTGCGAGACCAACGCCCGGGCCAAGGCGGAGCCGATCGCCGAGCTGCACCCGGAGTGCCTCGTGATCGCCGCCGACACGCTGGTTTATCTTGAGGACGAGTTGTTCGGCAAGCCAACCCACGTCGATGATGCGGCCCGCATGCTGGCGCGGCTGCAGGGGCGCACGCACCAGGTGGCCACCGGCGTCTCGCTCCTCTATCACAACGACGAAATCAACAAGGTGTTCTCGGTGATCACCAACGTCACCTTCCTGCCGCTTGGCAAGGGGCAGATCGACGAATATCTGGCCGGGATCGACCCGCTCGACAAGGCTGGCGGCTACGCCATCCAACAGGACAAGAACAAGATCATCAAGCGTGTCTCCGGCTCGGTATCCAACGTGGTCGGCCTGCCAGTCGAGCGACTCAAGGAGGAACTGAACCACCTGTTTGGTGAAAAAATCGAGGAGGAATGGTGATTATCGGCGCAGGGCATTGAACATTTTCCCTGTTCCGCCCTGTCCAACCCCACCGCCCTTGGCGCGTTAGGGGTTGATTCCCATCCTGCCAAGGCGTACAAGCCTTGCCCTGCTGTAACGGGCCGCCCGACCCTCATGCTGCGCAATCAACGACGAGTCCAGACCGGCATCCACAAGGTGCTCGACGGGTTGGTTTTTGCCGTCAGCCTATGGCTGGCGCACGGGTTGCGCGGGGCGATGGACTTCGAATTGTTCGGGGGCACAGCTGAGATTGCGCCCTTCGAGGGGGCGTACGTCTGGATTAGCCTGCTGCTCCTGTTTGTCGCTCCACTCGTCCTGGACACCCAGGGATTTTACGCACGGTCCGCTTGGCCAAGCCGGGCGCAGACCGTCTGGCCATTGGCCAAGGCCTCCCTGCTGATCACGCTGCTCATCATCACCGTGATGTTCGCCTTCAAGATTCAGCTCACCCGCTCAGTGATCCTGATCTTCGCCCTGCTCAGCGTCGCGTTGGCCTGGGCCAAGGAGGAGGCCGCCCTGCGCTGGCAGCGACGCCGCCTGACCCGCGCCGACCTGCAGAAACGCATCATCCTGCTCGGCTCACCGGAGGAGACAAAAACCATGGTTGGGCGCATTGATGATGGCAACGACACGAGCTACCGCGTCGTGCTGCAGTTCAACATCGACCGCGACCCGATCGAGCGGCTCCTGCGCCTGATGCACGAGCACTCCGCCAACGTCGTCCTGATCAGCGCCGGCCACACCAAGTTCGACCAGATTGAGCAGGTCATCAACGCCTGCGAACTGGAGGGGGTCGAGGTGTGGCTCGCCGCCGACTTTTTCAACACGCAGATCGCCCGCACTGCGGTGGACGACTTTCACGGCGTCCCGCTGCTGGTGTTCCACTCCGCGCCGGCCGCCTCGCTGCAGGGCTTGGCCAAGCAGATGATCGACTTCGCCGGGGCGCTGGCGATGCTCGTGCTGCTCTCGCCGGTGCTGCTGGGGTGCGCGCTGCTCGTGAAGATCACCTCCCCCGGCCCGATCCTGTTCCGCCAAAAGCGCAGCGGCATCAACGGCCGCCCGTTCACCATGTACAAGTTCCGCTCGATGGCCACCAACGCCGAACAGCGCAAGCATGAACTGGCGGCCATGAACGAGATGAGCGGCCCGGTGTTCAAGGTCGCCAACGACCCGCGCATCACGCCGGTCGGCCGGTTCCTGCGCCGGTTCAGCCTCGACGAGCTGCCCCAGTTGTTCAATGTCCTCAAGGGCGCCATGAGCCTCGTCGGCCCGCGCCCCCTGCCGGTGGACGAAACCAAACGCTTCGAGGATCTCGCCCATCGCCGCCGCCTCAGCGTCAAGCCGGGCCTCACCTGCCTCTGGCAGATCAGCGGCCGCAACGAGGTGAACGAGTTCTCCGACTGGGTGCGCCTCGACCTCGAGTACATCGACAACTGGTCGCTCTGGCTCGACATCAAGATTCTCTTCCGCACCATCCCGGTCGTTTTCATCGGCACCGGCGCGAAATGATTCCGCGCACCTTTGCGCTTTCACCCAGCGGCCGTCTCTGCTAAATAGTCATCCCGTTCAAGGGCATGGAGCTGTTATTCATCGGGTTCGCGGCGGGATTCGCCCACGTGGTCAGCGGGGCGGATCACATGGCCGCGCTGGCGCCCTTCGCCGCACGCCGCGAACAACCGGCCGCGTGGCGGCTGGGTCTGCACTGGGGGCTGGGCCACGCCGGGGGGGTGGCGCTGATCGGGCTGCTCGTCTGGCTCCTCAAGGGCACCGCCGCCGCCGAATGGCTCTCCAGCGGCGCGGAATGGCTGGTTGGCGTGGCGCTGGTGGCGGTGGGCGCGCTGGGCATCCGATCCCTGCTGCGGCACCGGGTCCACACCCACGAGCACGATCACTTCGGCATCCGGCACTCGCACATCCACGCGCACCTTGGCCAAGCGCACGCATCCGTCAGCCATCACCACTCGCATGCCGCGCTGGGCATCGGCCTGCTGCACGGCGCGGCCGGGGGAACCCATCTCTGGGTGGTGCTGCCAACGTTGGCCATCGCCAGTTTCGGCGGCGTGGCCCTTTACCTCGCCGCCTACGCGCTGGCCACCGTCGCGGCGATGACCCTGTTCTCCGCCGGGCTGGGCCGCTTGGCCAAGCGCTTGGCCAGCGCCAGCCCGCGACTGGGCCACGGATTCGGCTTGGCCTGCTGCACCGCCTCGCTGCTCGTCGGCGGCTACTGGCTGCTTGCCGGTTAATGCGGTGGAACCGGCGCGCGAGCCATGTCCAAGTTGATCCACCAGGCGATCGACTCGCTGCTCAAGGAAACCTCCCGCTCCTTTTACCTGACCCTCAAGGCGCTGCCGCCGCGCATCCGGCCGCAGATCGGCCTTGGGTATCTGCTCGCCCGCATCGCCGACACCGTCGCCGACTCGAAAGGCGGCCCCACCGACCAGCGCCTGCACGCGCTCGGGCAGTTCAACGACCGCATCCAGGGCCGCACCGGCGAGTTGCCCAACCTCTCAACCCTTGCCCGGCTCCAGCGCGAGCCGGCCGAGGCGCAGCTGCTCGAGAACGCCGCCGCGCCGGTCAGCTATCTCGAGCAGTTTTCCGACGCCGACCGGCGGCACATCCGGCAGGTCCTCGAGACGATCACCGGCGGACAAATGCTCGACCTCCAGCGCTTCGCCTACGCCACCGGCGACACAATCATCCCGCTGGCGCGCGAGGAGGAACTCGACGACTACACCCACCGCGTCGCCGGCTGTGTCGGCGAATTCTGGACGCACCTGTCGCTGGCGCACCTGTTCGAGGCCGATGCCGCCACCGAGGCGCGACTGCTTGAAACCGGCGTGCGCTTTGGCAAGGGGCTGCAACTGGTCAACATCCTGCGCGACCTCCCGGCCGACCTGCGCACCGGCCGTTGCTATCTGCCGAGCGCCGTGCTGGCCGAACACGACCTCACGCCGCGCGACCTGCTCAAGCCGGAGACCATCGACCGCTTCCGCCCCGTTTACGACAGCTACCTCGACAAGGCCGCCGCGCACCTCAACGCCGCCGTCGAGTACATCGGCCTGCTGCCGTACCGGCAGTTCCGGCTGCGCGCCGCCTGCATGCTGCCGGTGCTTATTGGCCAGCGGACGTTGGCGTTGTTGCGCGTGCAAAACGTGCTCGACGCCGAGCACCGCATCAAGGTCAGCCGACCCGAGATCAAGCAGTTGACCCGGCAGACCGCCCTTGCCGTGCCATCGCGGCGGCGCAGCCAAAAACTGCTCGACGCCCAATGCCATGCCTGACGAAACACCACGCCAAGCGATGCTGCTGCTGGCGGTCGTTTGCCTGCTCGCCGGTTGCGGCGGCGACCCGGCGGCCAAGCCCGGTTTTCACGAAGTCAATGAGCACCGGTTTTTCGTCAACAGCCTTGGCATGCAGTTCGTGCCATTGTCCGGCGGCAACGCCTGGGTCAGTGTCTGGGAAACGCGCGTTGCCGACTACGCCGCCTTTGCCAACGCCACCACCAACGGCTGGCAGGCCGCTTGGTTTCAGGACACCGACCGCCATCCCGCCGTCAATGTCTCGTGGGACGACGCCCAAGCCTTCTGCGCCTGGCTCAGCCGCCGCGAACGTGCGAGCGGCCTGCTCGCCAACGACGAAGGCTACCGCCTGCCGACCACGAGCGAATGGACGCTCGCACTTGGCCACAACGGGGAGGGGCGAGTTCCACCTCGCCCCAAAAAAAACAGTGGCAACGTTGGCCCGCAGTTCGGCACCGACAGCTTCGCCCGCACCAGCCCGGTCGGCTCGTTCCCCGGCAACGCACTTGGACTGCACGATCTGCGCGGCAACGTCTGGGAGTGGTGCACCGCTTGGCCAAGCGCGGAGGGCGTCGGCCGCATCCTGCGCGGCGGCGGCTGGCGCGACGACTCCCTCGACCTGCTCAACCCCGCCCGCGAACTCCTCGTCACCCCCAAGACCGCCACCGAGGATTACGGCTTCCGCTGCGTCGTCGTCCTCAAGCCTCCCGCCCAGCCGTAAGGCGACAAATTATTCACAATTCGGGAATCTCGCTTGGGACGGTTTGCGTTGTCCCGTACATTGGCCGCAGGGCTGCGGCGCTCTCTCCGATAATCATTTTGAAACCCGACGACGCATTGACACCCCATCCGGACCGATTCGTGGATCGGCACATTGGCCCAAAGCCGGACGACATTGCCACGATGCTCGCGGTGCTTGGCCACGAGTCGCTCGACGCGATGATCGACGCCGGCACGCCGAGCAGCATCCGCCTCGCTGAGCCGCCCGAACTGCCCGCCGCCCAAGGCGAAACCGGGGCACTCCAGTCGCTCCGCCGCTTGGCCAGTGAAAACCAGGTTTGGCGCTCGTACATCGGCATGGGCTACCACGGCTGCATCACCCCGCCGGTCATCCAGCGCAACCTGCTCGAGAATCCCGGCTGGTACACGCAGTACACGCCGTATCAGGCCGAGATTTCGCAGGGCCGCCTCGAGGCGCTGCTCAATTTCCAGACGATGGTTTGCGACCTCGCCGGCATGGAGATCGCCAACGCGTCGCTGCTTGACGAGGCCACCGCCGCCGCCGAGGCGGTCACGATGTGCCGCAACATACAGTCGCGAAACAAGGCCAACGCCGTATTCGTCTCGGACGACTGCCATCCGTCAACGCTCGCCGTCCTCCGCACGCGCGCCGGGGCGATCGGCATCGAGATTGTCACCGGCGATCCGGCCGAGTTTGATTTCAGCATGCCGGTGTTCGCCGTGGTGCTGCAGTACCCGGCCACCGACGGCACGTTGACCGACCCGAGCGCGTTCATCAGCCAAGCGCACGACCACGACGCACTCGCCATCGTGGCGACCGACCTGCTGGCGCTCACGCAGATCAAGCCGCCAGGCGAGCTTGGCGCGGACGTCGCCATCGGCAGCGCACAACGCTTCGGCGTGCCGATGGGCTACGGCGGCCCGCACGCGGCGTTCATCGCCACGCGGGACAAGCATAAGCGGCGGCTGCCGGGCCGCATCGTCGGCGTGTCCAAGGACGCCAACGGCCGCCCCGCCCTGCGGCTGGCATTGCAGACGCGCGAGCAGCACATCCGCCGTGACAAGGCGACGAGCAACATTTGCACCGCACAGGCGTTGCTCGCCAACATCGCCTCGATGTACGCCGTCTACCACGGGCCGGACGGGCTGCGGCAGATCGGCGGGTGCGTCCACGCCCAAGCCAAGGCGTTGGCCAACGGCTTGCAGCAGCTTGGCCAAGCGGTGGAGTCGGAGCATTTTTTTGACACGATCACCGTCGCGCTTGGCCAAACGGCGGACGGCGTGATCGCCGAGGCGGCCAAGCGGCGGATCAATCTGCGGCAGCTCGGCGGCGGGCGCGTCGGCATCGCGCTCGACGAAACGGTGACACCGGCCGACTTGGCCGACTTGCTGGCGATATTCAACGGCGGCCAAGCGGTGGAGTTCGACTTGGCCGGCGGAGAGAGCGTTGCCATTCCCGAGTCGCTGCGCCGCACGTCCGGTTTTCTCACACACCCGATTTTCAACCGGCACCACTCGGAGACGGAGATGCTGCGCTATCTCAAGAAACTGGAGGCGCGCGACTTGTCGCTCACGACGTCGATGATCCCGCTCGGCTCCTGCACGATGAAGCTCAACGCCGCCGCCGAGATGTTCCCGGTCAGTTGGCCCGGCTTCGCCGCGCTTCACCCGTTTGCGCCGCATGGCCAAGCGCGGGGTTACCACAAACTTTTTGGGCAACTCGAAAGCTGGCTGGCGGAGATCACCGGCTTTGCCGCCGTGTCGCTCCAGCCCAACGCCGGTTCGCAGGGCGAATTGGCCGGGTTGCTCGCGATCCGCCGCTACCACGAAAGTCGCGGCGACACGCAACGCAACGTCTGCCTGATCCCGATGTCGGCGCACGGCACCAACCCGGCGAGCGCCGTGATGGCGGGGATGAAAGTGGTGCCGGTGACGTGCGGCCAATCGGCCGACAACGGCGACATCGACCTCGACGACCTCCGCGCCCGAGCCGAGGAGCACCGCGAAAACCTGGCGGCGATCATGGTGACCTACCCCTCCACCAACGGCATCTTCGAGCGGGGCATCCGGGAGGTTTGCGCGATCGTCCACGAACACGGCGGGCAGGTTTACATGGACGGCGCCAACCTGAACGCGCAGATCGGCCTCACCAGCCCCGGCCACATTGGCGCGGACGTCTGCCACCTGAACCTGCACAAGACGTTTTGCATCCCACACGGCGGCGGCGGCCCGGGCGTCGGGCCGATCGGCGTGGCGGCGCATCTCGAGCCGTTTCTGCCGGGCGATCCGCTGGAGGCGAACAGCGGCGGCGCAGTCGCGGCGGCAACCTGGGGCAGCGCGGGCATCCTGCCGATCTCGTGGATGTACATTGCGATGATGGGTGCCGACGGGCTGGCCGAGGCCACGCGCGTCGCGATCCTCAACGCCAACTACATCGCCCAGCGGCTTGCCGGGACGTTCCCCATTTTGTATCGCGGCAAGAACGGCTTGGTAGCCCACGAGTGCATCGTCGATCTGCGGCAGTTCGAAAAGGTCACCGTCGAGGACGTGGCCAAGCGGCTGATGGATTACGGCTTTCACGCGCCGACGATCTCGTGGCCGGTGGCCGGGACGATGATGGTCGAGCCGACCGAGAGCGAGCCCAAGGCGGAGCTGGATCGTTTCTGCGACGCGATGATTTCCATCCACGCCGAGATCGCGGCAATCGAGAGCGGCGAGGCGGACGCGGAAAATAATCTGCTCAAGAACGCGCCGCACACGGCCGATGACTTGGCCGGTGAATGGAACCGGCCATACAGCCGCGAGCAGGCGGTGTTCCCGGTGGCGGGGTTGCGCGAGCAGAAGTATTGGCCGCCGGTCAACCGCATCGACAACGTCCACGGCGACCGCAACCCGGTCTGCACCTGCGAGGGAATGGACGCCTACGCGGTGGCGGAATAGCCGGGCGTTATTCCAGAATCACCCGGTAATATTTCCGGGCCTCGGTGGGATCGACCGTAAACGGGCTGGCAGCGTTCTCGACGGGTTGCCAGCTTTTCAAATTGTCGCTGGAGTGCAGCGTGCCCCCGCCGACCCAAGCGACGGAAAGTTTCCCATCCTCTCCACGGGCGACAGAAAGGGTCGGTGGATCGTTCACCTCATTGACGGTCAACGTGAATGCGGCGAATGCCGATGCGTCTCCATCGCTGACGGTGATGAGAATATCTGCCACGCCGAAGGTGTTTGCGTTGGGCGTGATGGTCACGGTTCGCTTGGAACCAGATGGACTGACGACGAAGTTCTCGGTGGGCGTCAATCCCCAGTTTGATGTAAACACCACCACCTCGAGCTTGGAAGAAACCAACTCGACGTCATCGATATGAATGACCACCTCCCCAGTACCGTTTTCATTGATGGTCAGGTTCTCGAGTGGCTCGATGGTCGGCGGATGGTTGTACAGATCCCCCTCAATCTTGAGATTCTTAAAATACCCAATGTTGCTGCCCTCATCCCAGATGCTGTCCCAATAGCCGAAGTAGCCAAACCGATGCTGACTGCCCTCCGGGCGGGGCAGGTTCGTGAGCAGAACGATCTCACGGGTTCCCTCGACGATCTTTGTGCTGCTCATAAACACGCTGGCGGTCACCCGCGCCGTGACACCCTCCAGGGCCGCCTTGTCCTCCTCGGTCGGCTCGGAAAACGCCAACTGCATCCTGACGAACTTGGAGACATCGTATGCGCCCAATTCGGACCAGGCGGAACCGGCGTTCGCCCGCGCCGAGGTGCCGTCCAAGTTGAACAGCCCATCGACTGTCCGGTTGGCATCCGCGTCATCGGCCTGAAAGGAGACCGTGCCCACCTGGAAGCCGTCGTAGTAATTCAGCGCGAACGAAATGCCGACGCCGGTCTCGGTGTTGAGCCAGCCGATCACGCCGGGGACACCGTCGTACACCTCCTCCGCTCCCACCGGCTGAATCTCCGCACTGACCGTGTACTCCCCCGATGCCGGCAGATGACGCTCCGAGTGCCAAGCAGCGCACAACGCCGGGTTCGTGTACTTGCCGGCCTGAGACATCTCGAGATGGCCGGCCGGCCAACGGCCCTGGCGCATCACCACCGTCAGGTCAATCTCGGCACCGCCCTCATTGAGCGTGTTCTCGATACTGGCCAGATTGGTGAGTTTTTTACCGTCGTTCACAACAACGGGCTTGGCCAAAAGCGTCATCGCCCCGGCGAACAACCCGGCAGCAACCCAACATAGCTGTTTTAATTTCATCAAAAAATATCAGGCGAACCGGAACTTGGCCGCTCGGTGAAAGTATTCAGCGTCAACCAATCCGTCAAGTTGCGCTTGGCCAAGCGTGTACGATTTATCGGCCCAAAAAGCGCTGGAACGATCCCCCGAACAATCCCTCGACATCGCGCTGGATTTCCGCCCCGCTTGGCTCCCATCCGGTCGCGGACAAGTTCAGGTATTTCTCTGTCAGCACCTTGGCGAGGATCTCCCGCGAGTGATCCCACTTGTAAATAATCTGGTCGAGCACGCGGGCGTCGGAATGCTGCGCGGTGAAACTCATCCCGACGAGATCGAGGCGTATCCGGGTCATCTCCTCGATCACACTCGGAATGTTGGTGAACCACCAGCAGCCGAACAGATGCAGGTTGCGGAACTTGCGGGCGATGACGCACAACTCGTGCTGGCTCTCTCGCGACAGCACCGTGCAGAGAAACTTGTTGTCGGGATGGCCCGAGCAAAGATTCTCAAGGCTGGCCAAGTCCGGCTTGCCGACGCCGTCGCCGGCCAACTGCAACGCCGCATTCACGCCGCGCTTCACGCCGATCATCAGCGCGAACGCCAGCCCGCTCTCTTTGCAGAACGGAAGCACCGCACCATCGATCAGCCGCGAGCATTGCGTGTCCGCCGGGTACTCGAACGCCGGCGGCAGCGACACCATCACGTACAGCGCGTCCATGCGCTTGGCCCAGTCCCGCAAAAACCGCTGCACCTCCTCCATCGTTTTGCCGGAGAAATCTGCCTGCACCTCGTAGCCGGCGTTTGCCAAGCGCGGCGCGGTGGCGTCCCACTCGAGCAGCAGCGGATCAATCCGCAGCGCCGAGGTGAAGCGATCGTCCCGCTCAAAGCCGGCGTCCCACTGCGGCGTTTCCAAATCGTCGAACGGCGAGTTGGTCATGCAGATCGTCTTGACCTTGGCCAACTCCATGCAGCGCGTGATGTAGTCGTTCGGGTCCTGCTCGGCGAACCATTTGCGGATGCTTGGCAGGTCGCGCTGGTTGGCGTCGAGGCCAAGCCGGTTGAGGACGGTCAACACCCCGCGGCACGCCTCCGACAGCGGCGAGTTCTCGACAAACAACGCGTCCCAAATCAGCTGCGCCTGTTCCTCCTTGGCCAAGCGCCAAAAATCGTCATAGCCGATGTCAAAATGCCGGAACGCCTCGGCGACGAGGTAATGATACACCAACTGATCGTCGATCCCCCAAAGCAGCAGCTCCCCGAACGCCGGGTCGTACAGGTGCGTGTGAATGTCGTAGACGCCCGTCTCCCGAACGGAACGCCCCACCGCAGCGGCAATCGCCTCCCGCTTGGCTTCAGAAATGACCGAACTCATCGCCTACACATCGCAGATGCGGACGCCCTGCTCGAGCGAGGCGAGCTTGTCCTTGCGCTTGGGGATGAACTCCTGCCCGACGTGGCCCTTGTAGCCGGTCGCGAGGATCGCGCGCATGATCGCCGGGTAATACAGCTCCTGCGTCTCGTCGATCTCGTTGCGCCCGGGGTTGCCGCCGGTGTGATAGTGGAAAAGATATTTGTGGTTGTTGCGAATGGTGCGAATCACGTCCCCCTCCATGATTTGCATGTGGTAAATGTCGTACAGCAGGCCGAACCGTTCCGAGTCGATCGCTTTACAGAGTGCGACACCCCACTCCGTCCGGTCGCACATGTAATCCTTGTGGTTGACCCGGCTGTTGAGCAGCTCCATCACAAGGGTCACGTTGTGCTTCTCGGCGATGGGCAGGATGCGCTTGAGGCCAACGGCGCAGTTCTTCAGGCCGGTCTCGTCGTCCATGCCGGCGCGGTTGCCGGAAAAACAGATGAGGTTTTTCAGCCCGGCGTTGGCGGTCTCCCTGATTCGCTGCTCGTAAACCTCCACCAGCGTGTCGTGATGCTCCAGCCGGTTGAACGCCCGGCCGATGCCGCCCACCTTGGTTTTGCCGTCCTTGAGCGTGCCGGTTGGGAAACTGACCATGGCGCACGAAAGGCCGTGCTTGCGCATGGTCGGGAAATCCGGCGGGTCGAGCAATTCGACCGACTCCATGCCGAGGCTGGCCGCCTTGGCCGCCAGCTTCTCCAGGCCGGTGCTGCCGTAGCACCATTTGCAGACCGAGTGGCGGATGTTGCCCTTCACCTTGCCCTCGGCCGCTTGGCCAAGCGCCGGGGTGGCCAATGCCGTGCCCACGACTGCGGTGCTACCCGCGATTGATTTCAGAGCAGAACGACGCGATAATTTTTTTTTCATTAAAATAGGGTGCACTTAATGCCAAAGCGCAGTTCACTTTGGCCACTCGAAATTAAACCACTTTTATCGATCCAGTTTCTTATGGACTGGGCATCGAGACTTTACCGTAAGGCTTCCAAAAACGGGTTTGACCTGCCCTGTTTCCAATTTTTGAATTGAGTGGACTCAAATAATCATGAAATTTTTGCTTCGACCACACTTCCACTCGAGCGTCACCCATCAAAACACATCCAAGACCCGTCATATCTTTTCTTAATGAAGTGTTTGTCACACCGTAGCCATTGCCATCACCCTTGTGCCGAGTTGCCAACAAGTCATTAACGTTGGGCCAAACATGCCCATCATTCAGTGGCGCGTCCAACGACTCCTCCATAAAAGTCATCGATTTATCTGGCTCGACCCAACTGGAGAATTTCGCGTTGTAAACCCTTGGGTTTCTACCATCCATTCCGGGCCCGCTAATTGCATAACTGAAGTCCGCCCATTTGGACCAGCCTCCTGGTCTCTTTAGCATGATCTTGTCTGTCGGACAAAGATAGATATCCTGATTTTTTAAGTAAGGATAAAGCGTGCCTGTGGTAAGATCCTGACCTCGGTTATACCGCTGGCCGTTGGGTTTCTTGCCGTTAACAACAGTTTGCGACGACTTATTCCGGGGGTGAACCAGCCATTCATGCATGTGAGGCAAACGATCATCATTGTCATCGGTATAATAAATCATCGTTAGGCCAAATTGCTTTAGATTATTCTTGCAACTGGTCAACCTGGCCTTCTCTTTGGCTTGAGCCAGAGCTGGCAGGAGTAAACTTGCCAAGATGGCGATGATGGCGATCACCACCAGCAACTCAATCAGCGTGAACCCATGTTGTTTCTGTTTCATTTTAATCGGAATTTCAGGCGTTCGAGCCGAAAAAGTATGCCTGATTATTGAAGTCGTCAACCAACAAACGGGCTGTTTACCAAACAGAAAGGCGATCCGCTTGGGATCGCCTTGAAACTCGGGCTAATCGAGGGCTCTAACGACGAATACCCCTTCGAGCCGAGGCCCGGTCCTGCATCCATGCCACATCAGGGCTGTTGGGCGCTGCTTGGTTTAACCCTCCTGGAGGGTAGGGCATTCCGTTAGAATTTTTGTGTGGTACAATAGTGCGTTCATCCAACCATTTCTTGATCTCAGCATGACCATCACCAAATGCAAAACCAGCGGCACCATTGTGGAAACTTGCAGGCCAATCTATCATGCGCGCTTGGCCTCCCCGAGTATCGCATTTCACCGCAAACGCAGCATCATTGATGCTGTTGGGATGCTCGTCCAAAAAGACAAACAAATTGGACGGTCCCGGGTTGGCCATATCGCCCTCCTTGACGTAATTGAGGTAGGTGCTATAGGGCAACCACTGGCCAGCTCCACCGCCCTGGGTCGGGTTGCGGCCGAACGACTGGCTCATGGAGATGCTGCGGATTCGGGGCAGGGTTTCGTTGCGATATTTCACCGTGCTCATGTCAGCCGGGCATTTAAATACTTCGGCAGTCTGAAGGTACTTGCCGAGTAGTGCACCGCGCTTGGGGTCGAGGAGCAGGCTCTTGTCAACATTGTCTTTTCGTGAACTAAAATCAAGATGGCCCGGAACCCAAATCTTGCCTTGCGAGGCGTTACCCAGACTTCCGGCAAGAAAGCTGTCATTGTCGCCAGCGTACATGAGCCATGCGAGCGCCACCTGTTTGTTATTGCTCATGCAAATGGTGCCTGTGGCCTTAGCCTTGGCTTTGGCCAATGCCGGGAGCAACAGACTCGCCAAAATCGCGATGATGGCAATCACCACCAACAACTCGATCAACGTGAATCCATGTTGTTTTTGTTTCATTATAATCGGAGTTTCAGCCGTCCGAGCCGCGAAAGTATGCCTGATTAATGAAGTCGTCAACCAACAAACGGGCTGGGCTCCAAACAGAAAGGCGATCCGCTTGGGATCGCCTTGAAAACCGGGTTAATCGATGGATCGCAGTTTAAAATCAGCGGCAGCCTATTTTTTAATCAGGGCCGAGGTGCGCATCTGCATCCAGACAATGTCCGGGCTGCGGACACCGCCCTTGATCGCCGGACCTCGCTTCTCCAAATCTGTCCCGGGCCAGACCCATTTGTGAATCTCCGAGTGGCCGTCGGCAAAGGCGAACCCGGCCGCCATGTTGTGGTAGGTGGCCGGCCAGTCGATCATGCGGAAGTTGGATGGGCCGGGGCCGATGGTGGCAAAGCCGGCATCGTTGATGCTATTGTGATTTTCGTCCACCAGCATGTATGTGCTCGCCGCTCCCGGCGCGTTGAAACTGCTCATTTTGCCGTAGGTGTACCAGGTCCTGCCTCGGGTGTGGCCATGATTGCCGTCCAGCCACGGGCCATGCACAGCCTGCTTGGACTTGGACTGATAGGGGTAGGTTCCCACCGCCTGGCTCATGGAGATGCTACGATAACGGGGAATGTTTTTCTTGGTCACTCCTCCTTCTCGAACGGTGTATGTACTGGGATCTGCCGGGCAACGCCACAGCGTGATGTTGCCGGCCAAATAGGGCGCGATGCGGTTAAACGACCACGGCTTCACTCTCAGATTATACTTCGTGACATCGTTAGGCGTGGGACCCGTTAGGTAAATAGGGCGCGATGCGGTTAAACGACCACGGCTTCACTCTCAGATTATACTTCGTGACATCGTTAGGCGTGGGACCCGTTAGGTAAAAACGGGCATTGTTTGGATCCTTGGCCTGCCCACTGCACCAGTTTTTCCATGGTTGAGTGTTACCGTCATCGTGATTGGGGGGGATGTAATCCTCCTCATCCGTGGCGTACAGATGGAACCCCTTGATCATCTGGTTGGTGTTATTCATGCAATAGAGGCCGTGGGCCTTGGTCTTGGCCTTGGCGAGGGCCGGCAGCAACAGCGCGGCAAGTATGGCGATGATGGCGATGACCACCAGCAGCTCAATCAGCGTGAAACCGGAGGAAGTGCGATTTTTTTTCATATCGTCCGTTGGTTAAATGCAGGCCGTGCAATCTGCCGCTTGGCCAAGCGGCTGTCAACCGTGAATCGGGTGAAAAATCAGAGATCCAGCGGGCCGATCATCCGATCCCCCTCCATCTCGTAAATGCCCACCAAATAGTCGTTTTCGAGTACTTCGCCCACCTTCAACTGGCCCATGAGGGTGATCGCCTGGTCCATGATCGGCTGGACGCCCTCCCCAGCCATCCGGATGTTGATCCATTCGTTGATCTTGGGCACGGTGCCGAAGCAGCACATCGACTGGTCCCGCATGATCAGCAGCTCGGTGACGAGCCCGTTCTCCACCTTGAGCGGCAGCATGAAGCCCCGGATGGCCACCGGCTTTTTGTCCAGCGACTTGATGCGCTCCGGGATCTGGGCGTTGAGCTTGGCCAACTCCACCTTGTTGGTGACCGGGTCCAGCGGCACCTCGTACGCGAATGACGCCAGCTTGTCGAAGGTGACCCCCTCGTAACCGTCAATCGCCTCCGGCATCTCCTCCACCGGCTGAACCAACTCGACGAAGTTTGGGGCCGGCTTTTCCACGGCGGCGGATGGATCTGTTTCAGCGGGCGGCAAGGGTGCGGCCTCCGGCTTGGTTTCCGGGATGGGTGGCTCCTCCTCGATCCGCTCGATGTCGCCACTCAACGCATCGAGTTCATCCTGCGTGGGGGCGGGGGCTTTCGGGCTGGGTTTGTCGATGAACACCTTGTAGCCCGCAAAAAGAACCAACGCCGCGATCACGGCCTTCAGCGCGTACCACTTCCACAGACTCGGTTGTTGCCCTGTGCTCATGTCAGTTGCCCTTCGGATAGTTGAACGCCACGTTTCGATAGACCGTGCCCCGGATGGTCAACTCTGGCAAGACCGCATCGAACCCCGCCACGCCGGCCAGCCAGTCCGCCTTGGCGACGAACTGCGACGTGTCGCCAACCGTCTCGCCGGTGCCGGCGTTGGCCACCGCCGCAAAGGTGAGCTTGGCCTCGCCGTCCGGCAGCTTGGCCAAGACCTCGAACGACTTGGCCTCGATCCGCAGATACCGCTCCATGTGCGGCGTGAAAAACCAGGCGATCATCGTGCCGGTATCTGCATCGGCCAAAAACTCGATGTGCGCGGCCTCGTCCCCCAGCGTCACTCCCGCGCCGCCGTGCGGCGGCTCATGATGATGCGGCTCGTGATGATGCGGCTCGGCGTGTGAGGGGTCGTGCTCGTGCCCCCCACCGCACCCCGCTTGGCCAAGCGCAACCAACACTGCGAGAATCAAAAAGTGAAACGGCATCATCGCTCAAGAAATGGGGGTCAGGTTTTCGGCCACGTCGGTGCGGTAGGCCTTGGCCGCCGGAACCACCCCGGCCAGCGCACCCAGTACGAGCATGGCCAACGGGGCCCAGAACATTACCGGCTCCAGTTCCAGCGGGTTGAGAACGATACCCGTTTCCTGCCGGATCAACCACGCCGCCACGCTCATAATGACAAAATACACCCCGAACCCGGCCACTGCGCCCAGCGCCGCGATGCCGCCGGCCTCCAGCACCACCACGGCAAAAATCGTCGAGCGCCGCGCACCCAGCGCCCGCAAAATCGCGATCTCACGGCGACGCTCGTTCATCGAGTTGTAAATGCTCGCCAGGATCGAGCCGGCCGCCACCAGCGCAACGAGCAATGCCACCGCCCGCAGCACCATCTCGACCGGCGCAATCTTGTTGAACAGCTTCGACAGGGTGTCGGCGATGGGCCATGCGAACGTCATCACGTTGCCCTGCAGATTAAACTCCTGATTCATCATCATGCCGCTTGAGCTGCCGCGCAGCTTCACCAGCACCGCGCTCACGTCGGTCGCCGTCTCGGGGTTGTGCCCCGCCATGTTTTGCAGCCCGGCAATCGGGATCCAGATCACCCGGTCGCTCGGCGTGTTGCTCGGCTCCATGATGCCGGAGACGACGTACGTCTCCGCGTGCTGTTGGTTCTCGTCAAAAATCAGGCCGTGGTACGGGTGGAACGTGTCGCCCACTTTCAGCCGAAGCCGCTCCGCCGCGAAGCTGCCCACCACCGCCTGCTTCCTTTCCGGGTTGAACAGATACCCGTCTCGCACGGCGTACTTTTTGCCCGCGCGATACTCGATCCCGAACAGGTTTGTCGTCACGCCGACCAGTCGGTAGCCCTTGTAGTTGTCCCCAACCGCGATCGGCACCGCCGTGGCCACGCGCCGGTCGGCGGCGATCCGTTCGTATTGCTCCCACGACAGGTTGCCCGGCGACGCCTCGAGATGAAAAATGGAGTTGAGCACCAGTTGCAGCTTGGAACCACGAGCGCCGAACACGCCGTCGAAGCCGGAGTCCACGCCGGTGAAGTTTTCCCGCGCCTGATCCTTCACCACCCACACGCTCATCAGCAGTCCGCTCGCCAGCGCGATCGAGAACGCGGTGATCACGGTGGACAGCATGTGCTGCCGCAGGCTGCGCAGGACGATCTGCAACAGGCTCACGGCTGGACCTCCTTCCCGCTTGGCCAAGCGGCCGCCCGGTTGATCTCCGCCAAGTCGCGGACGGGGTCGAATTGGCCAAGCACGCCCCGGTCGTGGCTCACGAGCAACAGCGCCGCGCCGTTTTCCCGACAGGTCTCGCGAATCAGGCCGAGCGACTCGGCGGCAGCGGCGGGGTCGAGGTTGCCGGTCGGCTCGTCCGCCAGCACCAGCTTGGGCCGGTTGGCCAAGGCCCGGGCCACAGCCACCCGCTGCTGTTGGCCGGTGGAAAGCTGGCGGGGGAGATGATCCAGCCGTTGGCCAAGCCCAACCCGCTCGAGCAGCTCGCTGGCCCGGCTCCGGTCCGCCCCCGGCCCGAAGCTCATCCCAAGCAGCACGTTCTCGACACAACTGTAGCCCTGCAACAGGTTGAACGTCTGGAAAATGTAGCCGATCGTCCGTGCCCGCAGCCGATCCCGCCCGGCTTCGCTGATTCCGGAGATCGGGCGGCCATCCAGCTCAATGAGGCCGTCATCCGGCTGCAAAATGCCGGCGATGAGGTTCAGGAAGGTGGTTTTGCCGGTGCCGCTCGTACCGCAAAGGGCCGTTTGCTGCCCGGACTCAATCGAGAAGGAGGCCACATCGACCACCGGCTGCACCGATCCGTCCGGTGTCCCGTAGCTTTTTCGCAGGTTTTCGATGTTCAGCAGCAACGGCGGGAGAATTGGTGCCGCTCGACCAAGTTTCAAGTTCCAATTGCCGCGTGATGGGTGGGCATGAAAAAAGCCCCTCCAGAACGGAGGGGCTTTGTGATCCAACGTGGTTGGAAATTAGAACTGGTAAAACAGGTTCAAAGCGAAACCGGAACTGTCGCCGTCTTCGCGATCGCCCATCTCATAGTTGTACTCCAAGCGGGTGAGAACATTCTCCCAGATGGAGTAACCCAGAGTGACACTCCACATGGACTTGGTGTCGCTGCCATCGTCCAGTGTGTCGTATCGGGTGGCCAGAGAGACGCCGTCGCTGACATCCCAAAGCGCGTAAATGGCCACGGCATCCTGATCCGGGCCGTTGGGCGACTCGAGATCATCATACGCAACACCCAGGGAAACGCCCTCGATCGGGCTGCTCACGGAAGCACCGATGTAGAGGAGCTTGTTGTCGTCGTCGTTGTCAGCACCCGCATCAGCGCCGCTCGCGTAGCCGACGTACAGGTTGCTGCCGGACAGGAAGCCCAAGCTATCGGGAACGGTGAAGTCAACGCCCACCAGGTAGGCGAAGTTGCCCTCCCCGTTAATCGAGCCGTTGGCATCAGCCACAGCGTTGAACGCACTGGCCAAGCCGAAGGAGACACTCAGGTTGTCGGACAACGTCGTGGAAGCCAACACACCGGTGTGCGTCACCGGCTCCAAGCCGTAGCCGTAGGAACGGTGGACGTTCGGGTTGGAGCCACTGGCCTCGACTTCGTAACCAACGATCGTGTCGAACAGGCCAACCGTCAGGTCAACCCCGTTGCCGAAAGGCACATTCAGGCCAATGTTGGCGTTCTTGATGTGAAGGCCATCACTGCTGCCACTGAAGACATCAGCGCGATCACCCAACAGTAATTCCACGTTGTAGCCTGCACTGTAGTCACCCTCGCCAAGCGGGCTGCCGATAGCCAAGCTGGCGCCGTTTGCGACGAACCCGTCGTCGCTGTACAACTGATTGCTCCCGCTAAGGCTTCCCATGTAGGATGCCTCAACAGAACCACTGATAACGGTCGACGACAGGGCCGTCAACACGCTGTTTTCCTCTGCCTGAGCAGTCGAAGCGAGACTGACAACACCAGCGGCGGCCAGACCCACGGTCCATTTGTTCATTTTCATTATGATCAGTTCCTCCTAAGAACTAGTTTGTTTGTATACGCATACAGTACCGACTTTCGCCGATACCACGAGGGGCTACTAACCGGTTTCCCCTCTCATGCGCCCAGAGGGGCGCACTTGCGGTGAAAATTAGTGACCCCTCAGGGCGGGAGCAAGCGTTTTTATAGGTTTTTTTTAAAGATTTTCCACTAATTTCGCAGAATAAGACCCAAATCGCTGAATAAGGGAGTTTTTTCTGTGAATTTCCTGTGAATAAAAAGTGAAAAAACAGGCTCTCTCGAACGTACGCAGACCCTCGGTTTGATGAATGCACGACCCATTGTGGCTCCGTGCGTTCCAGAATACAATCAGTACAGTCGGGGGGATTGTGCTTACCCCCAATTTTAGGACCACAGGCTTAAGTGGAAACTGCGTCCCGAA